>NZ_CP021255.1:1200000-1500000 GCF_002952055.1 Desulfobulbus oralis | reverse complement strand
AAACGATGCGATCATACTTTTCCCGCAGGCTGCGGTAGTCTTCCAGGCGCCAGCGCAGGTTCAGCCCGCGGCTGTGCTCTTCGGCGTAGCGAAGCTGTTCTTTCGACACGGTCACGCCAGAGAACCGCACCTTGTAACGTTCGGCCATGTACCGGCCCAGCCCGCCCCAGCCGCAGCCGATGTCCAAAACGCGCATCCCCTCTTCAAGATGCAGCTTCCGGCAGATGAGGTCCATCTTGGCCTCCTGGGCCTCGTCCAGGTTGCGCGCGCCTTCCCAGTAGCCGCAACTGTACTGCATGGTCGGCCCGAGCATGGCTGCAAACATCTCGTTGCTGAAGTCGTAGTGCCTTTCAGCCACCAGGGTCGAACGGGCCACGCTTTGCAGGTTGCGCACCGCAAATGCCACGGCCGCCAGCATGTCCGGCAGGGTCAGGCGGAAGCGCCTGTCGAGACGGCCGCGCAGAATGCGGCAGATAGCTTCATCCAGGGCTTCGCAGTCCCACCAGCCGTCCATATACGCTTCGCCCAGCCCCAGACTGCCCCGGCGGGCGATCCGCTGGAAAAGCTGCTCCCTGTGAACCTGCATATCCCAGGCTCTGGTGCCGTTTATCCGGATATCGACCGAGTTCAGCATATTTTCGATGGTGGCCCGTTGCATGGCGATTCCTCCCTATCCTTGCCGCATGTTCCCCCTGTACCGTGCGTGGTGGTATATGAAACAGGGTCTGACCGTTTCGGGTGAATGCAATAGTGCTGTTTCCTTCTTTAATCAGTTTTGCCAGGTGGTCAAATGCCACTGTCCGCTTTCTGCGTGTGGCAGCGTGCCCGCTCATTGCCCCTTGCAGGACAAAAATGATGAACACCCGTTTGTTGCAGAAAATTGGCTCTGCAAAGCTCAAACCGCCTGTGATGTGGCCAGTCATAATAATGTCAAAAAATAACGACCACAATGCAGGCAAGGTGGCCGAAGCGGCACCCTGCCGGCATCAGATGGCCGGGTGCGAACGCGCGGGCTCCTGTTTGAGCAGTTTTTCCCTTTCCAGCTCTGCCCGGCTTTTGGAGGTGATGACAAGCCAGACGCCGCAGAAAACCAGCAGCACGGCCAATGCCTGGGACGCTTTGAAGACGCTCAGTCCCATCAGAGCCGATACCATGACCGAAACCATCGGCTGCACGTAGTTGTAGACGGACACCACTGTGGGTCTGAGCACCCTTTGCGCCCTGATCAGCAGAATATAGCCCAGATAGGTGCCGAAAAGCACGACATAGGCGGTTTCGCTCCAGGTCTGCCAAGCCACGCTGCGCCACTCGAGGGCAACTACGTGCTGGCCCGTAAAGGGCCAGATCAAAAGCGTGCCCCAGAGGAACATCCACTTGTTGACCGTGACCACCGAGTATTTGCGGACAAGGTGGTTGAACAGCGAGAGAAACAGCGCATAGGAACACTGCGCCGCCAGCACGAGCAGATCGCCCTGCACCCGGCCCACCCTGGCGTCCGCAGCCGAGGCGCTGGTCACAATCAGCGTCACCGCGCCCAGACAGCCCAGGGCCACGCCACCGCACTTTTTGGCCGTAAGGGGTTCCTTCAGGATAAAGAACGCAAACAGCATGGCAAAGATGGGCAGCGAGGTGGTCACAATACTGGCATTGATGGGCGAGGTAATACTGAGCCCCACGATGAAGCAGCACTGGTTGCACACCAGCCCGAAAACGGCTGCCGGAATGAAGAGCAACCTGTCCCGAAGCGGGACAGGCTCCCGTGGCAGGAAGAGCGAACTCAGCCAGAAAAGCGCAGCCCCGCCCAGAACCCGAAAGAACACCATGCTCACGCTGTCAATGCCGCTGATCATGGCGTCCTTGGCCAGGGGCGCCATCAGGCCCCAGATGAGGCAGGCCGAAAAGATGCCGAAATGTGCGGCCAGGGCGCTTTGGGAGTTCGGTTTACAAAAGGGCATGACAAAATGAAGGACAGTGCATCCGGGAAGCTGCGGTTTTCTGGACACAGGGGCAGTGCCGGCGAAGGCCTGAAAAAGCCGCGCCACAAGGCGGCGTCGGCCTGAACGAATCGTGAGACGGCTAACCTTTTGGGAATGGATTGGCGCCCGTCTGCAACATCATGGACAGGGTGTCCGCCTCTCCATAATGCTCCGTGATTTTCCCCATCTGTACGTCCCTCCGACATGACGATTCGAGAGCAATCCAGGACCAGACGCCTGCTTTCTTCCGGAGGAGCCGTTCTCGTTCCGGGCCGTCCAGCCCTGGGCGAGGAGCCCAGTTCCGGCCTAGAGCCACTGTTTACGCCGGAAAAACCACAGGGTGAAAATGGAGGAGCAGAACATCAGCAGCAGGGCAAAGGGATAGCCCCACTCGGTGTTCAGCTCGGGCATGTTGCGGAAGTTCATGCCATAGGCGCTGGCAATCAGGGTCGGCGGCATAAAGATCACGGTGACAACGGTAAAGATCTTGATGATCCGGTTCTGCTCCATATCCACCAGACCCAGGAAGCTGGCCTGCAGAAACTCCAGGCGCTCGAAATTGAAGGAGGTGTGATCCAGCAGCGAGCCCACGTCCTTCATCATGATACGCATCTTCTCGTAGTCTTCCTTGGGAAACATCTTGCTTTTGAGGAGTGAGGAGAGAATGCGTTGTTTTTCCACGATGTTTTCACGGATGGCAATGGTGGTTTCCTGCAACTGGGTGATGTCCAGAAGGATCTGCCGGTCTGGAGACTTGTCCCGCACCATGGCCCGGGTAATGTAGGTAATCTGGTCGGTGATGCTTTCGATCAGGTCGGCATCGTAATCGATGCGGATATCCAGAATAGAGAGAAAGATGTCGTCGCCGTCAACGGGCTTGATGCTGCGCAGGCGGCGGCTGGTCTCGGTAAAGGTGTGCAGATCCCGGTTTCTTTGGGTGAACAGGATTTTGTCCTTCAGAATGAAGGAAACCGGGTCAATGGCAAAATTGCCATCCTCGGGCACCAGAAAGTTCATGTTGATGCCGATTTCATCCTCAGTCTCAGCATACTTGGAACTGCTTTCGATCTCCTCGCTTTCCTGCTTGGTAAAGAGCTCCACATTGAAATCGTGCTCCACCTGCCGCATTTCTTCGATGCTCGGGCTGACCAGATCCACCCAGAACACATTCTGGACATCCGGATTCTCCCCGCTTTCCATCCGCACAAAGGTGCGGTCGAGGTAATAGTAGTTGACCATGGTGCTGCTCCCGCGTGAATTCGGCCCAATCTGCCCGGAACCTCATCGCCCCGCCGCACTTCCGATGTGCCACGGGCAAGCCCGCAGCGCGCCGGGAGCGCTCAAAACGGGGACTGTATAGGCGATAGGGGCTGCAAAAGTCAATCCTGTTCTCCCCGCCCCGCCTATGGGATTTGCCGCCAGTCTCAGCCCTGGGGCTGGGCATCCAGGAGGGCCTGCAGCTTCCACGGCGAACTCAGCGTCGCCGTGTCCAGTTGCTTCTGCACCGCGTTTTCGCAGAAGCGCAGGAATTCTGCCATAAGCCGGGTCACGACCTTGTCCTCGTGCTGGATAAACCAGAACTGGCGGCTCTTGTTGATGCCCTCGATGTCCAAGAGCCGCAGCCAGCCGGCTTCCACCTCGCGGGCCACTGTCAGTCGGGACAGGCAGGCCGCACCCACGCCGACCTCGACTTCTTTCTTGATGGCTTCGGTATAGCCGGTTCTGGTAATGACATTGAGGCTGCGGGCGTGGCGGCCCAGACGTTTGCTGAAGAATTCCGCCGTACCGGATCCCTCTTCCCGCATGACCCAACTGGTCTTTTTCAGATCGCCTGGAATGCGAAAGGACTTCTGCCCGGCCAGTGGATGCTGCGGGCCCACGATGATGCACATCTCGTCGGCAAACCAGGGCGTGGCCACCAGACACTCCACATTGATATCGCCCTCGATAAAGCCCAGGTCCGCCTGTCCCTTGGCCACCAGGCGCTCGGTCTGGAGCGTGTTCACCACCAGCATGTTGATATGGGCCTCGGGATACTTCCGCATAAAGGCGCCCATCAGGTAGGGCAAGACGTAGTTGCCAAGCGTGGTGCTGGCTACGATGTGCAGCACGCCGGCCACCGCATCCTGCCGGCCGGTCAGCACGGCTTCCACCACGGAAGCGCGATGCAGCATGTCCCTGGCATGGGGTAAAAGATAGCGGCCGCGATCGTTCAGCAGCAGACTGCGGCCGTGACGATCAAAAAGCGGCCCGCCCAGTTGGTTTTCCAGCTCGGCCAAAGCCATGCTGACAGCCGACTGTGTCAGCTCCAGTTGCTTGCTGGCACGGGTGACCTGATTGGTTTCAGCCACAACCGCAAAAATTTTCAACTGTCTGAAAGTAATCGACATGCCATCACCTCCGGCACTTCATGAAGCAGTGTGTCCCAGTATAAACCGAACTGCCAAAAAGCCGGCAATATTTTCAATACTTTTTATAAAACAGGACATTTTTTTTCAAACCCTGCCCGCAGGCGCCAGGGGTGTTCCGGCAAAAATCCACCGGCCTTCCAGTTTTGCCTTGCTTTTTGGCGAACAGTACTTTAGAAAGACAAACTCATTCTTAGATGATTTGTACAGGCGCGTAGCTCAGTGGGAGAGCGCTACCTTGACGTGGTAGATGTCGTCGGTTCGACCCCGTCCGCGCCTACCAATACACAGGCTAGGATGCAGAAGGTTCGTCAAGGGCCTTCTGCCTGTTAGCCTTTCTTTTTGCCATCTTTGTATTGCAGGCTATGGCTGAGATTACTGTTTCCGTCGCCAGTGGAGCGGGCAAAAACTTCCCGGACGGCGTACGCCTTGCCGATGCGCTGGCCGAGCTGGTTTCTGGCAAAAAACGCAAGACCATTCTTGCGGCCACAGTAAATGGTCACCTGGTCGATTTGGCAACGCCCCTGCATGCCGACGCCACGATCGAGCCCATCGTTGCGGACTCCGAAGCGGGCCTCGAAATTCTCAGGCACTCCGCAGCCCACCTTATGGCACAGGCCGTCAAGATTCTGTTCGGCAAGGAAGTCAAGGTCGCCATTGGCCCCGCCATCGAGGATGGTTTTTACTATGATTTTGACCGTCCCGTGCCCTTCAGCCCGGAAGACTTTGAGCGTATCGAAGCAAAAATGGCTGAGCTGGCCGCTGCCGCCCTGCCCATTACCCGCCGGGAACTCAGCAAGGCCGAGGCGCTGGATTTTTTCAGGGCCCAGGACGAACCCTACAAGGTGGAACTCCTGCAGGACATGGAGGCGGAGACGGTCAGTCTCTACAGCCAGGGCGATTTTGCAGATCTCTGCCGTGGCCCCCACGTGCCCGACACCTCATGGATCAAGGTCTTCAAGCTCCTGCGCGTGGCCGGTTCCTACTGGCGCGGCGACGAGCATCGCCAGATGCTGACCCGCATCTATGGCACCGCCTTTCCCAGCGAAAAGGAACTGCAGGCCTATCTGTACCGGCTCGAGGAGGCCAAAAAACGCGACCACCGCAAGCTGGGCAGGCAGTTGGGCCTTTTCACGATTCAGGACGATATCGGGCCGGGCCTCATTCTCTGGCAGCCCCGGGGCGCACTGCTTCGCCGGCTGATCGAGGACTACTGGAAGGACGAGCATTACAGGAACGCTTACCAGCTCCTGTACACGCCGCACATCGCGCGGCATGACCTGTGGAAGACCTCCGGCCACGCGGACTTCTACAGCGAAAACATGTATGCGCCCATGGTCATCGACGAGGTGCCCTACCAGCTCAAGCCGATGAACTGCCCCTTCCATATCGGCGTGTACAAGGCCGAGCCCCACAGCTACCGGGACTTCCCCATCCGCTGGTGCGAACTGGGCACGGTCTACCGCTATGAGCGTACCGGTGCGCTGCACGGCCTGATGCGTGTACGTGGCTTCACCCAGGATGACGCCCACATTTTCTGCCTGCCGGAGCAGTTGCAGGACGAAATTTACAACATCATTCGCCTGAATCAGCACATTCTGAAAACCTTCGGTTTCGACCGCTATGACGTCTATCTGTCCACGCGGCCGGAAAAGTACGTGGGCTCCGACGCCAACTGGGCCCTGGCCACCGATGCCCTCAAGCAGGCCTTGGAGCGGATGCATATGGCCTACAGCATCGATCCCGGCGAAGGGGTGTTCTACGGTCCGAAAATCGATATCAAAATCAAGGACCAGCTCAACCGCTCCTGGCAGTGCTCCACCATTCAGGTGGACTTCAACCTGCCCGAGCGCTTCGCCATGAGCTATGCCGGCGAGGATGGAGCCGAACATCAGCCCATCATGATTCACCGGGCGCTGATGGGCTCTCTGGAGCGCTTCATCGGCGTTTTGATCGAGCATTATGCCGGCGCATTTCCGGTCTGGATGGCTCCGGAGCAGGCCCGCATCATGAACATCACCGACGAGCAGGCCGACTGGTGTCACCGTGTCTACGAGCAGCTCCGCAGTATGGGCGTGCGGGTGGAAAAGGATCTGCGCAACGAAAAGCTCAACTACAAGATCCGTGAGGCCCAGTTGATGAAGGTGCCCTACATGCTCATCGCCGGCGAACGGGAAAAGGCGGGCGGCACCATCACCGTGCGCAGGCGGGACGGCGAAAACCTGCCGGCCATGTCCCCGGAGGCCTTTGCGAAGATGGTGCAGGAAGAATGTTCGGCGCACCTCAAGGCCTGAAAAAACATCTCAGGAGGAACGGCAATTAAAAAGCGTGGCCCGAAAAAAACAGCGGACGATCAGGATCTGAAGATCCGGGTCAACGAGGAAATTACCTACCGGGAAGTGCGCCTCATTGGCCCCGAAGGTGGGCAGCTTGGCATTGTCAGTGCGCGAGAGGCGCTGGCCATGGCCCATGAACAGCATCTTGATCTGGTTGAAGTGTCCGACAAGGCGGATCCTCCGGTTTGCCGGATCATGAACTATGACAAGTTCCGCTACGAGCTGAAAAAAAAGCAGCAGGAAGCCAGAAAAAAGCAAACCACCATCGAGACCCGGGAGATCAAATTCCGGCCCAAGACGGAGGAGCACGATCTGAACTTCAAGCTGCGCAAGATCAAGGAATTTCTGGAAGAGAAAAACAAGGTCAAGGTGACCATGCGTTTTCGCGGCCGTGAAATCGTCTATGCGGAAACCCTGGGTCTCGAGGCCCTGCAAAACATTGCCGACATGCTCCGGGACGACTGCAGCATCCTGCAGGAGCCCAAAATGGAAGGCCGGCAGCTGGTCATGTTCGTTGGCCCGAAAACCTGAACATGGCCCAGGTGGCATAATCACGCCCGATCGCGACGCTATAAGGAGAACGACAATGCCTAAAATGAAGAGCAACAGGGGAGCGGCCAAGCGTTTTACGGCAACCGGCAGCGGCAAGATTCGCCGGAGCAAGGCCTTTTCCTCCCACATCCTCACGAAGAAATCGACCAAGCGGAAGCGCAATCTGCGCAAACGTACCCTGGTGGCCGGTACGGACATGAAGACCGTGCGGCGGATGCTGCCCTATCTGTAATTGCAGCGCGCTGCCCCAGGGCAGCTGCGCGTTTTATCTTTTCAATCTCGTTTACGGAGAAATACCATGCCTCGAGTGACCCGTGGCTTCAAGGCCCGGAGAAGACGGAACAAGGTGCTCGCAATGGCCAGCGGCTACCGCGGTGGCAAGCATCGTCTGTACCGGACCGCCGCGGAAGCGGTTGACCGCTCCCTGTGTTTTGCCTACCGCGACCGTCGCGACAGAAAACACGACTTCCGCAGACTGTGGATTGCCCGGCTGAGCGCCGCTGCCAAACAAAACGGCACCACCTACAGCCGCCTTATCTGCGGGCTGCATAAGAACGCCATCGAGCTGGACCGTAAGGTCCTCTCCAACCTGGCCATTCTCGACCCGAATGCCTTCAGCAGCGTGGTCAAGGCCGCGGCGGAGAACGCCTGATCGCCATGGAAACACAGCTCCGGGCGCTGCAAAAGGAAGCCCTGGATGCGCTGGAGCATACCAGCGACAGCGCCTCACTGGAAGCCTTCCGTGTCAACTACCTGGGTCGGAAAGGCGGTCAGTTGACCGCCATCCTGCGCCAGTTGGGCAGCGTTCCTGCCGAAGAGCGGCCGCGTCTTGGACAGGTGGCCAACGAAATCAAGGCCGAAATCGAACGCCGCTTCGAGGAACGCAAGCAGGAATTGGGCAGCCTGGCCGGACCGAAATTCCAAGGAATCGATTGCAGCCTGCCCGGCCGCTACCTGCCCTTCGGCTCCCTGCATCCCATCACCCAGGTGATGGAGGAAATCTGCGCCATCTTTGCGGGTATGGGTTTTGCGGTGGCCGAAGGCCCGGATGTGGAGACTGACCACTACAACTTCGAGGCGCTCAACATCCCCAAACACCACCCGGCCCGTGACATGCACGACACCTTCTATGTCACGGATTCCCTGCTGCTGCGCACGCACACTTCGCCCATGCAGGCGCGCATCATGGAAAAGCAGGAGCCGCCGTTGTGTTACATTGCGCCGGGCAAGGTCTACCGCTGCGATTCCGACATCACGCATACGCCCATGTTTCATCAGGTGGAGGGGCTCCTGGTGGATCGGAACGTGTCCTTTGCCGATCTGAAAGGCGTACTCACCAGCTTCAGCCGGCGCATCTTCCACCGCGATCTGCCGCTCCGTTTCCGGCCCAGTTTTTTCCCCTTCACCGAGCCCAGCGCCGAGGTGGACATCGCCTGCGTCATGTGCGGCGGCAAGGGCTGCCGGGTCTGCAAACAGACGGGCTGGCTGGAGATCCTGGGTTCCGGGCTGATCCACCCGGCGGTGCTCTCCCAGGTGGGTTATGATCCGGATATCTATTCCGGCTTTGCCTTTGGCATGGGCGTGGAGCGCATTGCCATGCTGAAATACGGCATCGACGACATCCGCCTCTACTACGAAAACGACCTGCGCTTTCTCTCCCAGTTCTGAGGCCGGCGCCAGCGGATTCTGCACCCTTTTCGCGCCTCCTGCCCTGTACACGCCTTTCCTTTTGAGACGCGCTCCGACGCATAACAGGTTTTTGCCATGAAATGCACCCTAAGCTGGCTCCGGCAATTTACTTCCACAGGTGATCTCACGCCGGCGCAAATCGCCGACCATCTGACCATGCTGGGGCTGGAAGTGGACAGTGTGGAGGAACTTTATCCCCATCTGGATGCCATCATCACCGCAAAGGTTGAAAGTGTGGTCAGGCACCCGGATTCGACCCATCTCTCCGTCTGTCAGGTCAGTACCGGAGCAGCAAGCATTCAGGTGGTCTGCGGCGCTCCCAATGTCCATGCCGGCATGATCGCGGCCCTGGCCCGGCCAGGCACGGTACTGCCCGACGGCACCCGGCTGAAGAAGAGCAAAATCCGCGGCGTCGAATCCTGCGGCATGCTGTGCTCGGCCCGGGAACTGGCCCTTTCAACCGACCACGACGGCATCATGGATCTGGACAGCTCGCTGCCCGCGGGGCTCTCGCTCCGCAGAGCGCTGCACCTGGAAGATGCGGTCATTGACGTGGACCTGACCCCGAACCGGGCAGACTGTGCCAGCGTCCGGGGCATTGCACGCGAAATTGCGGGCCTCACCGGCTCGGAACTCAAACCGCTGGTGGACGCGGTCACGCCGCTCACCGGCAAAGATGCCGGCTTCACGGTCAACATCGAAGAGCCCCGGCTCTGCAGGCGCTACGCCGCGCGCAAACTCACAGGCTGCCGCGTTGCGCCCTCCCCGGCCTGGCTGCAGCAGCGCCTGACTGCGGTTGGCATCCGCCCCATCAACAACATCGTTGACATTACCAACTATGTCATGCTGGAATCCGGCCAGCCGCTCCACGCCTTCGACTTTGCCCGCCTTGAGGGCGGGGCCATTGTGGTGCGCAAGCCGCGGCCGGGCGAAGAGACACTCGTCACCCTGGACGGCACGACCCGGAAGCTCACGGCAGATACGCTGTTGATCTGCGATGCGAAAAAGCCGGTCGCCCTGGCAGGGGTCATGGGCGGGCAGAACAGCGAAATCACGGATCAGACCACCACGCTCCTGCTGGAATCCGCCTGCTTTGATCCGGTCTCCATCCGCCGCACGGCCAGACGACTGGGCCTGCCTTCCGAGGCGTCCTTCCGTTTCGAACGCGGGGTCGATCCCGATTTGGCGGACAAGGCCCTGCAACGGGCGGTGGCCCTCATGGCCGAGGTGGCCGGGGCTGCACCCGAGCCAGATGGCATTGACGAATATCCCGGCAAAAAACCCCTCATTCAGCTCGTCCTGCGCAGCTCGCGCCTCAATACGCTCCTGGGGCAGGCAGTGCCGGAAGACGAAGTCATGCGGCGGCTGCAGAGTATCGGCTTTACGGTGACCCGGCAGACAGCCGGCCAATTTGCGGTGACCGTGCCGAGCTTCCGCATGGACATCGAGCGGGAGGTCGACCTCATAGAGGAAGTGGCACGAATGATCGGCTACGACAGCATCCCGGCCACCCAACCGCTGCTCCGCCTGGATTCGCCGGCAGAAGATTTCATGCGCGTGCTGCGGCGGGAAATCGGCCGCAACCTGACCAGTCAGGGCTTTTACGAGGCCATCAACTACAGTTTTGTGAGCCCGGCCCATCCCGACATGCTTGGCCTGGGTCCGGAGGATGCGCGCCGCCGGATGGTGCGCCTGCGCAATCCCTTGAGCGAAGAACAATCGGTTTTGCGTACTCAGCTCCTGGCAGGCCTTTTGGAAAATATCGAACGCAACAGCAACGTTCAGAATCCGGATATCCGGCTTTACGAAATCGGCAAGGTCTTCTGCGCGCGCGAGGCCGGCGTACAGCCGGAGGAGCGGATGCAACTCTGTGCAGTGCTGAGCGGGCAGCGCTATCCGCATGCGGAGCCGCTCTACTTTAGCGGACAGCAGGCCGACTTTGCGGACCTCAAGGGCGTGGCCGTCCAGCTTCTGCGGCGGCTGGGCTACCCGCTGGCTCACGGAGCGAAGGAGAGCATCGCTTTCGTGGCAGAGGCGGTCGCCAACGAGCCCTATATCGAGAGCAGCGCCTGCATGTGCCTCCGTTTCGACGGCAAGCTCCTGGGTTATCTGGGTGCGGTGCGGGAAACGGTACTGCAGGCCTTTGACCTCAGGCAAGCGGTGTACTTCCTGAACCTGGATCTGGAAGCGCTTGCCCAGGTACCGAAAAAAGGCAAACAGTTCATCCCGCTTGCCCGCTTTCCGGCCACCAGCCGCGACATCAGCCTGGTGGTGCCCGAGCACTTTGCCGCAGGCGAACTGGTGGATGCCGTGCTGGCCCAAAAGCAGAAATATGTTGAGTCGGTCCGGCTTTTCGACATATATCGGGGCAAGCCACTGGCTCCAGGGGAAAAAAGCGTCTCGCTCTCCATCACCTACCGGTCGGCCGACAGCACCCTGGATAGCGCCGCGGCCGACAAGGTCCACAATAAAATCGTGCAGGCCCTGATACGGCACTTTGATGCCCATCTTCGCGAAGGAGCGACAGTATGACCACAAACGTAACCCGCAAGGAACTGGCCTTGACCATCGCGGACAGGCTTCAGATCTCCCAACGGAGCGCGGCCGAGATCGTGGACAAGGTTTTTTCCGTCATGAAGGAGACCATGGTGGCAGGCGAGTCTGTCAAGCTGGTACAGTTTGGCACGCTCACCGTGCGGGAAAAATCGCCCCGCCGCGGCCGCAACCCCCGTACCGGCGAAAGTATGACCATTACCAAACGCCAAATGGTTTCGTTCCGGCCCAGCAAGCAGTTGCGGGAACGGTTGAATCAGGCATAAGCCGCCCCTGCCCCGTGTTTTCGTGGCCAGCGTTCAGAGGAACGCTGGCCATTTTTGTTGCCCTTTTGCATAGGCCAGGTACGGCGGCACATGGCAAACTCCGCATACCCCGGCCAATTGTCCGGAAGAACGGCATGCCCAAATTCACCGTCATCCTGACCGGTGAACATGGCCAGGGCCACGCCTCTGCCGTGGATTGCCACGACGGTATCTTTGCCGTTCCGAAGCATGCCCGCACGGGGCAGTCAAAGTCCGCCCCGTTGCGGGCCTCAGGTCCTTTGCTTTGGTGCTCCCGAAGCACCGGCCCAGGAAGCCGTGGCCCTTATCTGCGCGAATGAAAAAAGATCGGGCAGGCTGCCGACTTTTCCCGACCCTCTCTGGCAGTGCCCGACGCACCAGGCGTTTTTTTATCCGCCACCCCCCTCCTTCCTCCGTTTTCTGCTTGATAACATATCCCCCCATATGGGTAAGATTCCCATTGCCAAAACACCGCTCGGTCAGGCTGAGAACAGGCTAACAACCCGTTGAAAAAGTCTTCAGGCAAGGCATAATGGTGCACAAGCGATCAAATTATGTTGAGGAGGCGTCATGAGTCTTGGCCGGAAGCAGGCAGAGCAGAAGAGCATGTGGCTGATCTATGATCAGCTGCCCCAGAGTCAGGGGCATGTCTTTTACGAGCGGCTGCAGAAGCTCCTGCGCCAGAAAGCATTTGACGCCTTCCTCGAAAAGCTGTGCGCTCCCTTCTACGCCGAAAAATTCGGCCGCAGGTCCATCCCGCCGGGCCGTTATTTCCGCATGCTTTTGATCGGCTACTTCGAGGGCATCGATTCCGAGCGCGGCATCTGTTGGCGCTGTGCCGATTCCCTGTCCCTGCGCGAATTCCTGCAACTTGGCCCCACCGAATCCGTGCCTGATCATTCCTCCCTGTGCCGCATCCGGGGGCGCCTGCCGCTGGAAGTTCATCACGAAATGTTTGTCTTTGTGCTGCGGATTTTGGAGCAGGCCAAGCTGCTTGACGGGAAATATCTGGGCATCGACGCCCAGGCCATGGAGGCGAACGCTGCCATGAAGAGCATTGTCCGCCGGGACACGGGCGAAACCTATCAGGAAATGCTTGAACGCCTGGCTGAAGAGAGCGGCATCAGGACGCCGACCAGGGCGGAATTGATCGCCTTTGACCGCAAGCGCCAGGGCAGAAAGACCTCCAACAAGGACTGGCAATCGAGCACCGATAAGGACGCACGCATAGGCAAACTCAAGGATGGCCGCACCCACATGGCGTACAAGCCCGAGCATGTGGTTGATCTGGAATCCGGGGCCATTGTTTCGGCTGTGGTGCATCCTGCGGATCAGGGTGACACCACAACGCTTGCCACCACACTTGACGACGCCCAGGCCAGGCTGTGCGTGGTCGGGGACAAGGAAGGAGCGCCCAGCATTGACGAGCCCTTTGCTCTGGTGGCGGACAAGGGCTATCACAGCCGGAACGTACTGAAGGATTTGCCGGATGCCTGCACAAGCCGGATCAGTGAACCGGCGCACAAGGGGCGATTGTGCTGGCATGGGGATACGGCGGTCCGGGATGCGGTGTACGGGAACCGTGGCTGGCTGAAATCCGAAAAAGGGCAAGGCGCTGATGCGGGCGCGGGGCGAGCGGGTGGAGCGCAGCTTTGCCCACTGTCTTGACCGGGGCGGCATGCGGCGGGTGCATCTTCGCGGACTGGCCAATGTGGAGAAGCGCTCCATCATCCACATTGCCGGGTTCAATTTGGGGATTCTGTTGCGGGCCTTGTTTGGTTTTGGCAGCCCCAGGGGCTGGGCCGATGCCCCTGCGGCACTGCTTATTGCCCGAATCGGCAACCTGAACCTGCTTATATTGGTCGTTTGGCTGCCGAATGTGGCTGATGCTCCGGATTGTGTCATGATTGTCATTTCGAGATGGCACAACTGACACGCAGGGGCACAATCGCCACTTTGTGTCCCCTTCGAAAAATCAACATTTCTTCAAAGGGCTGTTAGGGATTCATATATTTTATATAATTAGATACTGTATATAACTTCTCACATGTTTCCTCAAATTCTCTTTCGGGAGTTGATTTTTCTACTATTCCAGCTCCAGCTTGTATCCAAGATAATTTTGCTGTTTGATAAAAACTACGTAATACGAGTGCCGCATCCATGCAGTCATTACTGTCATAAAGCATGATACATCCGCTATACAAACCACGATCATTTTTTTCATAATCATGTATTGCTTCAATTGATTCTTTCTTTGGAATACCAGTTGCAGTAACCGCAGGAAAAAGTGCATTAAATGCATCCCATGAAGTGTTATTCTCTTTCATTTTACCCCGAAGGCGAGAGGCGAGATGGCGCACAGGTCCTCTTTTTATTATTTTCATAAAATAGCTCAAATATATTGATTCATTATCACATATCTTATTTATCTCATCAAATGCCAACTTTACAGAGACAGCATGCTCAGCTATTTCTTTAGTGTCATTGATAAGTTGACTTTCTAATTTTTTATCCTCCATTAAATCTGTAGATATTGCTCTTGTCCCTGCCAATGGCTGTGTACTTACTATTCTATCGCTATTAACTTCAACAACGGTTTCCGGGCTAAATCCTGCTGCTTGAAACCCATCTATATTTAAAATATATGATCTTGCAGGAGAATTTGATTTTCTTCCAGAATAATAACTGGCAATCATATCAATCCTTCTCTGTAATGGAACTCTTCTAGAAATAATAACTTTTTGATATTTTAAATTATTAATATCAAAAACTGCAGATGCTACATTTGATTTATATTCATTTTCTCCATATAAGTTAATTTTTGTATTAAATAAAGTGTTTGCACGATTTATTATATTATCATTATTTTTATTTTTTATTTCATTAAATTTTTTATCGATAAAATTATAAATTTCATCAGCACATGATTTATTAGATGAAGATATAGATATTTTATTATTAACTATTGATATTTCTACGATTGGTATAATTAATTTTAGTAATGTTGATGCATAAGGAAGAGGATGTATGGAATATAAATATCTTGATAATTCAAAATGCGCCAATCCAATTCCTCTCCACTCTTTATCTGATATCATTTTTACAGCATTATTCATAGAACAAGCAAAATCTTTGTTAGATATTTCGCTTTTATTCCCATTATTGTATATTATAGTACTTTCTAACCCAAAATTAATATATGACTTTATTCCTAATCCAATAAAATAATTTCCTTGATTCTCATAAACAGCATAATCTTTATAAGGACTATTTTCAGCTATAATACATGCTGCATACAAATCATCATGCAATATATTATCAAATATTTTTGTGAACATTTTAATGACCTCCAATTAAACATGAATTTTAACTAGTCCTATAGCTGATATATTATTTGCAATCATTTTATTAATTACAAATTAATATAACAATAATACTCTTGTCTAGCATGACACCATAAAATCATGGGGATTAGTCATGATTGAAAAGAGCAAATATTCATACTGTTCAAAGATTTCAAAGACTACAATTTAACAAATTGCACTGATTTTCACCTTTGATTTAAACGCATCACAAATCGCCAATCCCTTCCTTCCAAGCCCTCCCAATACCGTAACAAGCGCTCCACTGCTTTGGACGAAAGAATCGTGAGATTCTGCGAACCGGAAAATCTTGTGAATGGTGATACTGGAGCTGATGAAGGCTTCTTTGGTGATTGCCTCAATTATTACTATCTGATGCAGTGGCGCATGAGAAAATCCAATGTATATTTACACATGGGGAAAATGGTCTTGAAAGCTTGTGGACTCATGCCAAACTTGCATGGATCTTTTGAAGTGGATGTGTAAACATACGTTTTATTTTTACTTAAAGCGTAATACTTTTGCCTTAATCATAATGGCCAATACATATATAAAGTGATGCTCACGATGCTCGTTCATGGCCCCTATCTATGCTTGAGAGATATAACTGTCAATATATAAATATTATAATAGATAACATTTTATACTATTATTTATAATAAATTATGAAATCACTCATAACAATTGTTTAAACTCAATTTTTATCACGCATGTAAGTGAACCAAAAATTCTCTTACAAAACAGTCAGAATTCATAAAAAAAGATGCACATCCAGAATAAATATTAAACAGGATCGCGCTGTCAAAATCTCCGTTATCAGCCCTTTGAAAAACTCTTCAGGCAAGGCATAATGGTGCACAGGCGATCAAATTGTGTCGAGGAGGCAGTATGAGTCCTGGCCGGAGGCAGGCAGAGCAGAAGAGCATGTGGCTGATCTATGATCAGCTGCCCCAAAGTCAGGGGCATGTCTTTTACGAGCGGCTGCAGAAGCTCCTGCATGAGAAAGCATTTGACGCCTTCCTCGAAAGGCTCTGTGCGCCCTTCTATGCCGAAAAGCTCGGCCGCCGGTCCATCCCGCCGGGCCGCTATTTCCGCATGCTTCTGATCGGCTATTTCGAGGGCATCGACTCTGAACGCGGCATCTGCTGGCGCTGTGCCGACTCCCTTTCTCTGCGCGAATTCCTCGGGCTCGGCCCCACCGAATCCGTGCCCGACCATTCCTCCCTGTGCCGCATCCGGGGGCGCCTGCCGCTTGAGGTGCATCACGAAATGTTTGTCTTTGTGCTGCGGATTTTGGAGCAGGCCAATCTGCTTGACGGGAAATACCTGGGGATCGACGCTTCTAGCATGGAGGCCAATGCGGCCATGAAGAGCATTGTCCGTCGGGATACGGGCGAAACGTATCAGGAAATGCTTGAACGCCTGGCTGAAGAGAGCGGCATCAGGACGCCGAGCAGGGCGGAGTTGATCGCCTTTGACCGCAAGCGCCAGGGCAGAAAGACCTCCAACAAGGACTGGCAATCGAGCACCGATGAGGATGCGCGCATAGCCAAACTCAAGGATGGCCGTACGCATATGGCGTACAAGCCCGAGCATGTGGTTGACTTGGAATCCGGGGCCATTGTTTCGGCTGTGGTGCATCCTGCGGATCGGGGCGACACGACAACACTTGCCACCACACTCGAGGATGCCCAGGCCAAGCTGTGCGCGGTCAGGGACAAGGAAGGAGCGCCCGGCATTGACGAGCCCTTTGCTCTGGTGGCGGACAAGGGCTATCACAGCCGGAACGTACTGAAGGATTTGCCGGATTCCTGCACAAGCCGGATCAGTGAACCGGCGCACAAGGGGCGATTGCGCTGGAAAGGCGACATGGATGCCCGGGAAGCGGTGTACGGGAACCGAGGCCAGCTGAAATCCGAAAAGGGCAAGGCGCTGATGCGGGCGCGGGGCGAGCGGGTGGAACGCAGTTTTGCCCACTGTCCTGACCGGGGGCGGCATGCGGCGGGTGCATCTTCGCGGGCTGGCCAATGTGGAGAAGCGCTACATCATCCATGTTGCCGGGTTCAATTTGGGGATCCTGCTGCGGGCCCTGTTTGGTGTTGGCAGCCCCAGGGGCTGGGCCGATGCCCCTGCAGCACTGCTTTTTGCTCAAATCGGCAACCTGAACCTGCTCATATTGGTCGTTTGGCTGCCGAATACGGCTGATGCTTCGGATTGTGTCATGATGGTCATTTCGAGATGGCACAACTGACAGGCAGGGGCACAATCACCCCCTGGTAGATTCTCATTCCAAACGCACCACCTGGTAGGGGCATGAAGGGTTAGAAGGACAGGGCGGGATTCTGGTAGAGTTGGCAGCACCAACAACCACTCAGCCAGAAGGAGCCCGCCATGTCCCATACCCATCTTACTCTGGAAGAACGCGTCAGCATCGAAATATTTGTGTCCATGGGCATGAGTTGCCGGGAAATGGCCAGACGCCTGGGCAGGAGTCACAGCACTGTTTCCCGGGAGCTGCGCCGCAACGCAGGCTCTGCAAAAAAAGGTTATCGTGCGCAGAGCGCAGAGCGGCGTGCCCACAAAAGACGAAAGAGAGCAAGGCATTACCGCTGTATGCGCCGTCCCGAACTGATCACCTGGGTCGATGAAAAGTTGCGTGCAAACTGGTCTCCCGAGCAGATCGCGGGCCGCATCCGTCTGGAGTATCCAGAGGATCAAAAAATGCGTATCAGTACAGAGACTATCTACCGCTGGGTCTATGCAGCAGCACAATTCGGCGATACCAGCTACCGCCATTTACGCCGTGCCCACAAAAGGCGAAGGCGGCAAGCCAGGTATGGCCAGGGACGGCGCCTGTTCCCCGGACGTATTGATATCAGCCAGCGGCCGGGGATTGTTGCCGGGAGAACCCGCTTTGGTGACTGGGAAGCCGACCTTGTCTGTGCCTCCAAAGGAAAGGCGGCGCTGCTCACCTGTAACGAACGCAAGAGCCGCTTTCTCCTGCTGGCCAGGGTACAAGACAAGACAGCCGCGTCCTTCAATGCGGGGCTCATTTCCTGCCTGCGTGCTGTGCCGTCAAAGCTGAGGCAGACCTTGACGCTTGATAATGGTTCGGAAATGGCAGGCTTCAGGGCGCTGGAGGCAGCCACTGGCCTGCGCACGTATTTTTGTAAACCACATGCCCGGTGCATTCAAATTGCAAATGCACCGGTGAGGGCGTGATTAAAAA
The DNA here is from genome assembly GCF_002952055.1 of Desulfobulbus oralis. Taxonomy (NCBI): domain Bacteria; kingdom Pseudomonadati; phylum Thermodesulfobacteriota; class Desulfobulbia; order Desulfobulbales; family Desulfobulbaceae; genus Desulfobulbus; species Desulfobulbus oralis. The sequence continues at coordinate 1,481,611 of NZ_CP021255.1, read as the reverse complement.
CCTCAGCGGGAGTCTGGTAGTGTAAACATTTGCGCGGCCGGTTATTCAGTTGTTCTGCGGCGTCCGAAACCATCTTTTCCGTGATCTTGTGCAAGCTGATGCCCCTGGGAAAATACTGCCGCAAAAGCCCGTTGCTGTTTTCGTTCGTCCCACGTTGCCACGGGGGGTGAATTCAAATTGCAAATGCACCGGTGAGGGCCTGGTTAAAAAGCTCAGCGGGAGTCTGGTAGTGTGGTTCCTCGCTGTTTCATGTGGGCAAGGTGTTTTTTCCTTGTTTCCCTTCTTGAGGTTTTAATCCATGCGTGACACCGACCTTTTCCAAATGGCCCCTGGTTTGACTCCGCCGTGGCAGGTGGAGTCCTGCGAGTTTGCCGCAGAGCAAAAGCGCCTGGATATTCGTTTGGCCTTTCCCCGGGGCAGCGTCTTTGTCTGTCCGCAATGCGGCCAGGCAGACCTCAAGGCATACGACACCACGGAAAAGAGCTGGCGGCACCTGAACTTTTTCCAGCACGAAGCCTGGCTGACCGCGAAGCTGCCCCGAGTCAAATGCGACCATTGCGGCGTCAAGCAGGTATCCGTGCCCTGGGCGCGTCCAGGCAGCGGCTTCACCCTGCTGTTCGAGGCCCTGGTCATGAGCCTCGCCAAGCCCATGCCAGCACGAAGCCTGGCAAAGCATGTGGGCGAGCATGACACCCGGCTCTGGCGCGTGGTGAATCACCATGTGGAGGAGGCCAGAACGAGCATCTCCTGCGCCGACGTCGCTTCCTTTGGCGTGGACGAGACAACGAGCAAACGCGGCCACAACTACGTCACCGTGTTCGCCCACCTGCGAAGCCACAAGGTGCTGTTCGCCACCGGGGCCGGGATGCCGCCACAATCCAGCGCTTCAAGGAAGAGCTTGCGGCCCATGGCGGCGATCCCGCAAAGGTAAACGAGGTGTGTTGCGACATGTCGCCCGCGTTCATTTCCGGCGTGGAGGCGAACTGCCCCGAGGCGCACATCACCTTTGACCGGTTCCACATCATGAAGGTGCTGGGCGACGCGGTGGACCAGGTGCGGCGCGAGGAGGCGAAGACTCGGCCCGAGCTGGCGAAGAGCCGGTATGTGTGGCTGAAAAACCGTGACAAATTACCTGCCTCGCAACAGGAGTGTCTGGCGGCACTCACCATGTCCGGGCTGAATCTGAAAACGGCCCGGGCCTGGCAACTGAAAACGACATTTCAGGACTTGTTCCAGCAGGCCCCCGGCCAGGCGGAGGCCTTCCTGAAGAGGTGGTACTTCTGGGCGACGCACTGCCGGCTGGAACCCATGAAACAGGCAGCGGCGACCATCAAACGGCACTGGGACGGCATCTTGCGCTGGTTCACTTCAAGGATCAGCAACGGCATTCTGGAAGGCACGAACAGCCTGATCCAGGCGGCCAGGTCTCGGGCGCGTGGCTACCGGTCCACGAAGAATCTGATCGCCATGATCTACCTCCTGGGTGCGGGCCTCTCTTTTGCCCTACCCACATGAAACAGCGAGGAACCAGTAGTGTAAACATTTGCGCGGCCGGTTGTTCAGTTGTTCTGCGGCGTCCAAAACCATCTTTTCCGTGATCTTGTGAAAGCTGATGCCCCTTGGAAAATACTGCCGCAATAGCCCGCCCTCGTTTTCGTTTGTGCCACGCTGCCACGGCGCATGTGGTTTACAAAAATACGTGCGCAGGCCAGTGGCCAACTCCAGAGCCCTGAAGCCTGCCATTTCCGAACCATTATCCAGCGTCAGGGTCTGCCTCAGCTTTGGCGGCACAGCACGCAGGCAGGGAATGAGTGCCGCATTGAAGGACGCGGCTGTCTTGTCCTGTACCCTGGCCAGCAAGAGAAAGCGACTCTTGCGTTCGGTACAGCTGAGCAGCGCTGTCTTGCTCCTGGAGGCACAGACCAGATCGGCGCCCCATCCCAAAGCGGGATCTGTCGGCAACAGGCCGCGGGCGCTGCTCAGGATCAATGCGCCCAGGAAAAACCCGTTTGCCTTGGCCGGACCTGAATTCGCCCCACATTTGTTCGGGAGAGCAGTCGCGGCAGGGCTTTTCATCGAGGTAGGCGAACAATTCGAAGCGGCTCATGCCGACGATCATGGCGCGGCATCTTTTGCTTTTTGCGCGTGTCTGCCGTTGAGCAGGATAGCCGCCTTTGAGCTGCTACGCCGCAGCTTCCTGAAAATGGTCGTATGGCCTCGGCCAGGATAGGCTGCAATTTTCCGGCAACTCATGCCCATGTACATAAATACTGCGATACCGATACGCTCTTCCATGGTAAGATGGCTGTGGAGCATGGCGGCCCCCTTGAGATGTTTGGATGTTGGCCCGTCCAAGCTTACCGGAATGCCGCTGCGTCCCTTTAGCGTCCAGGTTGCCGCCAGTGGTACATTTGCTATGAGAATCTACCAGCCATCCCCAGAAAAAGAGGCAAAATAAATTAGATGATGAGTGTTGTCAGGTTAGGCGCCGCAGTTTCAAGCTGGAGAGGCATCAGCCCGAGGATGACCCTGGCATGCCGCAAGGCAGCAAGCCTGGCTGCGGCACATGAAACATATACCCTGGCTCTGGTCATACTATTGATCTGGAGCTATATCTTTCATGAGTATTTCATTTTCGATAAGATATTTATTTTTGATTACTACGCTGTAGATACGATATCGCAGTTTTACCCTATAGAATATTTTCGGGTTAAGAACTTACTATCTGGGCATATTCCTTTCTGGTCATTTCAATTTGGTTTAGGGGAGAATGTCTATAATCTGACAGCAGGGTTAAATCCATTTAATATTATTTATCTTGCCTTTGGGGCAGATCATATTGCAGAGGCCATCTCATTTATCATTCTGTTAAAATTTCTGGCCGCCGCCCTGTTTTTCCATGCCTTTTTGCAAAAACTCAATTTTTCAAGGGCCTTGGCATTTTTTGGAGCATTGGCCTATACGTTCAGCGGCTATATGGTACTCAATAGCCATTGGTATCATTATCCGAACTATGCCGTTTTTGCGGCTATGTTTCTTTATTTTTTTGAACTCTGGTTCCAACAAAAAATCTGGTTACCCCTGGTTTTACTTGTTGGTTTGCTATCCATAAAATTAGAATTACAAATTCTGCATATTGGTTTTTTTGGATTTTTCTATGTGCTCTATCGCTGCGTTAACCAGGTAAGGAAGCCGGCCAAAATATTTTTTTTATATATAAAACTTATCTGTTTTTATTTTATTGGCATTGCCATATGGTCATATTTCCTGCTTCCTGATGTATACAGATATTTTTATTCTGATCGGATAAAAAAATCGTTCTCTACGGTTACACAGACTTCCTTTATTGAAAAATTGTTCAATTTTGCCAGCATTGATAATATCATTCACAATGTAGCGCGTTTCTTTTCCCCAGATGCCCTGTTCTCCTGGCTATTCTATCATGGATCTATAAACTATTTCGAGGATTCAACTCTATATATCGGTATAGCTGCATTCTTATTTTTTCTTGTTCCTTTGGTAATAAGAGAGAAAAATATAAGGATGCTATGGATATTTCCATTAATCTCTATGATAATTATAAGCATACCCTACATAAAAACAGCATTACTTATATTCATCAGTCATTCATTCAAACATTTGTCATTTTACTGCAGCTTTTACGCCCTCTTCACCTTCATGATAATTTTACAAAATTTTTTTTATGGAAAAGATAACGAAAAATTCATCTCAAAAATTAAAAAGATATCTTTTGTGATTCTTATTATCATTACACTTTTTTTTCTGTACCTTGCTAAATATAAATATATTGGTAATTTCAAAATTAATTTAAATACTATTGCAGTATCAATAGCATTTTCCATTATATTTTGCGTTTCCCTGCTAATATACAATAAAAAGAACCATATTTTTATAAAAAATTTTCTATTAGCTTTATTAATAGTAGAGATCATTATCTCATCTCGTGTAGTGGCTGGCTCAATCCCTGGGCAATTTCTACCGTTTTTTGAAAAACGTCAAGTGGCATATTTTAACAAAGATACGAAATCAGCTCTGGATTATATCAAGAAAATAGATGATTCATTTTTCAGAATTGAGAAAAACTATAGTGAATTTAGTCTGAATGATGCTCTCATCCAAAACTATTTCGGGACAACTTCATATCTTGCTTTTCCTGGCCAGGGAAAGAAAAATTTCTATCAGGCATTTAATCTTTCAAGGTCATTATTATCCTACAGTCGTGGCCTGGAAGATCACAAAAATCTACAGGATCTGCTGGCAGTTAAATATTTTCTTCAGCGAAGGGACCTGGGAAATTCTGCGCCTTCCGGTTTTTCCTACCTCAAAAGTTTTGGCAATATCGATATTTACAGGAATGAGCATGTGCATTCGTTTGGGTGCATGTTTTATCATCAGATCAGCCCCGAGGCCTTTCAGCAATTGAGCCTTGAAGAGAGAAATCGGATCACCTCAACCGCTGTGGTCAGTGCAGAAGCGCAGCCCGGCATCGCCAGGGTAAGCGGCCCGCCTGCCGAGCACATGGCGCAGCCAGACGAGGGCGATGCCCTGCTGCTGACACACTGGGACGAAGAGCATTTCGTGGGTGACATCACAACCCGGCGTCCGGGCCTGCTGTTTTTCCCGGTGCCCCATGACCCGGGCTGGCACGTGCAGGTTGACGGCCGTGAAGAGCGTCTCCTGTGTCTGGATTTTGCCTTCTCCGGACTTGCCCTGACCACGCCGGGCAGGCACCATGTTGAGCTGATCTATCGGCCGCCCTTTATGATACTTGGACTGGCACTGACCGGTATCAGCCTCCTGCTGACCCTTCTCCTCTGGTGGCGCCATCCAAGAATTGCCGCATACTGAGCAGCTATTTGCCAGCCTTCGCTTTCCCGATGCCCAAGCGCGCATTGAGAAAACTTTTGCCGATACAGAGGAACAACATTTCCAGCGCCGCGGCCATGATCCCGAACACCTTGCAGCCAAACACCAGGCTGGACCAGAATTTGCCAGCCCCAGACGCCCGCAGGGCCGGCTCAAAATTCAGGGCAAGATGCGGATCATCCGCATTGGCCTCGCTCTGCACCCGCAAGGCATTGCCATCCTGCACAACCTGCTGCGTCTGGTGGCCCACAAACTGTCGCACCGGAATCTCCGACAGCAGCACCGGGCCAAAGGGATCCGTAACCGTCATCCGGCTCAGCCTCACCGTGCCCGGCCCGTTCAGGTAATCCAGGCGCAGGCGGTACAGCCTGGTCACCGGCAAATAAGCCTGAATATGCTTGCTCTTCTGTTCCGGCAGCACCACCCGCACACTGTTTTTTTCGCTGAAGCCCCGGCCCTGGTCATAGTATACTTGCAGAACCGGCGGTTTGAGCCCGCACGCCTCGACCATGATATCAAAGTCAACAAGCAGCCGGATGCTGGCCCGGTAGCGGAAGGCCGCATGGGGAAAGGCAAAAAGCGCGGCCAGGCACAGCGAAACAAGCCAGGAATAACGACGGTCTTGCACAGCGGGAAGGCTCCGGTTTATTTTGGGAAAATAGGACCTCACACTGGCCAGTAAAAGATGAATTCCGCGGATGCACAAGCAGAAATGTGCGCCCTACCTCCTGAGGATGCTTTCATGAGCGCGTTGGAAAACATTGAACAGCCGGGCCGTCTCTATCTGGGCCGGGAGCTGGATGGCGGCAAAACCGGCAGAGTCTTTCTGCTGCCTGCCCGGGAACTCACCACCCATGCGGCCATTATCGGCATGACCGGCAGCGGCAAAACCGGCCTGGGCATTGCCCTGCTGGAAGAAATCGCGCTGGCAAAAATACCGGCCATCGTCATAGACCCCAAGGGCGATATGGCCAACCTCCTGCTGAGCTTTCCGGAACTCTCCCCTGCCGAATTTGCCCCCTGGATAGACGCGGATGCGGCAGCCCGGAGGAACCTCAGCGTGCAGGAGCTGGCCGCAGAAACCGCGGGCCAGTGGCAAAAAGGTCTGGCCACTTGGGGACAGGACGGCGCCCGCATCCGAAGACTCCGGGAAAACGCGGACTTTGCCGTATTCACGCCGGGCACTACGGCCGGCCGGCCGGTCTCGGTGCTGGACAGCATGGATGCGCCGGACCCGGACACAGTGGCCGACCGGGACACCCTGAGCGGGCTTGTCAACGCTGCGGTGTCCTCGCTGCTGAGCCTCGTGGGCATAGAGGCTGACCCGATCAAGAGCCGCGAGCACGTTTTGCTGGCCACCATTGTGCTGCACTTCTGGACAAAAGGCGAAGCCCCTTCCCTCGCCACGCTCATTGCGGCCGTGGCCCAACCGCCCTTTGCCCAGGTCGGCGTGTTTCCGGTGGACAGCTTTTACCCCGAAAACAGGCGGATGGAACTGGCCATGCGGCTCAACACCCTGGTGGCGAGTCCCGCCTTTCAGGGCTGGACCACGGGCGAGGCGCTGAATATCCAGAACCTGCTTGGCTCCGGCAGGCCGCGGGTCAGCATTTTCTCCCTGGCCCATCTGTCGGATGCGGAGCGCATGTTCTTCGTCACCCTGCTCCTGGGCCGGCTGATTGGCTGGATGCGGCGGCAGGAGGGCAGCAGCGAACTGCGTGCCCTTCTGTACATGGATGAAATCTTTGGCTATTTTCCACCAAACAGCAATCCGCCCGCCAAGGCAGCGATGCTGCTTCTGCTCAAGCAGGCCCGCGCCTTTGGCCTCGGCGTGGCGCTTGCCACCCAGAACCCGGTGGATCTGGACTATAAGGGCATGGCCAATATCGGCTCCTGGTTTGTGGGCCGCCTGCAGACCAGGCAGGATCAGGAGCGGGTGCTGTCCGGCATGGGCGGCGAAGCGGCAGGCAACAGGGAGCAACTGAGAACGCTGCTGGCCGGTCTTGAAAAACGCTGCTTTCTGCTCTGTTCCGCCCACCGGCAGGCCCCGCTGCTCTTCCAGACCCGCTGGACGCTTTCGTATCTGAAAGGCCCGGTGACCCTGGCTGAACTGGCCAAACTGCAGGCAGGCGCCACGCAGAGGCCGGCCGCTGTTTCGGCAAGCGCCGCGGATGCCGCACCCGGATTCTCCGCCGAAAGGCCCCTGGTCGCAGGCGGCGTCACCCAATACTTTGTACCTTCGCCCGTATCCGGAGCGAACCAGCACTACCGGGCCACCGTCCTGGGCCTGGCCCGGGTGCGTCATGCCGATGCGCGCCGGGGCATAGACCAGACCACGACCGTGCAGCTCCAGGCCCCCATGCCGGCAGCCGGCGCGGCTGTATCGTGGGAACAGGCCCGGCCGTTTGCCGTGACGCCGGAGCTGCTGACCACGAGCGCTCCGGCAGCGCTCTTCGGCGCTCTGCCTGCGGATATGAGCCTGCAGAAGACCTTTGACGCCGAGAAAAAACGACTGGCCGAGCACCTCTATCGAAGCGGCGCCCTGCCCCTCTTTACGGTAAGGGCCCTGAATCTGGAATCCGCGCCGGGCGAAAGCGAGGCGGCCTTCCGTGAGCGCCTGGGCGCCGCACTGGCCGCCAAAAAGGACGAAGCCATGGCCGCCCTCAGGGCGAGCTACGACAAAAAGCAGCAGCAGCTACAGACCAAACTGCAAAAGGCAGAGGCCAAACTGGACAAGGAAAAGATAGACGTGCGCACCCGGGGGCTGGACACGGTCATTGCCGTGGGTTCAGCCATTGTGGGCGCCTTTCTCGGCCGCAAGGGCAGCGCACTTGGCAAATCGACCCAGGGCATGCGCAGCGCGGGCCATCTCATGAAAGAGCGGCAGGACGTGCAGGCGGCCCAGGACGAGGTGTCGCGGATCGCCGCGGAACTGGCCGCGCTTCAGGCCGAGGCGCAAGGCAAAATGCAGGAACTGCTGGCGAGCCTGGATCCGGCCGCCGCAGCGCTTGAGAGCATCAGCGTGGCGCCCAGAAAAAGCGACATCTTCGACGTGCGCGTCTGCCTGCTCTGGGAGCCGGTGCTGGATTTCGCCGATCCGCCGAAGCCGGCCTGAAGGCCGCAAAAAAATTGACAGGCCCGTCTGAAAAAACTACTCTGCGTCTTTTCCCCGCATCGTTTCACCCGCCTGTTCAGGGCAGGTGAACAGGCAGGGGCCGTGGACAGGGGCTCTGTCCCCTTGAGCCCGCGCTGCAGGGGAGCGCCCGGGGCCAGCCCGCAGGCTGCCCACCCCTGCCCCGCACCCGGGACGGAACAGGTTGAAACCATTCACCCTCAAGCTACACCGCTCTTCATGGAAAATCCCAACACTCTCCTTGCCCTGCGCCGTGACAAGGCGGCTGCCCTGGCCGCCGAGGGCGTGGCCCTCTACGGCAACCGTTTCAAAGCCCCGCAGCATCTTGCGGAAATCCTGCCACAGGGCGAACAACTTGCGGCCGAGGAGCACGACCCGGCAGGCACCACATACCGTGTGGCCGGCCGCATCATGAGCCTGCGCCGTTTCGGCAAGGCGGCCTTCTTTCATCTGCGCGACGCAAGCGGTGAAATGCAGATCTATGCCCGCCGCGATCTGGTGGGCGAGACCGCCTATGAGCATTTCAAAAAGTGGGACGTGGGCGATATCGTGGGCGCCGAAGGCCAGCTCTTCAAAACCAGGACCGGCGAACTCTCCCTGGAAGCATCCCGGCTTGAAATGGTCACCAAATCGCTTAGGCCGCTGCCGGAAAAATTCCACGGGCTCACCGATGTCGAAACCCGCTACCGCCAGCGTTATCTGGACATGATCGTCAACCCGGAGGTGGCCGCCACCTTCCGCAAGCGGGTCGAAATCATCCGCCTGATCCGCGAATTCATGCGCAGCCGCGGCTTTCTCGAAGCGGAAACGCCGATGATGCAGGCCGTGCCCGGCGGTGCCAACGCCAGACCATTCCAGACCCACCACAATGCCCTGGGCATGGATCTCTACCTGCGCATCGCGCCCGAGCTGTATCTGAAGCGGCTTTTGGTGGGCGGCTTTGACCGCGTCTTTGAAATCAACCGCAATTTCAGAAACGAGGGCATAGACACCCGGCACAATCCGGAATTCACCATGATGGAATTTTATCAGGCCTTTGCCACCTACCACGACATGATGGACCTGACCGAGGCCCTGATTTCGGAACTCGCGGAAAAGGTTTGCGGCTCGACCAGCATCACCTATCAGGGGCAAAAGGTCAATCTGGCCCCGCCCTGGCGGCGGCTCAGCATGGACGAGGCCCTGGTGCAGGTGGGCGGCCTGGATCCGGCCCTTCTGCACGATGGGCCGGGCCTGATGCGGCTGGCGGAATCAAGGGGCGTCAAGTTCCAGCCCGAAGCCGGGCCGGGCAAGGCCAAGGCCGAACTGTTCGAGCTCCTGGTGGAAGAGCAACTCATCGACCCGACCTTTGTCACCTCGTACCCGACCGAGATCTCGCCTCTGGCCCGGCGCAACGAGGAGAACCCGGAACTCACCGACCGCTTCGAACTCTTCATCACGGGCCGGGAGATCGCCAACGCCTTTTCCGAACTGAACGACCCCATCGATCAGGAGGCGCGCTTCCAGCAGCAGATCGACGGGCGCGGCGACGACGAGGAGATCCACCCGGTGCTGGACAGGGACTATATCCGCGCGCTGGAATACGGCATGCCCCCCGCCGGGGGCGAGGGCATCGGCATCGACCGCCTGGTGATGCTCCTGACCGATTCGGCCTCCATCCGCGACGTGATTCTTTTCCCCCTGCTCAAACCGGAAAGCGCGGAATAGCCCATGCCTGCCTTTGCCTGGTTTGTCAGCCTGCGCTACCTGCGGGCCAAGCGCAAGCAGAAGTTCATCTCGCTGATCACGCTCATCTCCATTCTGGGCGTGGCTGTGGGCGTGATGGCGCTGATTGTGGTGCTCGCAGTCTATACCGGCTTCACCGAAGGTCTGCGCGACCAGATCATCGGCATCAACTCCCACGTTATCGTGCAGAGCTATGCCGGCGCGATCAGGCAGCCCCGGGAGCTGATGGCCGCAGTGGCGGCCACGCCCGGAGTGGTGGCGCAAACGCCGGTCATCTACACCCAGGCCCTGATCACCTCGAACGCCACCTCGAGCGGCGTGGTGCTGCACGGCATTGACCCGGAAAGCAACCAAAAGGTCGTTGCCATCGGCGAAAAGATGAAAAGCGGTGCCCTGGAGAGTCTGAATCAGGAGCAGCCGCCCACGATCGTCCTGGGCAGCGATCTGGCGCGCACGCTGCAGGTGCTGCCCGGCGACCGGGTGCAACTGCTGGCCCCGAACGGCCCGCTCACGCCCATGGGCGTGCTGCCCAAGCTGCGGGTGGCCTCGGTGAGCGGGATCTTCGCCACCGGCATGTACGAATACGACGCCAACGCAGGCTATCTGGGCCTGGATCTGGCCCGCAGTCTGGCCGGGCTGGAGCCGGAAGCGGTGCACGCCATCGAGGTGCGGGTGCAGGACGTGGAGCGAGCGGACGCCGTAGCCGCAGCCATCGGCCAGCGGCTGGGCAGCTCCTATGTGGTGCGCGACTGGATGCAGCTCAACCAAAACCTCTTTGCCGCGCTCAAGCTGGAAAAGCTGGGCATCTTCATTGCCCTTGACCTGATCATCCTGGTCGCAGCCCTGAACATCATCAGCGCGCTCATCATGCTGGTGATGGAAAAAAACCGGGACATCGCGATCCTCAAATCCATGGGCGCGACCACCAGCGCCATCATGCGCATCTTCCTGTACCAGGGCCTGGTTATCGGCGTGACCGGCACCATTCTGGGCGTGTTCAGCGGCCTCGGCCTCTGCCGCATTCTGAAGACCTGCAAAATCATCGAACTGCCGGCCAACGTCTACCCCATGTCCACGATTCCGATCAAGGTGGTGCCCGCGGATGTGACCCTGATCGCCGTGTCGGCCCTGGTGATCACCCTGCTGGCCACCCTGTACCCCTCGCGCAAGGCAGCCGGGGTTCAACCTGCAGAGGCCCTGAGCTATGAGTGAGGCAACACCGCTTTTGACCGCGCAGGCGCTCTGCAAGAGCTATCAGAGCGGCGACAGACGGCTTGCCGTTCTGGACGGCCTGGACTTTGTCATGGCGCCGCAGGAGTCCTGCGCCATCGTCGGCGCTTCCGGCTCGGGCAAAACCACGCTGCTGCAGATTCTGGGCACGCTCGACCGGCCGGATTCCGGCACCCTGCTCTTCAAGGGCAGGGATCTGCTGGCGCTGTCCGGCACGAGTCTGGCCAGGCACCGCAACGGCGAAATCGGCTTCATCTTCCAGTTCCACCATCTCCTGCCGGAATTCAGCGCGCTGGAAAACGTCCTCATGCCTGCCCGCATCGCCGGGAAGCTGACAACGGCAACCCGGAGCCGGGCCGGCGAACTGCTGGAACGGGTCGGCCTGGGCGAACGCCTGCACCACCGGAGCGGCGAACTCTCCGGCGGCGAACAGCAGCGGGTCGCCTTGGCCAGGGCCCTGGTGATGCAGCCGGCGCTGCTGCTGGCCGACGAACCCACCGGCAACCTGGATGCGGAGAGCGGGCAGAAGGTCTTCCAGCTTTTGCAGGATCTGAGCCGCAGCCAGGGCCTTTCGGTCATCATGGTCACCCATAACCTCGAACTGGCAGAGGCCATGGATCGCTGTCTGCGGCTTGCCGACGGCACCCTGGCCCCCTTTCAGGCCTAGCGGCAGGCGCCAGAATGGCCCTGCGGCTGCACAGCGCGCTGGCCGTCATGGCGCCGGACTCGGCCTGCACGCCGACATAGCCAGCCGCCTGATGCCCCTGCCTTTTTGCAGGGTATTTAGATTTGGAGGCAAGTATGGTATAAGGGTTTTTTCAGCGGGAAGAGGCCCTCCCGTTTTGCCCGCATTGCCTGCACCTGCCCGGCACTTTTGCTGTATGCTGCTGTTTATTCGTTTCCTTTGTCTGATACTTCTGTTGAGCCTGGCCCGGACCGCGCCGGCCCCGGCCGCGCCCAGCCTGGACGCCGCCTTTGGCCGCGACGGCCGGGTCGCGGTGGAGCTGGGCGGTCGCAACAGCGCCAATGCCGTTCTGGTGCAGCCGGACGGCAGAATCGTGGTGGCCGGCTCGGTCAATCCCGGTGCGGCCAAGAACTTTTCGCTGCTGCGTTTCAATCCGGACGGCACGCTGGATACCGGCTTCAACCATGAGGGCGCCCTCATCACCTCCCTCGCTCTGGGCGACGACGAGGCCCTTGCCCTGGGCCAGCTTTCGGATGGCCGCATCGTGGCAGGCGGCTACACGTCGAACGGCGCGTCACGGGACTTCGCCCTGGCCTGCTATTTCCCGGACGGCACGCTGGACAGGGATTTCGGCCTGAACGGCATTACAGTGACGCCCGTGGGCGGCGGGGACGACGAGATCACGGCGCTGGCGATCACCCCGGACGACCGAATCGTGATAGCCGGCAATGTGGGCGGCACCAACGGCAGCGTGGCCGCAGCAGCCCGCTACGATGCCCTGGGCGAGCTGGACGCCGCTTTTGGCGAACGGGGCATCACCCTTGTGACCGTGGGCGACGAATCCCGGGCCGAGGGCCTGCTGCTGCGGGAAGATGGCGGCCTGCTGCTCTCCGGCACCTTCCGCCGGGGCGACCGGGTGTCGCTCATGCTGGTGGCGCTGGACAAGGACGGCCTGTTGGATACAGACTTTGGCGACCAGGGCGTGGCCATGCCCCACGGCATGATTCCAAGCGAGGGCTACCGGCTGGCTGCGGACAAGGATGGGCTGGTCTATGTGGCCGGAGCCGTGGGCGAGCCGGGCCGGCGGGACACGGCCCTGTTCCGTTTTTTTATGGATGGCCGGCTGGATCCGGATTTCGGGCTGCGGGGCGCGGCGATTCATCCGGCGAGCCCGGAAGACGACGTGCTCTTTGACGTGGCGGTGAGCGACCGGGGGGTGGTGGCCAGCGGCTTTGCCACAGAAGGCGGCAGGCGCCGTTTTCTGGTGGCCTCCTATGCGGCGGCCAACGGCTCGCTGGACGAGCCCTTTCTGCCGGTGGCGCAACTGGAGGCGCCGGGCAAATACCCGCATCTGAGCGGGGTGGCCAAAAGGCGACCCAGGCTTCGCCGCCATGCCGGATCAGCGCCGGCCGCAAGGCCGCCCAAAGAGGCGGAGACGCCCTACGCGCCCGGGAGCCCGGAAACCGCAGCGCCGGATGCCAAAAGCACGGAGGAGGACCCGCTCTCCCAAAAACGCCTGCCCTGGCCATGCCGTCAGGCTCTGGCCCTTCTGCGCTGGCTGGCACCCACGCCGGTCTTTGCGGCCGAACTGCCCGCAGAGCCGGGCCCTCAGCCGCCCAAGGTGGCGCTCTTCGACTTTGGCGGCGACGAGGCCGTGGGTTATGCCGCGGCCCTGGATGCGGAGGGCAATGTGCTGGTAGTCGGCACCGTGGCGCAGGGCCGGCTCACGTCCATGGCCCTGGCCCGCTTTGCGGCGGCCAGCCTGTACAACACCAATGCCTTTGTCAATCAGAACGGCACGGTGAGTACGGCCCTGCGCACCCTGCAGCCCCTGGCCATTACCCGCAGTAGCGCCCGCTCCGGCGGCGAGATTCTGCCGGAACTGGGGGCTGCGGTACGGGCACGGGGCCTGGTGTTCAGCACCGCTGCCCATCCCGTGCTGGAGCGCGTGAGTGCGGCCGACAACGGGCCGCAGCCGCCGGCCACCGCCTTGCGCGGTCATGTGGCTGCAGGCAGCGGCCCCGGCGCCTTCGAGGTTCTGCTTTCCGGCCTGCAGCCCGGCACCCTCTACCACGTGCGGGCCTATGCGATTACCGAAGACGGTGCTGCGCATTACGGCCCGGAGCGCCGTTTCCACACCGCAGACGCCTGCTTTCTGGCCACCGCCGCCTTTGGCAGCATCAGCCATCCGGCGGTCATCCTCTTACGACAATTCAGGGACACCATGCTCAGCACCAAGCCTCTGGGCCAGGCCTTGATCGGCCTGTACTACCGCCTGTCGCCACCGCTGGCGGCGCTTATCGAACAGCAGCCCGCGCTCCGGCTCCTCTGCGCGCTCGCGCTCCTGCCTCTCCTGGCCTTTGCCTGGCTCGCACTGCACCTGGGGCTGGCGCCGGCCTGCGGCATCGGCCTCGTTCTGTGTCTGCTGCCGCTGCGCGCACGGCTGCGGACCTTTCATCAAAACGCACGCGGCTTCACCCTCATCGAAGTCATGGTGGTCATGCTGATTCTGAGCATCCTGGCCGTGCTGGTGGTCCCCAGAATCATGGACAGACCCGAGGATGCGCGCCGCACCCAGGCAATGGTGCAGATGAGCGCCCTCGAGCAGGCGCTCAAACTCTACCGGCTGGACAACGGGCAGTATCCCACGACCGAGCAGGGTCTGCAGGCCCTGGTCGCCCCGCCGGTCGCCGGCCCGCAGGCCCACAGGTGGCGGCAAGGAGGCTATCTGGAGCGGGGCAAGGTGCCGAAAGACCCCTGGGGCGGGAACTTCGTCTACCTCAGCCCGGGTCTGCACGACGACTTTGACCTCATTTCCTACGGCGCGGACAGACAGCCTGGCGGCGAGGGCAGGAATGCGGACGTCAACAACTGGGAACTGCAATAGGGCCTGGGGCTTCACCCTCATCGAAGTGCTGGTGACGCTGGCGCTGCTGGCGCTGCTGAGCACTCTGGCGCTGCCGAAAATCGGCCTCTTTCTGCGCGGCGATGCCCTGCAGCGGGGCGCGAGGGCCGGCATGGCGCTGCTGCAGGAAACGGCCGGCCGCGCCCGCGAGGAGCAGCGCGCCTGGGTGCTCCGCTATGATGCCACCCAGCATGCGCTCCTCGCCGAACCGGCGAAATCCCAGGCAGGGGCGCAGGAACGGGTCCGCCGGGTCCTGCTCCCGGCAGGGCTGCGAGCGGTGCGCATCCGCACCAGAACGGCCGGCGACCGGGGAACGCCGCGCCTCTTCATCAGCGCCAGGGGCTATGTCCAGCCAGCCCTGCTCACGCTGGAAGACGCAGGCGGGGCAATGCTGACGCTCGCGCCCAGCCCCTTTCTCGGCCGGGTCAGGCTGCTGCCCGGCGCGGTGGATGTGCATCGTGCCGACCTGTTCCGCTGACAGCCGGGGCTTTGCCCTGATGGAGCTGCTGCTTGCCGTGGCTATTCTGGCGGCGGGCTGCCTGCTCCTGTTCAGTGTGCAGGCCACAAACGCGGACCGGGCGGCCGAAGCCCGTTTCCAGACCCGGGCCGCGCTGCTCGCCCGGCACAAACTGACGGCATGCCGCCTGCAGCCCTTTGACCAGGTGGCTGACGAGGCGGGCGATTTCGGTCCGGAGAGCCCGGATCTGCTCTGGGAACAGGGGGTACATGAACTCGGCCCCGAAGAGAGCGGTCTGGCCGGCAGCGCAGGCTGGCTCAAGCTGGTGGAGCTGCGGGTACGGCCGCGTGGCGGCAGGCAGCCGCTCTTCACCGTCCGCACCGTCCTGATGCGGCATCCGGACAGCGAAACGCAGGAGACCGCACCATGAAGGGCTGCACAGGATGCCGCGGTTTCACCCTGGTGGAACTCATGATTGCCATGAGCCTCCTGGCGCTGGTCATGGCGCTTTTGGGTACGGCCCTAAGCGGCTCGACCAGGGCGGTTGAGGCCATCACGGCGGAGAGCGGGGTGCTGGTGCAGGCCGAAACCGCACTGGCCCGGCTGGCCGAGGATCTGGCAGGCGCCTGTCCTGAACCCGCGCTGCCCTTTCAGGCAGGCAGCTCTGCAGTCCAGCGCCTGGGCGAGGATCAGAGCGACACACTGGTGTTTGCGGCCCGCCACCTGCCCCTCGAGCCGGAGGCCGGCTACCGCGGCCCGGCCCTGATCGCCTACAGGGTGGAACGGGAGGCGGGCGGGAGCCGGAGGCTCAAACTGCTGCGCGCCGATGTGCCGCTGCTTCTGGGCGAGGCCGGTGATCCCGAGGCTGTGGACAGGGCCTTTTTCGTGCTGGCAGAGGGCCTGCGTGCCGTGGCCTTCGAGCCGCTGAACCGGCAGGGCGGCCCCTGGCGTTTCACCGCCGTGGCTGCCGCGGGTCAGGAGGGCAACGCCCAGGTGCCGGCTGCGCTCCGTATCCGGCTGTCCTTCTGGCTGGATGCTGAGCAGCGGGAAAGCCGGAGCTACAGCACCACCGTACCGCTGCCCGTGGGTCTGACGCCGGCCAGACAGCGCCGCCTGCCGGGGCAGAGGCCATGAGCCGCCTGGGCATGCCCAGGGGGGGCTGCAATCGGGGCATGGCGCTGGTCCTGGTGCTGGCGGCCCTGGTCTTCCTGGCGGCCCTGAGCCTGCAACTGATGCAGAGCGTGAACCGCCAGACGGATGCGGCCTTTGGCCTGGCCCGGCAACTGCGGCTGGACGCCCTGCTCCTGGGCGGCCAGGAGCTGGCGCGTGCCGCGCTCCTCATGGATCAGTCGAAAAACCAGTTCGATTCCTTCTTCGATGTCTGGAACAGACTGGATGAAACCAGGATCCAGGCGCTTGCGGGCGGGGACTCGAAACTCACGGTACGCATCGCCGATCTGAGCGGGCGCTTGCAGGTCAACGCCCTGGGCAAAACAGCCGACGAGCGGCCGCCGGAGGCCGGGGCCGCCGACAGGGCCCAGGCCGAAGCGCAGGCACGGGCACGCTACCGGAAAGTCTGGCGGCGTTTTCTGGCCTCTGGCCGCTTTGCCATCCAGCCCGAGGAGATTGACCCGCTCCTGGACGCCCTGGCCGACTGGGTGGATCGGGATCAGACCGAGCGGCCGCTGGGCGCGGAGGACGGCTGGTACCAGGCTCAGGAGCCACCCTATGCGCCCCGGAACGCCCCCATCCGCTCGGAGGAGGAGCTGCTCCTGGTGCGGGGCATGAGCCGGGCGCTGTTATACGGAGATGCGGAGCACGAGGGGATCGCGGCCTACATCACGGTGCTGGGCGATGATGCGATGCTCAACCCGAACACCGCGCCGGAAGCGGTGCTCCTGGCCCTGCTGCCGGAGATGCGCATGGACAATGTGCGAAACATCGGCGCCTTCCGCAGCGATCCGGAAAACCTGGCCGCACTGGCCGATCCGGGCTGGCTCGCCCTGGTGCCGGGCCTGCCCGCCGACCTGGGTGGCGATATGCCGCTGTTCACGGTGAAGAGCCGCTTTTTTGCGGTACAGGTCCTGGCCTGGCAGGGCCGTTTCCGGCGGCTGGGCAGCGGCCTGATCGAGCGTCGCGACCAGGGCGCGCCCGTGCTGCGGCACTGGCAGATTGACTAGGGGCCTGCCGGGGCCGCATTGGGCATGCGGGCAAAAATTGGCCCGTCACTTGCCCTTGCCAAGCCGGGCCGAAAACAGTATCCAGCGTGCACGGCGCGTCTTCGCCATTTCGGGACATCGGCAAGGGGCGGCTTTTCCGGCCCTGCCGGAGCGATGCGGACAGGCGCCCCCTGGGTACTGCACGCACAGACTTGCCCGGTTTCCGGGCTATGACGACAATTGGCAGCGGCATGAGCTGGATCTGCCCTTTTTCTTTGGAGATTGCCGCGCCTGTTTCGCAGGCGCCGGGGTGCATGGAGCATAACAAGGCATGGAGAGGCGGCAAGGTCTGGGCATAGCGCTGGGCGAGGGGGAACTGAGCGCGGTGGTGCTGGAGCTGAGTGGGCGACGGCCCGTGGCGACGGCCACGGCGCGGCTGCCGCTGGAGCCGGGCCGGCACGGGGCTGACGCGCTTGGGGCAGCGCTGGAGCGGCTCGTGGCGGCCCTGCCCCGGCGGGGCCGGGGCTGCGCCTGCGTGCTGGGCCTGCCGCTGGCGCTGCTGATCGTGCACAATCTGCGTCTGCCCTTTCAGGATACGAAACAGCAGACCCTGGCCCTGCCCTCGGCCCTGGAGGAGCTGCTGCTGAGGCCAGGCTCGGCGGAGCGGGCAATCGGCGCCTTCAATCTGATCGACACGGATCCAGCAGGCGCCAGACTGCTGGCCTATGCCGCGGACAAGACGCTGCTGCAGGCCCTGCTGCCGCCGGCACAGAAGGCCTGCGATCCGGATTGCCTCTGCCCGGCTCTGCCGCTTTTGGCCTCGCAGATCGGGGCGGCGGAGCCGGACGCGCTGGTGCTGCACCTGGCTGCGGAAACGGCGGAACTGGCCCTTGTGCACAACAGCCGCATGGCCTGCTGCCGGGCCCTGTCCGTACCGGCCGGGACTGCTGCGGCCTGCGTCCCGGCACTGACGCTGGCCATCCGGCAGAGCCTGAGCCTGTTTCGTCAGCAAGCTGCGCCGGATGCAGGTGCCCCGGCAGGCCTCTGGCTCTGCGGCCCCCTGGCCGGCGATGCGGAGCTGCCGGGCCAGCTGGAAAGGGCCCTGCAGATTCCGGTGCGCCGCTGGCAGGCGGAGCTGGCAGGCCGGGCCCTGGCTCCGGACTTTGACGCGGCGCTGGCCTGTGCGCTCGCGGCCCTGCAGCAGAAGAGTCCTGCCTCCCTGAATTTCCGGCGCGGCGAACTCGCCCCCAAAAGCGGATTCTGGCCAGGCCTGCGGGGCAAAAAGGGCCGGATCCCGGCGGCGCTGGCCCTGGCCGCCTGTCTTGCCTGCCTGCTGCTGGCCGGCCGGGTACAGAGTCTGAAAGCCCAAAGCGCCCGCCTGCACGACGAAATGGAAGGGATATACCGCTCAGCCTTCCCGACCGTTCAGGTGGTGCACGATCCCTATATGGAAATGCAGGCAGCGCTCAGGGCCGGTGGGCCGGCCGCCTCGCCGCTCTTCGCTCCCGGCCGGCCGGCCGCGCTGACCGTGCTGGCCGAACTGTCGAAGCGCCTGCCCGAAGATCTCAAGCTCACCGTGCAGCGTTTCACGCTGGACCCGGACAGGGCCCTGCTGCGCGGACAGACCAAAAGTTTCGGCGATGTGGAACGCATCCGCGCGCTGCTGGCCGCCTCACCGCTCTTTCACGAGGTGCGCATCCTCTCCTCCACCATGGACAAAAGCAGTGCAGACAGCCCGGTGCGCTTTGAACTGAGTCTGAAACGGACAGGAGGCGCGCCATGACGACCCGGGAAAGAAAGGCGGTGGCCGCAGCCGCCATTGTGGTTCTGGCCTTTGTCTTGCTGCAGTTTCTGCTGCTGCCCCTCTGGGACGAATCCCAGCGGCTGCAAAACGGCATTGCCTCGCAAAAACGGCAGCTTGCTGCAATGCAGGAGCTGCAGCGTCATCTGGCCCCGGGTGCGCAGCAGAAACAGGCTGCCCAGCTCGGGCGGCGGAAAAAGGATTTCAGTCTCTTCGCCTTTCTGGAGGAAGCCGCGGCCGCAAGCCGCATCAAGCCGCACGTGCAGGCCATGCAGCCGGTGGAAGCGGCGGAGACTGCAGCGGGTCTGAGCACGGTCGAGCTGCAGCTCAAGGCCGTCGGGCTGGCGCAGTTGGGCCGCTTTCTGGACCTGGTGGATGCGCCGGACAATCTGGTGGCTGTGGAGCGGATGGTCATTCAGGGCAGCGGCAAACAGGGCGAGCCCCTGGACGTCAGCCTGCGCGTGCAGGCCGTGGCCGCTCCGGGCGGAGAGAAGCGGCCATGAGCGGGGCGGCGTTCCTGCGGACCTTGGGCCGCGTGCTGACGGGCAGTCTCCTGCTCCTGGCGCTGGCGGCGCTCTTTGCGTGGTGGCTCTTCCCTGAGGATTTTGTGCGGCAGCTCCCGGAGCGGGCCCTGAACCGGGCCCTGCCCAGGTGGCAGTGGCAGGTGGGCGCCGCGCGCTGGCGCTGGCCGGGATGGCTGGAATTGCGGCAGATCAGGGCCCAGGGCCATGGCGGCGGCGACTTGAGCGTGGAACGCCTGAGCCTGCAGCCGGAGTGGTCTTCGTTCCTCAGGGGGCGGCAGTGGCGGCTTGCCTTTGCCGCGGAGCTGGCCGGCGGCACGGTGACGGGCAGGGCCAGCGCGCATGGGGACAGCGCCCTGAGCTGCTCGGCCGAAGTCCAGAGCCTCGATCTGGCCGGCCAGCCCTGGCTGGGCCGAATGCTCGGTCGGGAACTCAAGGGCCGGCTCTCCGGCACGCTTGCGGCGCAATTCGAGATGCGCAGCGGGCTGCTGTCCGCGCTCGAGGGCCGGCTGAGCGCGCAGGACGGCGCGATTCCGCTCCGGCACCCGGTTCTGGGCCACGAAGTCCTGCCCTATGCCCGGATTTCGACCCGGCTCCGGCAGGACGGCCGGCGGCTCGTCCTGACCAGTGGCACCCTGGAGTCCCCCTTGGGCCAGGGCAGCTTTGCCGGCGCCGTGACGCTGGCCTGGCCGGCTGCTGCCAGTCGCATCAGCATGCAGGGCCAGCTCAAAGCCCGGCCGGAACTCTTTGCCCGGGTGCGTGAGCAGCCGGAATGGCAGGTCATGCGCCTGGAGGCCGGGAGCCGGCCGCTGGCCGTGATGCTTTCCGGCACACTGGCCGATCCGGCCCTGGCCTTCTCCCCCCTGGAGCTGGCCCCGGCTGCTCCCGCTTCACTGCAATCAGAGGCACAGGGCACAACGCCATGAAAAAACGTATCTGGCAATTGGCGCTCGCCATGCTGGCGCTGTACGCAGCGGTGCATTTCGCCTATCGCTGGCTGGAAGGCCGGGTGGATGCCGTGCTGGGCCCGGGCGGCACGGCACAGTCCCTGGATGCCGGCGCGGCTCCGGACCAGGGCGGGCTTTTGACCCACGAGGCGGCCCTCAAGAGCGTTGTGGGCCGCAACCTCTTTGCCGCGGCCCTCGAGGGCGCGGCAGAGGGCCGGGATTTTCGCCTGAGCACGGTGGCCGCCGAAAAGGGCCCGGTGCAGCTTCTGGGCACGGTCACGGGCAGGGGGGCTGCGGCGCGGGCCATCATCAAAAGCGGCCCGGAGGGCCGGGAGCGGCTCTACCGCATCGGCGACCAGGTGCAGGGCGCAAAGATCGTGGGCATCGAACGGGGCCGGGTGGAGCTGGCGGCCAGCGGGGGGCCGGAGTTTCTGCTGCTGAAGGAGCGGGAAAATACGGACAGCCGGCCGGCCGGCCCGGTGGCCGCGGCAGAGGGCAGCACCGGCGCCGCGGACGAAGGCGCGACCAGGGCCCCCCTTTCCCTCTCGGATCTCCGCTCGGAATCGGGCCGCATTGTGCCGCAAAGCCTGCCTGGCCGCCGGGTCAATACCGGCGCTTCCACGCCGCAGGAGCCGGCCAGGACAAGGGACGGCGTGCCGGTACGCACCGGGGCGGATGCCCTGCGGCGGCTGGAAGTACCCTGGGAAGGCCCGGAACAGTGAAGGCAAGCCTGACCCATGAATACATTGAAATCTCACAAGAACTTTTAATCATGCAGAAATTTGTCTTCGCACTCCTGGCCGCCCTGCTCTTCCTGCCCTCCCCCCTTCCGGCCGCGCCGCCCGCCCAGTCCGGCGGCGGACAGGTGACCATGGATTTCAACGATGTGGACATCAATGTCTTCATCAAGTACATCAGCGAGCTGACCGGCACCAATTTTGTCGTGGATCGGGAGGTCAGGGGCCGGGTGAGCATCATCTCGCCAAGCGGGGTATCGACGGACGAGGCCTACCGCATCTTCGAGTCGGTTCTGGAGGTCAACGGTTATGCGGCCGTGCCCAGCGGCTCGGTGGTCAAAATCGTGCCCTCCCTGCAGGCGCGCGCGAAAAACGTCGCCACGGTGCGCAGCGGGGCGCTCAGCCCGGAAGATCGCATCATCACGCGCATCGTGCAGCTCAACTACGCCGGCGCGGAAGAGGTGCGCGCCATGCTGAGCCCGCTCGTGCCCAAAACGGCGGTCATGGTGGCCCACGCGGATTCGGGCATCATCACCATCACGGACTATCAGTCAAATATCGCAAGACTGCTGGAAATCATCCGCTCCGTGGACGTGCCGGCCAAAAACGAGGAGCTGGTCATCATACCTCTGCAGCACGCCTCTGCCACCAGCGCGGCCAAGGTGGTGGACCAGCTCTTTTCCGGCAATGCGAAGCAGGGTAAGCTCTCCAGCCCGATCCGGATTCTGCCCTACGACCGCGCCAACGCGCTGGTGGTCTCGGCCCCGCCCGCCCAGTTGGACCGGATTCGCGCGGCCGTCAAAAAACTGGATGTGGATGCCGGCACACGGCCCGAGCAGGTGCAGGTTTTGCCGCTGCAGCATGCCCGGGCCGAAGAGCTGGCCAAGGTGCTGATGGATCTGCCCCGGGAGGAAGCGGCCGCCTCGGGCGCTGCGGACGCGGACAAGAATCTGCGCCGGCCGGTCCTGACCAGGGACATCAACATCGTGGCCGACACCGAAACCAATGCGCTCGTGATCAACGGCCCGCGTGAGGAATTCGAGGCGGTGGCCGCCATTGTGCGCCAGCTCGACGTGCCCCGCCGCATGATCTATCTGGAGGCCCTGATCATGGAGGTGCAGGCGGACAAGGATTTCAATATCGGCGTGCAGTGGGGCGGGGCCGGCACCTTTGCCGACAAAAAGGGCCGGCTCTATACCGGGTTCAGCGGCAATGCGGACAAGCCCTACGACATCATCAACGGCATGAATGCCGGCAAGGCGACGCTGCCCGCCGGCTTTACCCTGGGCGTTCTGAAAGAGGGCATTGAAATCGGAGGCATTACCTTTCCCAATCTGGGCGCGGTGCTGAACGCCTACAAGAACGACGAGGACATCAACATCATCGCCACCCCGCAGATCCTGGCGACAGACAACAAAAAGGCGGCCATCAAGGTGGGCGAGAACGTGCCCTACATTGTCAGCAAGAACACCACCGAGGCACAGCGGGACTATACCAACTACGAATACAAGGACGTGGCGACCACGCTGGAGATTACGCCGCAGATCAATCAGACGGACGCCGTGCGCATGGACATCGGCGTGCAGGTCATCAAGCTGAAGGAACTGAACAACGGCAATCCCACCACGACCACCCGCACGGCCGACACCACCGTGGTGGTCCAGAACGAGCAGACCGTGGTGATTGGCGGCATGATCGGTCAGGACAGCTCAAATGGCGAATACAAGGTGCCGGGGCTGGGCGATATTCCCATCCTGGGCTGGCTCTTCAAGAGCCGGGGCAAGGCGGAAAAGAAAACCAATCTCTTCATTTTTATCACCCCGCACATTCTGCAGAGCGCGGAAGAGGCGGAACGGGTCTTTGCGGAAAAACGCGCCCAGGCCGAGGAGGCGCACCGGGAGCCAGGCGACGCGGCCGACCGCTTTCTGCGCCGCCGGCCGGCCGGCACGGATGCCTCGGTGCTGGCCGACCTGGGTGCGGCCAAACTGCGGGAAGGCCGTTTGGCCATGGCCCGCCGCTATCTGCTGGCCGCGCTCGAGGCCGATGGCGACAATCTGGCAGCCCTGGTGCACCTGGGCCTTTTGCTGGAGCAGGAGGACCGGAGGCAGGAAGCCCTGGCCCGCTTTGAACAGGCACTGGCCCTGCCGCTGCCGGAGGCTGCGGCAGAGGGGCCTGCGGTGCAGACGGCGCTGGAGCTGCGCAACGCCGCAGCCCTGCACCTGAAGGGGCTACAGGCCCGGCGGAGCCGCTGACATGCCTGCAGCAGCACAGGGGCTGACAGCGCCCAAACTGGGCGAAATCCTGCAGCGTTCTTTTGGCGTGGCCCCCGCTGCCGTGACCGCGGCCCTGCGCACTCAGGCGGAAGCGGCGGCCAGGGGCGAGACAGCGCCCCCGCGCCTGGGCGCCATCCTGCTGCATCAGGGGGCGCTCAGCCCGGAAAAGCTCGCCGCCGCGCTGGCGCAGCAGTTCGGCTGTGAAAGCCTGGCCAGGGTGCCGGACGATATCAGCCCCTTTTTCGTGGGCAAGCTTGGCCTGGCCCAACTGAAAAAATACCGGCTGCTGCCCGTAGCCACCCCAACGCGTTCTTTCCTGGCCCTGGCCGATCCCGCCTTCTTTCAGCAGGCCGATGAACTCGCCCGGCTGCTGGACTGGGACGGCATGCCCTGGGTGATTGTGCCGGAGGCCGAGATTCAGCGGGCCCTTGCCAATGCCTCGGACCAGACCCGGCCCCAGTTGGCCAGTCAGGTCATGCAGGATATGGACGAGGAAGACCCGGCCGGCATTCTCTCCGCCATCGAAGAGAGCACGGATCTTTTGGACGATACCAGCGACACCCCGGTCATCCGGCTGGTGAATCTGGTACTGTCCCAGGCGGTGCGGGAAGGGGCCAGCGACATTCACATCGAGCCCTGCCGCGACCGGGTGCGCATCCGCAAACGGGTGGACGGCATCCTCTACGACATGTACGAGCCGCCCCGCCATGCCCAGGCCAGGCTGATCTCCCGGGTGAAAATCATGGCCGGCATGGATATCGCCGAAAAGCGCCTGCCCCAGGACGGCCGCATCGAAATCCGCATTGCCCACCGCAATGTGGACATCCGGGTTTCCACCCTGCCCACAGCCTTTGGCGAGCGGCTGGTCATGCGGCTGCTGGACAAGGCCAACACCCTCTTGCCCCTGGCCAAGCTGGGTCTCGCCGAGGCGGACTTCCGCCATTTCCGCCGGCTGATCGCCGCGCCGGGCGGCATCATCCTGGTGACCGGACCGACCGGCAGCGGCAAGACCACCACGCTCTATTCCGCACTGCACACCATCAACACGCCGGACATCAATATCATCACCATCGAAGATCCGATCGAATACCAGATTGACGGCATCAGCCAAATGCAGGTCAACAGCCGCATTGGGCTGAGCTTTGCCGACGGCCTGCGCACCATCGTGCGCCAGGATCCGGACGTGATCCTGGTGGGCGAGATCCGGGACCAGGAAACCGCGCAGATCGCCATTCAGTCGGCCCTGACCGGGCACCTCGTGTTTTCCACCCTGCACACCAACGACGCGGCCAGCGCCGTGACCCGGCTGATCGACATGGGCGTGGAACCCTTCCTGGTGGCCTCTTCGGTGCAGGCCATCATGGCCCAGCGCCTGGTGCGCCGCATCTGCCCGGACTGCCGGGAAGCCTACCGGCCCGGGCCGGAACTGCTGCGTCTGGCCGGCCTGCCGGAGGACGCCGAAGGCCGGGTCTTTTATCGTGGCCGGGGTTGCCCGGCCTGCCTGCATACCGGCTACCGGGGCCGGATCGGGGTCTTCGAGCTGATGCGCCTGAGCCCTGCCCTGAAAAACCTGCTGCTCAGGACCTCCGAGGCCGGCGCCATCCGGGCCGCGGCTCTGGAACGCGCAGACGAGACCGGCATGCGTACCCTGCGCAGCGACGGCATCGCCAAGGTGCTGGCCGGCCTGACCACGCTGGAAGAGGTGTTTCGGGTCAGTTGAAGGAGGGCTGCGCCCGGGGTCGCAGGCGGGTTCTTGCGCCGCCAGACTTTCCGTGCAGCCTGCGCAGGTTCCGGGAAGGCCTGCACACCAGCCGCGGTCAGGAAGAGCTTCCTGCCCGATCCGCCCTTCGGAAAAATCCGCTCCTGATCATTTTGCCGGGCAAAGGAAAGGGCCGCACGGCATCGCCATGCGGCCCTGTTCGTGGAGCTGGGAGAGCTCCTTACGCGTACACCCCAAAGCACAGGATGCAGGCCACAATGCCCACCGGAATGCTGTAGAGCAGGAAGGGCCAGATGGTCTGTTTCAGGATGTCGCCTTCACGGCCGATCATGCCCAGAACGGCACAGGCAGCCACGATATTGTGGATGCAGATCATATTGCCCATGGCGCCGCCTGCGCCCTGGGCGGCCACCACGGCGATGCTCTGCTTCACGTTGTAGCCGAGCTGCTGGGCCACATCCCACTGGAAGTTGGCGAAGAGCATGTCGGAGACCGTATTGGACCCGGTAATAAAGGCGCCCAGGCCACCGATGTAGGAGGCCAGGGCCGGCCAGGCCTGACCGGTTGCCGCCGCGCAGATCGTGGCCATGGCCAGCGGCATGGAGGGCATCGTGCTGCCATCGGCCAGCACCTCTGTGGTCATGCCGGAGCCCTTGAAGATGGAGACCATGGAGACCGCCGCAATCAGGGCGATGGTCGGGGCCACCATCTTGTTGCAGGTCGTTTTCCACGCGCCAGCCACCTTGGCGCCGCTCATCCCGTGCAGGGCAATGGTGATCAGGGCCACCAGAATAAAGGGGATGGTGCCGGGTAACCACAGGAGATCAATGCTGGCACTCAACATCTGCTCGGTTCCGTCCGGCTTGACTTTCTCCACCACGCCTAGAATGCTGGGCCAGCCCAGCGTCACTTTCGCGCCGCAGCCCACGGTCAGCGCGCCATTCATGAGCCTCTTGAGGCCAAAGTACGGCACGCGGGTCACGACCAGAATGAGGCCGCAGAGGATGTAGGGCATCCAGGCCATGAGCTGGCTCATGTGTTCCTTGTACTCGGTCACGTCAGAGGCCTTGATGGAGCCGGTCCAACTGGGCTTCCACTCGGCCTGGGGGGCAAACTGCCAGTTGCCTTTCGGCACGCAGACGCCCATCTTGGTGAGCCAGACCAGAAGACCCAGACCCACCGCGCCGCCGATCAGAGACGGCACTTCCGGCCCGGCCAGCCAGGCTACCAGGAAGTAGGGCACGGCAAAGCAGACGCCGGCCAGGATGCAGTAGGGCCAGGCTGCGAAGCCCTCCTTCCAGGACTTGTTCCTGCCGAAGAAGCGGGTCATGAAGCCCAGCATGAAGATGGGCAGGATAAAGGCCATGGGGCCGTGCATCAGGGTGACGGTCTGGCCGATCAGCTTGAACAGCAGGGTGGTATCCTGGGTTGCCAGGGCCTTCAGGGCGATGTCCGGCGTATTGAGGCTGGCAAAGCCCATAATGACCGGGGTGCCGACTGCGCCGAAGGTGACTGGAAAGGAGTTGAAGACCAGGCACATGACCGCCGCGCAGAGGGGCGGAAAGCCCAGGCCCAGCAGCAGCGGCGCGGCCAGGGCGGCCGGGGTGCCGAAACCGGCGGCGCCTTCGATAAAGGCCCCGAACATGTAGCCAATGACAATGGCCTGCACGCGGCGGTCCGGGCTGACCTTGGTCATGCCGGCCTGGATGGTTTCCATGGCCCCGCTGTAGGTCAGCGTGTAGTAGATGAGGATGGCGCCAAAGACAATGATCAACACGCCAATGGCATTGATAGTGCCTTGAATGAAGAGCGCGCCTACCTGCAGGGCGCTCAGTTTCCAGACAAGCATGGCCAGAATCACGCTGGTGATGAAGGCCAGGGGCATGGCTCTTGTGGACGGCCAACGCAGGCCGACCATCAGGATCAAGGCCACCAGAATGGGCACAACAGCCAGTAAAGCCAAAATTCCTACCGACATAAATCTCTCCCACAAGTGATGGTGATGGGTAATGCTGCCGGGTCTGGCAGGGACCCGGCAGCAACAGGCTATTTGTCCTTGGTCTTCAGGTTTTCGGCCAGCAGATTGGCGATATGCTCCACCTGCACCTGCATCCTCCGCTTCTCCACGCCGCCACGGAGCTGCATGACGCAGCCAGGGCAGTCCACGACCAGACGGCTCGCGCCGGTGGCCGCCAGATGATCAAGCTTCTTGTCCAGCAGTTGGGCGGAAATTTCCGGGAATTTGACGGAGTAGCTGCCGCCGAAGCCGCAGCAGACCTCCTCTTCCTCGCAGGGCACATATTCCGCCGCATCGTTGATCAGTTCGCGGGGCGCCTTGTGTACGTCCAGACCGCGACAGAGGTGGCAGGCGGCGTGGTAGGTGACCTTCTCGCCAGAGCGCTTGAAATCTTCCGGCTCCAGTTTCAGCACGTCGTGGACAAAGGAGCTGAAGTCAATAATCCTGTCCGCGAATTTTTTGACCTCCTCCACACCCGGTCCGGCCAGAATCTCCGGATAGTGGTGCTTGAGCTGGCCTGCGCAACTGGCACACAGGGTGATGATATAGTCCGGACTGATCTCGCGGAAGGCCTCGATATTCTGCCGGGCCACAGCAATGGCGGTCTTGCGCTGCCCCATCATTTCCAGCGGCAGGCCGCAGCAGGTCTGGGCCAGGGGGAAATCCACGGCCACGTTTTTGGCGGCCAGAATCCTGACGCAGGCCTCCAGGTCCTCGGGATAGATGAAGTCCTGGGCGCAGCCGCTGAAAATGGCCACCCGCATAACGGGCTTGTCCAGATGCGGGTTGATTTGCGGCCAGCGATCGCGGAAGGACTGGTCGGCAATGGCCGGCAGCGCCTTGAAACCCTGCTTGCCCAGGAACATCATGGGCAGATGCCGCTGGATGCGGGCGCCTTTCGTGACACGCGCCTTGCCGGTAAAGGGCTTCTGGGCAAAGCTCGCAAACTTCAGCAGGCGATGGAAGGTCTTTCTGTCCCTCATGGCCAGAGCCGCCAGACCGCCCAGCACATCCGAGCCTTCTTCCTGGGTCAGGCGGGAACGGATCTCGCGAATCAGCCGTGGCAGGTCGATGCCACCGGCGCAGACATTGGCGCAGGACTGGCAGCCAATGCAGTTCTGGGACAGAATGCGGGCGCGGTCCTTGCCGTGGAAGAAGTAGGTCAGGATCAGGCCGATGGCGCCGATATAGATATAGCCCATCTTGTGACCGCCCACCAGGCGGAAGACCGGGCACACGTTGGCGCAGGCGCCGCAGCGGACACAGCGGAAGATCTGCCTGAAGAGCGGATCCTTGGCAATCCTGGTGCGACCGTTGTCCACAAAGACCACATGCATGACCTTCTTGCCGTCCGGATTGGCCTGACACTCGCCCGCGCCGTCCATCAGGGTGAAGTAGGAGGTCATGCGCTGGGCCGTGGCGTTTCTGGGCAGCACCTGCAGCGCCACCATCACGTCGTCCAGCGAGGCGACCAGCTTGTCCAGTCCGGCCACCACCACGTGCACCCGGGGCAGGGTCGTGACCATGCGGGCGTTGCCCTCGTTCGTCACCGTGGAAACCGCGCCGTTTTCAGCCACCGCGAAGTTGCAGCCGCTGATACCCATCTCACCGGCAATGAACTTGCGCCTGAGCTGCACCCGGGCCACCTTCACCAGGCGCTGGATATCGGTGTCCTGCTGCACGCCGGTCACCCTGGTGAAATCGTCCGCCACCTGATAGCGGGAGAGGTGTATGGCCGGCATGACCATGTGGGATGGACCTTCGTGCCGGATCTGGATGATCCACTCGCCCAGATCGGTTTCGTCAACGACCAGGCCTTCCGCTTCCAGAGCCGGATTCAGCCCGATCTCTTCGGCGGTCATGGACTTGGACTTGAGCACCTTCCTGACGTTATTCTCCTTCGCAATACGGGCGATGATGCGGTTGGCCTCCTCGGCGGTCTCCGCCCGGTGCACGTGGACGCCCCGCTTCTCCGCCTCGGCCTTGAACTGGGCGTACAGTTCCTCCATGTGCTGGCAGGCATAGTCCTTGGCGTCGGCCACCTGTTTGACCAGCGCCTGCTCGTCCACCTCCTGAAACACGGTGGCACGGCTGGCGCGGTAGGCGACGGCGAACTTGTCCAGCGTCTTGCGCAGGAAGTCGTCGTGCAGGGCCTCGTCAATTTCCCTGTGATAGCCCGAGCGGCTTTTCAGTGCGTCATGCATGGCCTAGTCCTCCAGAAGGATGATGTGCAGTTCCAGTGGGCCGTGCACGCCTACCGCCGGCTCCCGTTCGATATCAGCGGTGCGGCTCGGGCCGGTGACCAGTGTGGTATAGGTGGCCGTGTTGGCCGCCATGCGCTCGCGGACCAGTTGGGTGATGGACGGCAGATCGGGATAAATGGCAGACTTCTTCAGGAGGAGCACGGAAATCTCCGCAATCATGCCGGCCAGACGCACGTCTTCGCTGTCGGTATTGAGCATGCAGGTACCGCTCGCGGCCACGCCCAGCTCGGCCGTGGACAGGCCCATGTCAATGCCGGCCAGATACTGGCGCAGCCCCCCTTTCAGACAGAGAAAGCCCCTGGCCTCGCAGGCTGCGGCCAGTTTGGCAAAATCCGCATCGTTCAGCTCCGGCGCCGCGACGATCTTCTGCACCCGGGTAGGCACCTTGTTGGGCCCCAGGGGCCCCTGGGCCGTGCCAGGCTCGTCGGCCAGCATCTCTGCCGGGGCCTTTTTTTCGCAGATATCCACTACATAATCCAGGGCCGCCGCCATGTCGGGCAATTCCTGCACCACGGCATTGACAGCCTGGGCCTTGGCAACAAAGGCCGCGACCAGTTCCTCATGGTTCATAAAGGGACTCCTTGGTTTTGAAGGGTGTTGCCTGCGCCCGCCGGAGCGCCCCGGCCGGCGCGGCGTGGGTCATTTCAGGCTTTCTGCATACAGTTCGACCGTGTGCTTCACACGCACATCGTCTCCGTTGTGGGACAGTACGTCTTCCAGTTGCATCATGCAGGCCGGACAGCCGGCTGCCACAATTTTCGCGCCGCTCGCCACCACATTGTCGCGCTTGCGCTGCCCGATCTTGCGGGAGTAGTCATAGTGAAACAGATTGAAGGAACCGCCGCAGCCGCAGCAGCGGTCAGCCTCCGCCATTTCGGTCAGTCGGCAGGCCGGATTGGCCTCGATCACATCCCGGGGCTGGCTGACCACGCCCAGGGACTTCTTGAGGTGGCAGGAATCGTGGTAGGTCACCGGGATGGCATCACCGGCAGACGCGGCAGCCGGCCTGACCTGCAACACATCGACCAAAAAGGCGTTGATATCCATGGCCTTGGCGCCCAGGATCGCGGCTTCCCGGGCCTTGGCGGCGCTCAGCCTCCTGGCGTATGCAGGCCAATGTTCCGCGATCGTGGCCGTGCAGGAGGCGCAGGGGCTTAAGATGTAGTCGAAATCACCCCCTGCGAGCGCCCGCAGGTTGGCCCTGAGCTGGGAGAGCATGCCCTTGGCATCGCCGGAAGCCAGAGCCGGAATGCCGCAGCAGGCCAGACCAGAGGGCATGAAGACCGCGACCTGGTGGTGCCGCAGCACTTTCAGACAGGCCTCGGACATCTCGGTGTACATCTTGTCGCCCACGCAACCGGGATAGAAGGCCACCTTGATGCCGCCAGCAAGTCTGGGCTCGTCCAGCGCGCCATAGCGGGCGTGCAAGGGCCTCGCTGCCAGCGGATGGATATGCCGATCACCCAGCATGAAATCCAGCACAGGGGCGCACACCGTCTCCTGGACATCCTGGCTGGAACGAAACAGCAGCCGCTGCGCGGGGGCTCCCAGGCGCATGGACAGGTTGAACAGCCCGGGGTGGGCCAGCAGTTGACGAAAGATGAGTTTCTTGGCCGGGTGCAGCCCAATATAATCATGGACCAGCTCGCGGGCTTCCATAAAAATGTCCATGATTTTGACGCCGGGCGGACAGGCAGCCTGACAGGAGCCACAGAGCAGGCACCGCCCCAGCTTATCGGCCAGGGCCGCCGGATCGCGCAAAATCTCGTGGGCCAGATTATCGATCAGGGCCAGCTTGCCACGGGCCACATCGGCCTCCATACCGGAGGCCCCGAACATCGGGCAGACGGCCTGACAGTTGCCGCACTTCATGCAGGCAATCAGCCTGTCGTCCAGCGCCATGAGCCGCTGGGCCAGTTCATGTACATCGCTCATAAGCGCCCTCCTTCAGATGCCCACCAGCTTGGTGGGGTTTAAGAGACCCTTGGGATCCAGAGCACGGCGCAGGCGCTGGGAGAAGAGGATGGTGCCGCGCGAAGTTTCCTTTTCCATCCACTTGGCCTTGGCCGTGCCGATGCCGTGCTCGCCCGAGAGCGTGCCCTTGAGCTTGATGGCCGTATCGAACATCTCGTCAATCGCCTCCTCCACCCGTTTGAATTCGTCGGCGTCGCGCCTGTCGCAGAGGAAGGTGGGATGCAGATTGCCGTCGCCTGCATGGCCGAACGTGCCCACGTCCAGTTTGTACTTGGCGGCGATGTCGTTGACCGCCTTGACCATGGCCGGAATCTGCGAGCGCGGCACGGTGGCGTCTTCCAGCACCGTGGTGGGCCGGCAGCGGGCCAGCACCGGCAAGGCCAGACGGCGGGCCTCCCAGAGTTTGAGCTTTTCCTCTGCATCCTTTGGCACGTGCACGGCTGTGGCGTGGTTGGCCTGCAGCACCTTTTCCACGGCCGCGGCGTCATCCGCCACCTGAGCCGGATGGCCGTCCAGCTCGATGAGCAGGATGGCGCCGGCTTCGCGAGGCAGGCCGGCGCGGGTGAAATCATCGACGCGGACAATCGTGTTGTTGTCCAAAAATTCGAGGGTACAGGGCACGACATGGGCGGCGATGATACCGGCCACCGCATCGGCGGCGTTCTGCACATCGGCAAACACGGCCATCAGCGCTTTGCTGGCCTTGGGCGGCGGCACCAGCTTGAGCACCGCCTCGGAGAAAATGCCCAGGGTGCCCTCGGACTGGATCATCAGACCGGCCAGATTATATCCGGTTACACATTTGACCGTGCGAGAGCCGGATTTCACGATTTCACCAGTGGCATCGAAGAACTCGACACCCATAACGTAATCCTTGGTCACGCCGTACTTGAGGCCGCGCAGCCCCCCCGCATTTTCGGCGATGTTGCCACCGATGGTCGACACGGATTGGGAACCGGGGTCAGGCGGGTAAAAAAGATTCTTTTGGGCTACGGCGGCGGCGAAATGGGCGGTGATGACACCCGGTTCCACGACCGCATAAAGGTCGTCTGCATTGATTTCAAGGATTTTGGTCAGGGCAGTGGTCAAGACGACCACCGTTTCAGAGGTATCGGGAATGGTGCCTCCCGAAAGATTGGTGCCCGCCCCCCGCACCGTCATGGTGATGCCGTTGTCGTACAGTTTTTTCACGCAGTTGCCGAGCAGTTCCTTTGTGGTGGGGCGTACCACAAAGGCCGGGATGACGGGCTGCAACACGGCCGCATCATACGCATAGCTTATACGGTCAGCCTCGGAGCTGAATACGTTCTCTGCGCCGAGCAGTGCTTCAAAATCCTTGATCAGGGTCTGATGCGCCATGGGGAGTCTCCTTGCAGTCGTGATGACCGCGTGATGGTCGGATCTAGCCGGAGGTGCGGAGTCAGCCAGAAAGTGTCGCCGAGGGGAAGGCCATAGAGCACGGCTTTTCGCCCTGACAAAAATGTACGGTAATATTATATAATTCCAATCAAATTATTCATTAAAAAAGTTCTTCACTGTCACCTTGCGAAGGGCAGAGCAGATAAGGTGCCGGAATCTCGAAAGTAACGTGATAAAACCCAACAGAAAAACCCATGCTTTTGCGAAGAGCGCGCAGCGCGGTACGAACAGAGGAGCATTGACAACCGCCACCTGACCGTGCCTGTTATCGCAAAGTGAGCAGGCAAAAGCCAGGAGCAACGATTGCGGCATCCGGCCGTACAAGCGGAAGAACCGAAAAATTGTATATTGACCCCCGTCCGGAACAGGCAGGTTGGACCTGACGCGCCTCTGGACGGGCTCGTCGCAGAGCCCCCTGGGGCTGTACTGCCGGAGATCCGGCGTGACTGGCCACGCTGCAGCCGATGTGGTGCAGATCGATTTCCCCGTGCTCCTTTCCGGGGGCTCGCAAACCGATATGCAAAGGAAGAGCGCACCGCCCTCTTTCAGCATATGCTACAGGCCCGAGCATATGTGCGCGTCTCGGGAGTGACATTGCCGGCTTATTAGAGTCTTGAAAATATCTTCCGTTATGAGATAATGCCCGGCATGGAACGACAGGTGGGCTATAGCCAGCACCTCAGCAGGGGCCAGTCCACAGCGTGCTGCCCTGCGGAGTATCGGAGCTGTCGTTCGCCAATCTGTTGCAACACTGCCTTTTCGCAGGCTGCCGATGCATCTTGCGCTCACAGCAACGATGTTTGATAGCGGCTATCAAGTATCATGCTCTCTTGCGCAGCAATGATCCAGGTAGTGTGAAACGATGAAAAGCAGAAACACTGAGGAAATATGTCGAGCGCCAAGCCCAGATACCAATTGTATTATATCATCAGTACATTAATAAAAGTGCTGTTTTGTTGTTGTATAGCGAGATTTTCTCCATTCATGCTACCATTAGCAATTGAGTCGATTTTATTGATGTTTATTTTAATCTGTTCACGCTCAACCATATTAACGATATTTTTAATATTTGCAATTACTATAAATGCCTGTCAATTGGCAAATATATATAGCACCGGTGAATACTTAGCCTCACTGACCGTATTTAATATCAATCAATTTCATGATATTGGCAGTCATATTTTCAGTATCATTTCTATAATTTTGGGATATCTCTTACTTTATTTTGTAGATTTCATTGTTTCCAGAAAAGTAAAATATATTTGTAATATAAGAAATATATTATCTATTTGTATTGTCTTTTTTATTATTTTATATTGCGAAATAAATATCATTACATTTCCAATACATAATTTTGTTAATACTGCACATGATGTTGTTAAAATCTATACTTACAAACCAGAACATATTAATAAAGAAATCTTTATCAGAAATAAAATCCCTTGCTATTCCAAAGATTACAATATAAATATTCAAGAGCATAAAGAATATAATGTCATAATTTTATTTATGGAGGGCACAAGCTATCGAGTTTTAAGCGAAGAAATTACCAAAAATTTGTGGGATTTGAAAAACAACTCAATAAATATTGTCAATTATTTTAATCATACCGCAGCAACCTTCAATGGAATTCGCGGACAACTCATATCAGGATACCAACTCAACCCTGGAGTACAATCATTAAATAGTAATATAGATATCACTACTGTTCCTGATTTTATTTTGAAAAATACGTATTCTTCCGTTGTATCATTACCGACAATCTTAAATGATCTTGGGTACAACACTGTTTTTGTCTCACCACATCCCAATCCAAGTGTATTTAACTCCTGGATGTATACCATTGGCTTTAATAAAATTTATGCTCATCCAAAGAATATGAATTTAACTGATAAGGAAATGTATGATTTTATCTATCAAAATCTTCAGCAATTATCCAAAGAAAAGAAAAAGTTTTTCCTCGGCGCCTACATCCTTGGAACCCACCATGGCTTGGATAGCCCAGATGCCAAATACGGTGATGGTTCAAATCCATATTTGAACAAGTTTTATAATCATGATATTTGGTTTGGTGAATTCCTGAAAAAACTCAAATCCAGCACCTTGTACGATAATACGATTCTGGTGGTTACCACGGATCATGCAACCCATCCATCACCGGAATTCAAGCAGACTTTTTCGAGCGATGTTCTGTATTTTGTCGATAAAGTTCCATTTATAATTCACTATAAAGGTGTCAATCCCATGCAAATTGATGCCAATTACCGGAACTCTCTCTCAATGACTCCTACTGTCCTTGACTTGCTCCAGATCTGCAATGTTAAGAATAATTTCCTCGGCAATTCTATCTTTATGCAGCAGGATGATTCCAAATTTGCTCATATATCCAATATACAGCTTACCTTTTACAAGACCGATGCCAGCGGTGTGCAGGTTATTGATCCCAATGACCCGGCTTACCGCGAAGTCATCGGCTTGATCATGGACTTTTTCCATTTTGCCCGCTAATTCCACAGCCCGCCAGGACCCGGTAGATTCTGGTGCATTCAAGTCGCCTGCACACCGGGGAGCAGGCGTCAGTTGTTAACCGGTTGCGTACGGCCAAAAGATATGGAGGTGCCTTGAAAAAATGGAACTCAAAAAGGAAGCGCCAACACCTGAAGCCTACAATGCCCTGCGCCTGCGTTCAAAAATCGGGGGACCAAAGCCTCTGGCCAAGGCCCGGCAGGCCCTGCAAAACTCTCTTCATGTGGTCAGCGTATACGATGGCGAAAGCCTCATTGGTCTGGGCCGGATCATTGGCGATGGCGCTGTCTCTTTTGCGGTGACGGATGTCATGGTGGCCGAAGAGTACCAGCGCCAGGGCATTGGCCATACGATCATGCAGCACCTTGATACCTGGTTTGCAAAGCATACGGATACCACCAGCTATATCATGCTCATCGCCAACAAACCGGCTGATAGGCTCTATAGAAAATATGGTTTTGAAGATGTAGGGGAAATGAAAATTGGCATGCTCAGAAAACATAGCATATAAATACTGTTTCTATATAAATTATGGAAGGCTCCTGTCTTTTTTGATTATGATCCATGCAATATCTGGTCAAAAATAGAAAATACCGTAGACAGCACCTATATTTTTGCTATTTGATGTAATAATGCATCATGATTTCAATCATAAATATGATATTTATACTGATATCAAGGCAAAAAATCATGATCATATATGCTTTGTTGCACTATTGATGATATGCTGTGTTCTGATGTCAATATCCTTATATATTGTCCATATTTTTTTTTGCAGACAGATCCTGAAAAACCATTTCATCATTCTGGAACCGTACCAGCACGATTTTCTGCGGCAGCAGGCTGGTGCAGCAGTGTTCATGTCCGGCTCCGCTCCTGCTTCTCCAATGCCATCAGAGGAAAAGAACAACCATGCAAAGTCTGATTATCCTGGCCACTAAAAATGCGGGCAAAGTCCAAGAAATTCAGGATCTCCTGTCGGCCCACGCGGTCAAGGTGCAGTCGCTCCTGGACTTCGGCCCCCTGCCTGGGGCCGTGGAAGACGGCCAGACCTTTGACGACAATGCCTACAAGAAGGCGCTGCACTATGCAAAGGTCCTGGGCCTGCCCTGTCTGGCCGATGATTCCGGCCTCTGCGTCGATGCGCTGGGCGGCCGGCCCGGCGTGTTCTCGGCACGCTATGCAGGCGAACACGGGGACGATGCCGCCAACTGCGCGAAGGTCCTGGAGGAGATGCGTGGGCAGACGCAGCGGGGGGCGCATTTCACCTGTGTCCTGTCGCTGGCCACACCCGGCGGCCCGGCGCTCACCTGGGAGGCGAGTTGCCAGGGCGAGATCCTTACGGAAAAACGGGGAGAAAACGGTTTCGGCTATGATCCGATCTTTTTCTACCCGCCTTTGGGCAGGAGCTTTGCCGAGCTGAGCATGGCGGAAAAGGGCCGCGTGAGCCACCGGGGCAAAGCGCTCTCCGAATTCGTCTCCGAGTTCGACAAGGTGCAGCGCTGGCTTGCGCAGCGCCTGCACGAGCAGAGGCTGCCCAAGCCCGACCACCACCAGTTTCTGCACAACGACTGGTCAAAGGACAGGATGGTGTGAAGACCGGCGCCATGGACAAACCAATGGACGCGGCACAGATCTTCCAGCGGCTGGCCGAGCTGGCCGGGGCATACCGGGACGGGCAGGCTGAAGGCGGCTATGTGACATACCTGCCGCCTGCCGAGCTGGCCAGACGTCTGGAACTTGACCGCCCTGCCCCGCCGGGCGACTGGGACGAAATCTTCCGCTGGGTGGAACTGTATCTGCGCTACTCGGTCAAAACCGGGCATCCGGGCTACATGAACCGCATGTGGTCATCCGCAAACCTGCCTTCAGTGCTGGGTGAAATGGTGACCGCGCTGAGCAACACCTCGGCCTGCACCTTTGAAACCGCACCGGTCTCCACCCTGATGGAGCAATACCTGCTGCAGGCCATGCTGGACCTGGTGGGCTTTCCAAAGGGATCGGGCCAGATGACGACCGGCTCCAGCAACGCCAACCTGATAGCGCTGCTCATAGCCCGCAATCAGGCAAGCCAGGCCAAGAACAAGGGCCTCTTCGCCCAACAGGAACTTTTCGCCTTTGTGAACTGCGAGGCCCATTACTCCTTTGACCGGGCTGCCAACGTGCTGGGCCTGGGCAGCGATCACCTGATCAAAATTCCCGTGGATGAACACGGCCGCATGCGCACGGATGCGCTGGAGGCGGAACTGGCACGGGTCACGGCAAACGGCGGCCGGCCTTTTTTTGTCTGCGCCACCCAGGGCACCACGGTGCGCGGTGCCTTTGATCCGGTAGCGCCGCTGTTGCCGCTGCGCGAAAAGTATGGCTTCTGGCTGCACTGCGACGGCGCTTGGGGCGGGCCGGTGATTTTCAGCCAGAAGCTACGTGCGCAGTTTCTGCCGCATCTGGAAAAGGCGGATTCCTTTACCTTGGATTTCCACAAGATGCCAGGCACCGCGCTGATGTGCAATTTCCTGCTTTTGCGCGGCAATATGGGCGTTTTGCAGCAGACCCTGAGCGCGGGTGACGAGACCTATATTTTCCGCAGCGAAGCGGACGGCTCGCTGCGTGATCTGGGCACACTGTCCTTGCAGTGTGGTCGCCGGGTGGACAGTCTGAAAGCTTTTCTGGACTGGAAATTTTACGGCAGGGCGGGCTTTGCCGCGCGGGTGGAAAACTGCCTCTCGCTTGCCGAATACGCAGAAGAGCGCGTACAGGCCCTGCCAGAACTGGAGATGGTGGCGCCACGGGAATCCTTCAACCTGTGCTTCCGCTTCTGCCCGCCTGCAGGGGTGGATGCGGCTGCACTCTTGCAGGCCATTCGCTCGCGGATGCAACGCGAAGGCCGCTATCTGGTGGGCACCGGCTTTGTGGGCGGTGAACTGGCCATGCGCTTCATTGCCACGAATCCAGCGATTGGCAGGCCGGAAATCGATGCCTTTTTGCAGACTGTGGTGCAAAGCGGCAAGACCATGCTGGCGGAGCAGGCGGCATGAGCGCGGCCCCTGCCCTTGCCCTGCCGGAACTCCTGGCGCCGGCTGGCAATCTGGAAAAACTGAAGGTGGCGGTGCACTACGGCGCGGATGCCGTGTATTTGGGCGGCAGGCAGCACAGCCTGCGCGCCCGGGCCGCCAATTTCAGCGAGGATGAAGTCCGGCAGGGGGTGGCCTTTGCCCACGCGCACGGGGTCCGGGTCTATGCGGCGGTGAACATCTTTGCCCACAACCGCGACCTGGACGGCGTGGCGGCATCCCTGGCCTTTTTGCAGGAAGCGGGGGTGGATGCCTGCATCGTGGCGGATCCCGGGATCCTGCGGCTGGCACGGCAGCACGCGCCGGGCATGCCGCTGCACCTGTCCACCCAGATGAATGTCAGCAACCGGGAGCACGCGCTTTTCTGGCAGGAGCAGGGTCTGGCCCGCCTGAACCTCGCCCGGGAACTGGGCTGCGAGGAAATCGCGGCCATCCGCAAGGCTGTGCGCTGCGGGCTCGAAGTCTTTATTCACGGCGCGCTCTGCATTGCCTATTCGGGCCGTTGCCTGCTCAGCGCCTATTTCACGGGCCGGGACGCCAACCGGGGCGACTGCGCCCAACCCTGCCGCTACTCCTATGCTCTCGTGGAGGAGAAGCGGCCGGGCCAGTATTTCCCGATAGAGGAAGACGAGCGCGGCGCCTACGTGTTCAACTCCAAAGACCTCTGCCTTTTGGGCCATCTGCCGGTGCTGGTGGCTTTGGGCGTGGATGCCCTGAAGATAGAGGGCCGGATGAAATCCGTGGCCTACGTGGCGCAGACCGTGCACCTGTATCGCCAGGCCCTGAACTGGATAGGCGGCCAGCAGGCAAGGGGCGCCGGACTGGAGAGCCTGACCATGCCGGCCCGCTTTTTTGCCGAACTCGCGAACATCGGCACCCGCGGCCACACCGACAATTTTTTTCTGGGCCAGCCGGATGCAGATGACATGCTGCATGGGAGCGCCAGGCTTGCGCAGAGCAGCGTGCCGGCGGGGATTGCGCGGACAGCCGAGCCGCTGCTTGTCGAAGCCCGCCATACCCTCGTTCCGGGCGATCGGCTGGAATGCCTGCTGCCGGAGCGCCTGCAGCCGCTTGCCGCCCGGATTACGGCGCTTCATGATGCCGACGGCCGACCGCTTGCCCAGGCCAGACCCAGCCAATGCGTGCGCCTCACCCTGGCGCCTGCGGTGCAGCTTGCGCCCTGCACCCTGCTGCGGAAAACGCCCCATCGCTGATGCCGCAACCCACCTGCCATGGGCAGGGGCGGGCGGCCAGGGGAGCGGCCTGCTTTGGCGCCCGAATTTCATGCTGATTGGAGATTGAACGAATGAGAGCATTTTTTGAGGAATGCAGGGATGAGGTCAAGGCGCTGGCGGGGCAATCTCCGGCCAGTGTGGCGGCAGTCGGTGTGGCAGCGCTGTGTTACCTGTGCGCGGCCTCGGGCCTTCTGGGGTGGCAGGGGGGACTGATTTTTTATAACATTCTCTGCGCCTCTGCCCTGCTCGTTATTTCTGACGCCCTGGGCTGGCCCGGAAACCGCCTGTGGCGGGCAGCCCTCGCCCTGGGCTCGGCGGTACTGGCCTATTTTTTCGTGTACCGCTTTGACGCTGCCCTGGATCATACGGTCAAGCTGCACTGTTTTGCCCTGTACTTTCTGTTATTGCTGCTTTTCGTGCTGGCCCAAACGCGGCGGGGCGCAGGTCAACTGCG
The DNA here is from genome assembly GCF_002952055.1 of Desulfobulbus oralis. Lineage (NCBI taxonomy): Bacteria > Pseudomonadati > Thermodesulfobacteriota > Desulfobulbia > Desulfobulbales > Desulfobulbaceae > Desulfobulbus > Desulfobulbus oralis. Next base: position 1,441,474 of record NZ_CP021255.1, on the reverse strand, counting down.
GGTGCTGGCGCAAAACGGGCTGCTGTTCGGCACGCTTTTTCTGCTGTTTGTTATCATTTACGGTATTTTTCTACTCACTGCCGAATGGCTTTTTGATATCAAGCACCTCACCTCGGTCTGGCGCCACGGCAATATCCTGGCCGCCTTTGCTCTGTTCCTGCTGTTTTTGGCCAGGACGGCGCACAGGGCCTCCGAAGAGGCTGAAGCCACCAGTATGGGTAAAAAGGAGCAGTTACTCTACGGCATCCTCTACTACTCGTCCTTTGCCTATGCCGTGCTGGTGGCCTTCTACTGTCTGATCTGGCTGGTCGGCATGGGCCAAAGCCACCCCAGCGTAGTCCATCTGGTCATCTGGTCCTCCAGTTTCAGCCTGCTGCTCCTCTGGCTGAAAACGGAAGCCCTGCGCGCCACTGACCGTGCTTTCCTGCTGCTGACCGGCCTGCTCTCTGTCTGTGCCCTGGGCGCCGTATGCCTGCGCATCCGGCAGTACGGCCTGACGCCGAACCGCTATTTTGTTTTGCTGGCCTCGCTGTGGCTGATTTTTTCCTGTGGGTGGCATTTTTTGCGCAAGGATTGCCGCATGGCCCTGGCTCTGCTTGTGCCCCTGGTGCTTGTCGGCGTGTGGACACCTTTGGGCGCGATCGATCTGAGTGTGTGGTCCCAGACAAAACGCCTCGCTGCGCTGGAAGAGGTTCCGGCCAACCGGGAGCGGATGGCGGAAATTGCGGACTTTCTGAGCCGCTACGGGCAGGAGGCGAAAATTCCCGCGACAGTGTCCGAAATACTACGGCACCCTACTCTTCCTCCTGCAATAAGCGTTCGTGCCAGTCTGGAGCGTGCCCCAGAAGAGGAGCTGCTGCACATTGCGCCTTACGATTACGCGCTGATGCATCTTGACGCAAGACAGGAGCGCGAATATGCCAATGGCGATGTGCGTATCAAAACCAGCCGGGGCGGCAGGCTGAGCGTCGTTTACCAGGACACTGTCCAGGCAGAACTCGATCTGGGGCAGGTGTTACGGGAGAGCCTGCCGGTGGAACAGGGGCAAAGCGCCTACAGCTACGAGATCCGCCCGGAAAAGCGCTGGATAAAAGTGCAGGGGCCGGAACTGGACATTGCCGTGTATGTGGAGCGAGCTGATTTAAAGTGGGAATATCCGGCCGGAAAGCCCAAGGTGGTGACGGATCTTGACGCGGACCTGGAGTATAGGGTTTTTCTCGCCAAACGGCGCGGCACATGAGGAGCCGACGACAGGGCTGCCCGCAGGCAGGGGCAGGACGCCGACTTTTTCCGGCCGCTGCTACACGCCCCTTTTCCGCCCTGGCCAGAGCAGGGTATGGAGTTGCAGTTGCAGGCGGGCCGGGGCCTGATGGGCGAGCATCAGCTCGGCAAGACGCTCCGGCTCCAGACCCGGCCGGACCGGGGAGAAGAGCACCGGCACCAGGGCGTGGAGCCCGTGCCTCCGCACAAAGTCCAGGGCCCAGAAGAAATCCGTTTCATCGGCCAGCACAAATTTGACTTCATCCGTACTGCCTCGCTTTTTCCGGAGTGCCAGCAGTTCCAGATTTTCAGGGCAAAAATACGCTGCCATGCCGGAGCCGGGGCATTTGACATCCAGAATCACGCTGACTTCCAGGGGGACCCGGGCCAGGGACAGGGTGCCGTTGGTCTCCAGCAAAACCTCTTTGCCGCCCGCCAAAAGTCGCTCAATCAGCGGATAGGCGCCCTCCTGCAGCAGCGGTTCTCCGCCGGTCAGCTCCACGAGTGGGCAGGCATGCCCCAGGGCCCAGGCCGCTGCCTCGGCCACGGTGCACGGCCTGCCGCCCGTAAAGCTGTAGGTGGAGTCGCACCAGAGGCAGCGCAGATTGCAGCCCGCCAGGCGAAAAAAAAGGCAGGGCAGACCGGCGCGGGCGGACTCGCCCTGGATGGAGTAAAAACACTCGCAGAGCGCGAGTTCAGCGCTGGTCTGCACCGTAGTAGATCACCCCGGTGTTGTCGGTTTCCCGCACTTCCACCGAAAAAAGCGCATAGCGCCCGTCGTGGAGGAGCGGCTCCAGCGCCTGATAGAGAAAAAGCGCAATGTTTTCCGAGGAGGGATTGATCTCCCTGAAGGCGGGGAGTTCGTTCAGATCCTGGTGATCCAGTTGCGCCAGCACGCTGGCCACACGGCTCTTCAGTTCCCGGAAATCGATGCCCATGCCGAGCCGGTCCAGTTTCCGCGCCCGGACCGTGACCCTGACCTTCCAGTTGTGGCCGTGCGGCCGTTCGCAGTTGCCGGGATAGGCCCGGAGATGGTGACCGCCGGAAAATTGGCTTTCAATAAAGATATCCACGCATTCCTCTCTCTGTGCAGTTGCCGGGCTTGCGCCCGGTATGCGCTCAATGGTAAACATGTTGGCCATGAACTGTCGAGTCTGTTTTTTGCATTTTTCGCCCTGGCGGCCCGGGCGGTGTCCCCCATGAGCGCCTGCGTCCAGCCTGCACAGGTCTCTCCGGCAGCCGCGGGAGAAGTCAGTCAGGACCGGCTTTTTGGCGGCCGCCTCCTGCTCTTCCAGCCCCGGCACGGCTACCGTTTTTCCATGGATGCGGTGCTCCTGGCCCATTTTGTGCGGCCCAGGCCGGGCTGGCGGATTTTGGATCTGGGTTGCGGCTGTGGCGTGGTCGGGCTGATTGCCGCCTACCGTGTGCCCTCCTGCACGGTGACCCTGCTGGAGCGCCAGCCGGAGCTGGCCCGGCTGGCTGCGGCAAACGCGGCGGTCAACGGCATGACGGACCGGGTGCAGACGCGGGAAGCGGATCTGCGGCAGTTGGGTACCGTGATCCGGCCGGAATCCTTTGATCTGGTCTTGTGCAATCCGCCCTACTATCAGCAGGGCCGGGGCCGTATCCGCCCGGATGCGCAGGAGGCCAGCGCACGCCACGATCTGTCGGCCGGTGTGGCCGACTTCGTTCGTGCCGCGGCCTTTGGCCTCAGGAACAGGGGCCGGGCGGTTTTCATCTATCGGGCCTCAAGTCAGGCAGCGTTGCAGATGGCGCTGATGAGCTGCCGCCTGGCGCCCAAGCGGGTGCAGATGCTGTACAGCTATCCGGGCGCGGTTCAGGCCAGGCTGTTCCTGGTTGAAGCCCTGAAAAACGGGGGCGATGCCTGCACGGTGCTGCCACCCTTTTATCTGCATGCCGGGCCGGAAGGAACATATACCGCGGCCATGCAGCGCCTGTATCAGGAGGAAGCATGCTGGCCAAGGCCCTGAGCGCCACGCTTGCAGGCGTTGATGCCCGTATGGTGCAGGTCGAGGTGGATCTGGCCCAGGGTCTGCCCTCCTTTGCCACCGTGGGCCTGGCCGAGGGCGCGGTGCGCGAGGCCAAGGACCGGGTGCGGGCGGCCATCAAGAATTCCGGCTACAGCTTTCCGCTGGGCCGTATCACGGTGAATCTGGCCCCGGCCGCGGTACGGAAGGAAGGCACCGGTTACGATCTGCCGATGGCTCTGGGCATCCTGGCTGCGGCCGGCGCTCTGGCAGCGGAGCTGCTGGACGGCGTCATGGTCTGCGGCGAACTCTCCCTGGACGGCGCTCTCCGGCCCGTGCCCGGCGTGCTGCCCATGGCGCTGGCCGCCCGGGCCCACGGTTGCCGCCGGATGCTGGTGCCGCTGGACAATGTGCGCGAGGCTGCCCTGGTGGAAGGCATTGCGGCGTACGGCGCGGCACGGCTCGAACAGGCTCTGGACTTTCTGGCCGGCCGGGCCAGCCTGACGCCGGCCCAGGCGGACATTGCGGCGGTGTTTGCGGCGGGACGGCAGGATCTGCCGGACTTTGCCGAGGTGCGCGGCCAGAAGTCGGTGAAGCGGGCCTTTGAAATCGCTGCGGCCGGCGGCCACAATATCCTGGTCTGTGGCGTGCCGGGCACGGGCAAGACCATGATGGCCAGGCGGCTGCCCTCCATCCTGCCGGCCCTCACCCTGGCCGAGGCCTATGAAACCAGCCGCATCTATTCCTGTGCAGGGCTCCTGCCGGCCGAGTCGCCGCTCATCACCGTGCGGCCTTTTCGTTCGCCGCACCACACGGTGTCGGATGCGGGCCTGATAGGCGGGGGCCAGACGCCCCGGCCGGGCGAGGTGTCTCTGGCCCACAATGGCGTGCTCTTTCTGGACGAACTTCCGGAATTCAGAAAGCAGGTGCTGGAGGTGCTGCGCCAGCCGCTGGAAGATGGCGGGGTCACCATCGCCCGGGCCGCCTCCTCCCTGCGCTTTCCGGCCCGCTTCATGCTGGTGGCCGCCATGAATCCCTGTCCCTGCGGCCATCTGGGCGATCCGGCGCGGCCCTGCACCTGTTCCCCCCTGGCCGTGCAGCGCTACCGCAGCCGGATTTCCGGACCGCTTCTGGACCGCATCGATCTGCACATCGAAGCCCCGCCGGTGCCGGTCAAGGAGCTGTTAAACCAGCCGGTCGGCGAGCCTTCGGCCGCCATCCGCAAGCGGGTGCAGGCCGCGCGGCTGATCCAGGCCAAGCGCTTTGCCCGGGAAAAGCAGCTCTACTGCAACGCCCAGATGGGTACCAGGGAAGTCGGAAAACACTGCCCGCTGGACGCGGCCTCCAGCGCGCTCCTGCATCAGGCGGTGAACCGTCTGGGACTTTCGGCCAGGGCCTATTACCGTATTCTGAAAATCGCCCGCACCATTGCCGATCTGGAAGCCGCGCCCGCCCTGCGCGACGTCCATGTGGCCGAGGCGGTGCAGTACCGCCGTCTGGCCTTTTCCGGCCCCGCCTGAGCTGCCATGAATCTGCATCAGAGACTGCTTGTCCTCATCCTCCTCCTGCTGGCCGCACCCGTGGCCTGGTGGCTGGCCAGGGGGCTCGACGACCCGCCCAGGCCCGATGAACTCCTGCCGGCCGATACCCTTCTGTTCATGCACTGGAACGATATGGCGCGCTTTGCCGGTCAGGTGGCGGCCAGTCCCATGGCCCGCCAGCTGGCCCGCGCGGATTTCCAGGACACCCTGCGCCAGCTTGGCGTGGAGGAGACGGTCACGGCTCGCTTCGCCAGGCGTCTGCAGCTCGTTCAATCCCTGCAGGGCCTGCCCCTGGTGCCGGAACTGCTGGCCGGCCGGGGCATGCTGGCGCTGTTGCCCAACCGCAGCGCCAGTTCCGGGCTGCTGCCCTCCCTGTGCGCCAGCATGGTGTTTTTTCTGCCGGAGGATACGCCACTCCTGGCAAACCGGCAACTGCAGCTCCTGCCGGATCCGCCCGGGCAGAAGCTGGCCTATCTGGGTTTGCCCATCCGTCGGTACCGCCTGCAGGACGGCCGCATCCTCTACGCCTGCCAGGCCTATGGTCTCACCCTCTGCGCCTTTGCCCGGGAAGCGCTCGCCCACTGCCTTGACCAGGCGGTGCTGCACATGATCGGCGGCATCCAGGCTGCCCACGGTGAAAAGGCCTGGCTCACCCGGCATCGGCGTCTGCCTGACAAGGCCGGTGAATTCTTTTGCTATGCCAATATCGCAGGGCTCAGAGTCCAGCCGCTCTGGGCCTCGGCGCTGGAGCCCCTGTGGCAGGATATGCCGCCCGAGCAGGCGATCATTGACCACAGGGTGCGCAGCCGTGCAGACAGCCTGAATCTGACCCTGCGTTTTGCTCCGGGCGTCCTGGACGCCTGGCGGCGGGAGCGTGGGCTGGCCGCAGCCGGCCGGCCTCCGGCCGCGGCCTCGCAGGATGCGGCGACCCTGCTGCACCTCTGGAGCAACTGGCTGACCCCGGCCGTGGCCGCAAAGGTGGCGGACCTGATCAGCTCAACCGAGCTGGGGGCTCCGCTCCTGGCTGCGGCGGGCAATTTTCTGGGCCGCCTGTCCTTCACCCCGGACAGATTTTACCGGCACTTTGCCCCGGAACTGGGTCTGGTCATCCGGGGCGAGCGCAACCAGAACAATCAGATGAAGCCGCTTTTTGCGCTGTACAGCCGCTTCACGACCGGACTGTCGGCACAGGAACAGAGCGACCTGAAACGCCATTTTCAGGACTTCCCCAAGCGCACGGTCAGCCTGAGCCACGGCTCCCAGGCCACGATCATCGGCATGGCCGACGGCATGATGCAGCCGGCGATTGCCCCCATGTTCGGGCAACTGGTGCTGGCCGACAATCTCTACATGCTCCAGCATATGGAAAACCAACTGGCCGCGGGCGGGGAAGAAGCGGTGGCGCCCGAGCCGCAGACAGAGTGGCGGGCGCCGCTCAGGGCCTCGGTGTATCTCTTTCTCAGGAACCGGCAGGTCGCGGATGCCGGCGCCTGGCTGCTGCGCTACCTGTCCTCGGCCAGGAACGAGCGGGGCGTGGCCATCCTGAGCAACCGGCAGAAGCTCTTCGTGCACCAGGTTGCCCTGCCCTTTGCGGCTACCATTGGTCTGGCCGAAAGCAGTCATTTTGCACTGGCCGTTTCGGGCAACGAGGCCCAGGCCATGCTGGAATGCATCCACCCCGGTCCAGCGCCGGGCAAAGAATAGACAAGGGAGGGAATATGGAACGCCTTGTGGCGGAATTGAAACGCAGTCTGTCTTTCAAGGATGACACCAACGAGGGCGATCTGGTGGTGGTGGCGGCCAGGGAACCCCAACTGCTGATCTATGCCCTGGTTGGCCCCATCGAGCGGGACGAAACCCGGCGTGACGAGTGGTGGCACGTAACCCTGCACCTGCTGTCCATGCCGATTCAGACCGTGGTCTGGACGCTTCGGGAGCCGCAGTTCACGGGGCAGGAGATCTTCACCATGGGCGGCAACCCACACTTCATCAAGGCCGTCAAAATACCGCTCAAGGCCCATGAGGACGGACCGCCGGCCAGCCCCAAAAAAGCCACCAGGATCACGAAATTCGCCCGGATAAAATAGGCGTCGGGCTTTACAGGCGCAGGCCGGATGCGGTATGCAGGACAAGAGGCAAACAGCAGGGCGGCCCTGTGGACAGCCTGGGGCCGCTCCTTTTTTACGAACCACAACGAGGACAGGTATATGATCAACAAAGCCATTCTGATCGGCAATCTGGGCGCCGATCCCGAGCTGCGTTACACCCAGAGCGGAACCCAGGTGGCCAGCTTCCGCATGGCCACCACCGAACGCTGGAAAGGCCAGGATGGCCAGACCCAGGAACAGACGGAGTGGCACCGCATCGTGGTCTGGGGCAAGCTGGCTGAAATCTGCGGCCAGTATCTGCACAAGGGCAGTCGCGTTTATATCGAAGGCAAGATTCAGACCCGGAAATGGCAGGACCAGAGCGGGGCTGATCGCTACACCACGGAGATTGTGGCCCGCGAGATGAAGATGCTGGATTCGAGAAGTGCCGGGGGCGCGGGCAGCGACTACCCCGAGTACGGCGGTGGTGGGCGGCGCAGCGGCGGTGGCGGCTACGGCGGCCAGGGCGGTGGCGATCCCTTTCCGGAGCCGGCAGGCCCGTACGGCGGCAGCGGTTCCGGCGAGGATGTGCCGTTTTAGCGATTGCACGCTCCAAAGGGCAAACAGGAGGACTTCGCCCGTCGCCCCGGCCGCAATGGCCGGCATCAGCCAGGGGTAATACCTGTGGCAAGGTCGGGGCGGGTCTGCCCCTGAGCCATCCTAGTCGCCCTCCTCCGGTCTGCCGCCTTTCTGCACGGAGAGTTCCGGGCAGGCCGGGTTTCGATACTCGCTCAGGCGGGCCACCAGAGCGCCGATCGCGATCCGGGACTTGATCTCCACCGGCACCCGGCAGCGGTCGTCCGAGATCCAGAGCACGGTGCTGCCGCTCTTGTCGTACAGGCCTTTGAACTGCATGATGGGCTGCACCTTGAGGGTCGGAATGGTGCCAAAGATGGAGCGCCTGGGTTCCTGGCGCATCAGCCGCACCCTGACCTCGTGGCGGCGGCCGTCCACAAAGGCAGGCACCACGAGGGGCTTGTGCGCGCTGTCAGCCGAAAAGTTGAGCGCCCGGGTGATGAGAAAGGCGGCAATTTCATTGTAGGCCGTGCCGCTCATGGAGTGCAGCGTTTCCGGGCCCCCGTTTTTCCTGTACCTGACCACACGGGCCTTCTGATTGTAGATGCTCTCACGGAGCGTCCGTCTGTTGCCGTGTCCCTCCACCTGGAGCACCGCATAGCCCAGGGGCAGCTTCATGTCGCCGCTCACCAGACACTGGAAGGTGTCGTTCACCGGGTAAAAGGATTCGAGCGGGCCACTGCTCCTGACGCTGGCCACGATCCTGAAGTCGCCCGGCCGGGAGGGCACGGGCACAACGGCCATCCTGACCTCGCCGATTTTGATCCCGCCACTCCAGGTGATCTCGTAGTGCAACTGCTCCTGCCCGGAAAAGATGACGGCCAGGGCATGGGGCAGCACCTCCGAAGGCAAGAGCTCCCGCACCGCTGCGGCAGCGGTGGTGGCGGTGAGCAGCAGGGACAGCAGGAAGAGACAGGCGCGAGGAAACATATCAGGCCGTGGCAAGCGCCAGACAGGTGCTCAGAAAAAGGGTGAGGGCAATGAGCCCGTTCATGGAGAAGAAGGACATCTTGATCCGCGAGAGATCGTCCGGCTTCACGATGAGGTGCTGGTAGAACAGTGCGGCTGCGGTCAGGACAATGCCCAGATAGTACCAGCCGTTCAGGTGCATCAAAAGGCCGGTTAGGGTGAAGAGCAGAAAGGCCAGGGTGTGGCAGATCACGGCCACCCGGAAGCTGTTTTTCCGACCGAAGCGGGCGGGCATGGAACAGAGCCCGGCCTGGCGGTCGAAATCCGCGTCCAGGCAGGCATAGATGCAGTCAAAGCCCGCCACCCAGAGCAGAATGCCCAGACTGAGCGACCAGGGATAGCCGGCAAAGCTGTCGGTCATCGCCACCCAGCCGCCCACGGGCGCCAGCCCCAGCGCCAGCCCCAGCACCACGTGGCAGAGCCAGGTGAAACGCTTGGTGAGCGAGTAGAACAGAACGAGCCCCAGGGCAAAGGGCGAAAGCGCCAGCGTACAGGTGTTGATGAGTGCGCAGGCCAAAAAAAACAGGGCCGAGGAGCCCAGGACCAAAAGCCAGGATTCCTTCAGACCCACCAGCCCGGCGGGGATGGCGCGGCCCGCGGTGCGCGGGTTTTCCGCATCGAAGCGGCGGTCCACAATGCGGTTGAAGGTCATGGCGGCGGTGCGGGCGCTCACCATGGCCACAACGACCCAGAAGAGCACGCGCAGAGGCGGCCAGCCACCGGCGGCCAGCACCAGCGCCATCAGGGCAAAGGGCAGAGCGAACACCGAATGCCTGAACTTGATCATTTCCAGGAGAACAGCGAGCTTCTGCCACATCTCAGACTCCTTTGTCACCGATATACAGGGACGCAATGCCCCAGGTCAGGGGCACGCGCCGCACCCCGGAAAAGCCGGCCTCGCGCATCATCCGCATCAGGGTTTCCGGCGCGTAAAAGGCGGCGATGGACTCGGCCAGATACTGGTAGGCCTGCCTGTCGCCGGAAATGAGGCCCCCCACTGCGGGGAGAAATTTGTTCAGATAAAAATGGTAGAGCGGCCTGACCAGCGGATTGCCGGGCCGGGAAAATTCCAGAATCACCAGCCGGCCGCCGGGCGCGAGGATGCGCTGCATTTCCGCCAGCCCCTTTTCCGCACTGCCCAGGTTCCTGATGCCAAAGGCAATGGTGCAGCCCAGACAGGTGTTCGTGGCGACCGGCAGCCTTTCCCCGTCGCCGCAGACCGGGTGGATGCGGGTCAGACGGCCGTCCCGATGCAGCGTTTTCAGGCCGGCGCCCAGCATGTCTTCGCAGAAATCCACGGCCAGCACCTGCCGGCTTTTCGCCTGACGGGTCAGTTCCAGGGCCAGGGGCAGGGTGCCGGCGCAGAGATCCAGCACCCAGCCCGTGGGCCGGTGCGCCAGAAGGCGGGTCGCGCGCCAGCGCCAGTAGCGGTCGATGTGGAGCGAGAGCAGGGAGTTCAGCAGGTCGTAACGCCGGCTTATGGCAGCAAATTTTTCCCGGACAAACTGCTTCTTTTCTTCCGGTTTGGGCAGGATTGGCATGATGCTTTTGCCTTATGAAAAGATTTTGACGGGCACCGCGCTCTCGGGCACTTCACCCCGGCTGACGAGGAAGGAAAAATACTTCTCCAGGGCCTGGATCTTGACCGGACTCAGATCGTGCTCGATGGCGCGCAGGTAGCCGGCGCAGGCCCCGCAGTCCATGGGAATGCGGGCCGCCGCCTTGCGGCAGATTTCGGGGAGCCGCGCCCGGCCTTCCCTGCGGCAGGCCAGCAGGCATTCCCGAATGCGGCGGGCCTCCTCCGGCTGCGCGCGCACAAAATCCTCCCGCACCACCCAGACTGAAAACACGAAGGGCAGGCCCGTGTGCCGCATCCAGGCTTCGCCCAGGTCCATGGCCACCGGGTAGCTGCCCTCGCGGCTGATGCGCAGGGCATCGTCGCCAATGGCCAGCACCGCTGCCGCGTCCCCGGCCTGCGAGTCCGGCCCATAGACCAGTCCCTGCTCATAGCGGGGCCGGATCCGGTACCATTCCTCGAGGATGATCTGCACCAGCCGGATGGAGGTGTCGGATTGCTTCGTGAGGATGATCCGCCGGCCATCCAGTTGGGCGGGCGGCAGCCTGGAAAACAGGAACACGCTGCCCACCGGGCCGGTGGCGCTGATGGACAGGCCGGAAAAGATCCGGTAGCGCTCCGGGTGCAGGGCATAGGCAAAGGCCGAGACAAAACCCATGTCGATCCGGTCCGCCAGGAGCAGCTCGTTCAACTGGCGTGGATGGCCCTCGATCACCTGCCAGTACGCGGGCAGGCGCTTTTCCTTCCAGATTTCGTAAATCGGCGCCACATTGATGTAGTTGACCATGCCGATGCGGGCTGTGGCTGTCATGGCGCAATCCTTTTGATGACGTGCCGTCCAGGCGGGCTGACCAGCGCCTGCATGAGTCCCGCCGGATCCGGAACGGCCCTGTCCAGGGGCACCAGGATCATATCGGCGCTTTTGCCGACTGCCAAGGAACCGAAGTCCCTGTCCAGCCCCAGGGCCGCTGCGCCGCCCAGGGTGGCCATGGCGAAGATGGTCTCGGGCTTCAGGCCGGGCGTTTCGGCCAGAAGCCGCATTTCCCGCCAGAGCGAGAGTTCGGGATTGCTGGCGCTGCTGTCCGTGCCCAGGGCGGGCAGGATGCCGTGGGCCAGAAAGCGCAGGACCGGCGCGCTGCCGACGCCCAGAAAGCGGTTGCTGCCGGGGCAGAGGCAGACCTTGGCTCCGGTGCCGGCGAGAATATCCAGCTCGGCCTCGCTCAGGTGCACGGCGTGGACGCAGAGGGTCTCCGCATCCAAAAGGCCCAGCCGGTAGAGGTAGTGGATGCTGCCCTCCGTCGGCGCCACGGCGGGCTGAAAGTGGAGTTCGTCCTGCGCGCGGGCACGGGAGAAGGCTGCCATCTCGCCGCCGCCGCTGCGCAAAAGCTCCAGCTCCTCCGGCGGCTCGGCCACATGAATGGGCAGGATCTGGCCCAGGCGCCGGGCGCGGCTCTTCAGGGCCTGCAGCAAAGCCGGATGGGTGGAGTACGGCGCATGGGCGCTACACAGGCGGCTGTCCGCTTCGAGCTGAAGCCGTGCCCGGTTCCTGTCCGAGTCCCGCTCCGTTATGCCCAGATATTCGTGAAAGGCCAGGAGCCTGCCCGGAAAGCGATCCATCAGATCCAGCGGCAGATCGCTGTTGCCGATATCCGCCAGCACGGAGACGCCCTCGTCATACAGACGCCGGCATTCGGCAAGTGCGGCGCTCGCTGCGCCGTTGTCGCCCTTCTGGCTGCGCAGGGCAAGCAGTTTGGCCACCCAGGCAGTGAAGCTGCCCACGTGCGGCTGCTGGGACAATTCGTGCAGATGGGCCAGCTCCAGATGGCTGTGGGCATTGATGAGCGCCGGCGTGAGCGCGGCCTCGCCGTGATCGTGCGTGGCCACGCCGGGAAAGCGGGCCTGCACCTCGGCGAGCGGGCCGACGGCTACGATTTTCCCGGCTGCCACCGCCACCGCACCCTTTTTGATGGGCAGCGCGGCCACGGGGACCAGCCAGGCGGCGGTATGCAGAACGATCGCCATCAGACCAGCGTATAATCCATGAGCCGCTGATGCGGCGTGAAGCCGGCGTCAGTGACCAGACGGCGGATTTCCTGCTCCGAAAGCCGGAAATGTACGCCCGCCGCGGCCACCACGTTCTCTTCGATCATGGTGGAGCCAAAGTCATTGGCCCCAAAAAATAAAGCGAGCTGGGCGATTTTCGGCCCCTGCGTCACCCAGGAAGCCTGCAGGTTCGGCACATTGTCCAGGAAGATGCGGCTCAGGGCCAGCATCCTGAGATAGTGCACGGCGCTCGTCTTTTCGATATGCCGGCTGGCGGCCAGAGGCGTGTTGTCCGGCTGAAAGGGCCAGGGGATGAAGGCCGTGAAGCCGCCTGTGCGGTCCTGCAGATTGCGCACGCGTTCCAGATGCTCCAGCCGTTCCTCCAGGGTCTCGATATGGCCGAACATCATGGTGGCCGTGGTTTTGAGCCCCTGTTCGTGCGCCTCGCCCATGATGCGGATCCAGGTGTCGGCATCGCATTTGTTGGGCGCCAGTTCCCGGCGCACCCGGTTGTTCAGAATCTCCGCGCCGCCGCCCGGAATGGAGTCCAGCCCGGCCGCTATCAGCCGCTTGATGACCTCGCGGGTGGGGAGGCCGGACAAGTTGCTGAAGTGCTGGATTTCCGGCGGCGAAAAGCCGTGCACGTGGATGTCCAGGCCCTTCATGAAGCGGAGCATCTCCTCATAAAAGGAGAAAGGCAGGTCCGGATGCAGGCCGCCCTGCAGCAGCACCTGCGTGCCGCCAAGGGCCCTGGTTTCCCTGATTTTCTGCGCCAGCGCCTCCCGGGACAGCACCGTGCCCCTGTCTCCGGGCGCGTGGAAGAAGGCGCAGAACTTGCAGCCGGAGATGCAGATGTCGGTGTAGTTGATGTTCCGGTCAATCACATAGGTGACGAGCGGCTCCGGGTGCAGCCGCATCCGGATGGCATGGGCCAGAAAGCCCAGCTCCTGCAGGCTGGCCTCCCGCGCAAGCACCAGCCATTCCCCGCCCGAAACGCGTTCCCCCGCTGCCACGCGGGACATGAGGTCTGGGAGCGCCATCAGCAGACCTTCAGACTGGAGTAGAGGGTGTCGCGCTGCACCGGTTCCAGGCCCGCCTCGCGAATCAGGCGGATGAGCGTCTGATGGCCCAGCACCTGCCCGGCCTCGCCGCCGGCCATGCGGGTGATGCGCTCTTCCGTGACCGTGCCGTCCAGATCGTCCGCGCCAAAGGCCAGCGCCACCTGCGCCATCTTCTGGCCCAGCATGATCCAGTAGGCCTTCACATGCGGGAAATTGTCCAGCATGAGCCGGCTCACCGCGATGTTTTTCAGGTCCGTGATGCCGGTGGTGGCCTTGCGGCCCTGGCCGAGTTCGTTGTTTTTCGGATGATAGGCCAGGGGAATAAAGGCCAGAAAACCCTGGGTTTCGTCCTGCAGGCGGCGGAGCGCATCCAGATGCTCCAGCCGTTCGTCCAGGGTTTCGATATGGCCATAGAGCATGGTGGCATTGGTTTTGAGGCCCAGCTTGTGGGCAGTTCGGGCCACCTGCAGCCACTCTTCGCCGGAGATCTTTTTGGGGCAGGTGAGTGCCCGCACCCTTGGGCTGAACACCTCGGCCCCGCCACCGGGCATGGATCCCAGCCCGGCCGCCATCAGCTCCTTGAGCGCCTCTGCCACGGATTTGCCGGCCAACTGCGCCAGATGGTGGATTTCCACCCCGGTAAAGGCCTGCACATGCACCCCGGGCCTTTCCTCGTGAATGGCCTTCAGCATCTCCAGATACCAGGAAAAGGGCAGATCCGGATGCACGCTGCCCACCACATGGATCTCGTCGATCGGCTCGTCCAGCCGCTCCCGCACCTTCCGCCGGATCTCGTCGATCGTCATCTCATAGGCCAGCGGGTCTTCCCGTTCACGGCCAAAAGCGCAGAACTTGCACAGGTTGACGCAGATATTCGAGTAGTTGATGTGCTGGTTGTAGATAAAGTACACCCGTTTGCCGTTCAGCCGCTCGCGCACGATATTGGCCAGATAGCCGAGCGCCAGAATATTCGGGTGCTCGTAAAGGGTTTTGCCGTCTGCAAGGCTCAGCCGTTTGCCGGCGCGCACCTTTTCCAGAATGTGGCCGAGTCCGGCCTGTTCGATATAAAGGTCCATGTCATTCCTGCTGACAGGAAAGGGCAGCCGCAAAACAAGCGGGCAGTCCGAAAATACAACAGCCCCTTTTGGGAAAGGGGCTGTTGCCAGGTATCGCAACGAACGGATCAATCAAGGAAAAAACGGAGTTTCTCCCGGCGGCTGGAGTGACGCAGGCGGATGAGCGCCTTCTTTTCGATCTGGCGGATGCGCTCGCGGGACACCTTGAAACGCTTGCCGATTTCCTCCAGGGTATATTCGGCCTGCTCGCCAATGCCGAAGCGAAGCCGGATAATTTTTTCTTCCCGTTCGGTCAGGGTCGAGAGCACCTCATTGACCCGATTGGCCAGCTCCCGGTTCTGCACACTCTCGTAGGGCGATTCGGAGTCCTGATTCTCCAGAAAATCGCCGAGGGTCGAATCATCGTCGCCCACCGGCGTTTCCAGGGAAATCGGTTCGCGGGACGCCTCCAGAATGGCCAGAATCTTGTCCATGGGCAGATCGGTCATTTTGGATATTTCCACCGGCGTGGGCTCACGGCCCAGCTCCTTCAGGAGCGAATAAAAGGCTTTGAAGAACTGGCTCCTCAACTCCAGAAAGTGCACCGGCAGGCGGATGGTGCGGGTCTTGTCCAGAATGGCGCGGGTGATGGCCTGCCGGATCCACCAAGAGGCATAGGTCGAAAACTTGTTGCCCTTTTTGTAGTCGAAGCGAAACACGGCCCGCATGAGCCCCAGGTTGCCTTCCTGAATCAGGTCGGCCAGGGTCAGGCCCTGATACATGTAGCGCTTGGCGATGGACACCACGAGCCTGAGGTTGGCGCGGATCATGGCGTCCTTCGCAATCTCTACCTTACGATTGTAGGCCTCGATCTTGGTGGCCAGTTCAAAGAGTTCGCTGCAGTCCGGGTGCCTGCTGTTGGCGCGGCGCACGCACTGGCGCATGTAGTTGAGCTGCTGCTTTTTGGGCTTCAGAATCGGGTCACGGCGCTCCCACAGATCGATGCGCTCGGCCAGCATCCGGATTTCTTCGGTTCCCGACCTGTCTTCCCGAATCAGCATGATGATGGCGTCAAAACCTTCCCGAATGGTCTTCGAATACCTGGCTTCCTCTTCGGGTGTGAGCAGGTCGAACTGACCCATCTCCCGGAGATAGGTGGTCGTGGTCTCCTCCGGCTCGTGGTCTTCGTTGTCAGGCAGAGCCTCGGACGCACCTTCTTCCTCGGCGTTTTTCCGGCCCGTCCACTCTTCACCGGCCAGCGTCATCCGCTTGCCGGATTTTTCCTGGGTGACAATCTCGATGTTGTTCTCGCCCAGAAAATCAAACAGTTCCTCAATGGCGCCAGGATCCTTGACCTGATCGGGCAAGAGTTCGTTCAGGTGCTGAAAGGTGATGCACCCTTCATCCTTTCCCGCCTCGAGAAGATCGTTTTTGATGTCTGATAACACAGCATTCCCCCCTGAGAATGGTGCTGTCTTCCGGCAGAGAAGACAGGGATGAACGTTATATTTTACAGGATATGCAGCCTAATCTCAAACAGAGAATGCATGTGGGCCCTGTTTCGCCACGGCGGGATAACAGGAGCATTTTCCCGCTATTTCAGGTAAAAAGAAGTGGCCAGCGCGTAAGGATGCTTTTATACCTTTCTTTTTCTGGGGACAATTGATGGCCACACAGGTAAACATTTTCAGTCAAAGATCAAGCGGAGTACTCCTGCCGGTTTTTTCCCTGCCCGGAGCGTGCGGCATCGGGGATCTGGGACCGGCCGCCTATCGTTTCGTGGACTTTCTGCAGCGTGCAGGGCAAAGCTTTTGGCAGATTCTGCCCCTGGGGCCTGTGAGCGCCGGAACAGGCCATTCGCCTTACACCAGTGTTTCGGCCCTGGCCGGCAATCCGCTCCTGATAAGCCCGGAACTCCTGATGGCAGACGGCCTCCTTGAGGCGCATCAGCTTGCCTGTCCGGATTTTTCCGCTTTTACCGTTGATTATGAAAGGGTAGTCCAGCACAAGAGAGTCCTCTTCGCCCTTGCCTGGGCGGCCTTTCAGAGCCCCGCCCATGCCGGCCAGTTGGAGGATTTCATGGCCGCAAATCCCTGGGTGCTGGACTATGGTCTCTTTCTGGCCCTGAAGGAAAGCCAGGGCGGAGCCGCCTGGTACCAATGGCCGGAAGAGCTGCGCCGCCGCAAGCAAGCGCCCCTGGACAGGGCGCGCAGACAGCTCGACACGGCAATTCGCAGGCACTGCTTTCTGCAATATCTCTTTTTCAGGCAGTGGCAGCGCCTCAGAAGCCACGCCGCCGAACAGGGCGTCCGCCTGATCGGCGACATGCCCATTTACGTGGCCCTGGACAGTGCGGACGTATGGGCTCATCAGGAGCTTTTCGAACTGGACGCGAGCGGCCTGCCCACCCATGTTGCAGGTGTGCCGCCCGACTATTTCAGCAAAACCGGCCAGCGTTGGGGCAATCCGCTCTACCGCTGGAACGCTGCCGAAAAAACCGTGCAGAGCCGCCTTTACGACTGGTGGGAGCAGCGGCTGCGCCAAAATTTTTTATTCGCCGACGTCCTCAGGCTCGATCATTTCAGAGGCTTCGAAGCCTATTGGGCGGTGCCGGCCGGGGAACAAACCGCGGTCAAAGGCTCCTGGCGGCCTGGTCCGGGCCTGCCCTTTTTCCTTGAAATGGCCAAACGGCTGGGCCATCTGCCCTGCATCGCCGAAGACCTGGGCGTGATCACCCCGGAAGTCGAAGCGCTGCGCGACGCCCTGGGCCTGCCTGGCATGAAGATTCTGCTCTTCGCCTTTGACATGAACCCGGACAATCCCTATTTGCCCTACAACTGCCCGGCTGAAAGCGTCATCTATACCGGCACCCATGACAACGAGACCGCCGTTGGCTGGTATATGAACCCGGAGGTGCCCGAGTCCTCCAGGCAGGAGGCCAGGCGTCTGGCCCGGGCGCACAGCGACCATCCCGGCGATTTTCATCTTGATCTGATCTATCTGGCCATGTCCGCCCCGTCCCGGCTGGCCATATTTCCCATGCAGGATCTCCTGGGCTTTGGCAACGACTGCCGCATGAACAGACCAGGCCAGGCCGAGGGCAATTGGCTGTGGCGCTGTCCGGCCGAACGCATCGATGAGGGGCTGGCCGAATGGCTCCGGGACCTGACCGGCCTGTTCGGCCGTCTGCCCGCGGCCCCGAAGCCGGAGAAGGCTGATGAGCGTCCTCATACTTAACGGCAGTCCACGCGAAGGCGGCAACACGCAAATGCTTCTGGCCCGCGTACTGGATGGCATCCAGGCCGCAGGCGGGGACGCCGAAGTCGTGCGGCTGGCCCGGATGCGGATCGCGCCCTGCACCGCCTGCGGCCTTTGTGAACGCGCCGGCCTCTGCGCGTTTGATGACGACATGAGCGCTCTGGCGGCCCGAATCGCACAGGTCAGGCACCTGATCATCGGCTCGCCCATCTATTTCTACGGTCTACCTGCCCAGGCCAAGGCCTTTGTCGATCGCTGCCAGGTCTTCTGGAGCCGGAAACACATCCTGGGTCAGGAAAGCGCGTGCAGGGGACGCTTTGGCTACTTCGTCGGCGTGGCGGCCACCGGTGGTCCCAAATGTTTTGACGGCGCACGCCTGACCCTGCGCTATGCCTTCGATGCGATGAATATCGTTTTCCGGGACGAGGTGGTGGTGCGGGGCGTGGATGCCCGGGGCGCGGTTCGAAAGCGGCCGGAAAGCATGCAGGCCGCCTTCGAACTGGGGCGGCACATCGGAGCAGATCCCTGAAACCGGGGAATTGCCCATTCCATGCCAGCCAGGGTGGAATGCCGCTTGACAAAGCATCACGGATATTTTAGATAATCGCCCACCAAAACGCCGTCAGGCCGCGCGGCCCCATCGTCTAGTGGTCTAGGACATCGGCCTCTCACGCCGGTAACACCGGTTCGAACCCGGTTGGGGTCACCAATATAATTTCAGCCAGTTTGCTGACTTGCACCAGACAAGCCTCCTTGGAACGGAAGTTCCGAGGGGGCTTTTTCAGTTCTGCCCCTCTGTCAGGCCGCTTGATTGCGCAGCCCTGCCCGGCGCGGACAAAAAGAGCCCTCCTGGAATCTGGTTCCGGAGGGCTCTTTCAGTGCTGGCGCTGGGCTGCAGGGAGCATCTGTCCCAGATCGGGACGCCTGCCCTGAAGCCCGCAAACGATTCATTTCAGCCAAGTGAAAACCGTGTATGAGATTCAGGCCGCAGAAAAATCAAGGGTCAGCGTCTGCCTCAAGCTTGATGGCACAGCACACAAGCGAGGAATAAGAACCGCATTGCACGAGGTGGCCCTCTTGCTTTAGGCCTTGACCAACACCAGAAACCGGCTTTTGCGTTCGTTGCAGCTGACCAGCGCCGCCTTGCCTCCCGCAGCGCAGACCAAATTGGCCTCCACTCTCCATAGCAGGTTCTGTCGGCAACAGGCTGTGGCCGCTGAGATATGTCAATACACCCGGGAAACAGGTGTCTGCCGTGCCTGTACCTGCCTTGCCACCTGCGGCATCGGTGGGCGCGGCGTCTTTCGTCTTTTTCGGGCCCGACAGTCAGCAGTCCGGGCACAGTAGCCGGCTTTGGAGCTACCCTGGCGCAGCTCCCGGCAAATGCTTGTATGACTTCGGCCGAGATACGTGGCGATTTTTCGGCAAATTATCCCATGGCTCCGAATAGTTCGATGCCGATGCGTTCCTCCGGTGTAAGATGGCTATGGGACATGGTGGGTTCCTTCTGGATGCTTGGTGCTTGACACTGCCAACTCTACCAGAATCCCGCCCTGTCCTTTTCACCTTTTCTCACCCTGACCAAGTGGTGCATTTGCAGTGAGAATCTACTCCCTAGGTTCAGCCGCGTTGGGGATCGTAGCAGAACAACGTCGGCTGCAACCTGTTGTTAGACATTTTTTTGTCGATCATGATGCGATCACCATTTCGGCTTCGACCGCATCTGCATCGCCTTCCACATCTACACCCTCTTCCGACTCATCTCCAGTGTAGGCAGCCTTGCCGATCGCTTGTTCGATTAGCCTAAGCAGTTGTCGCTGCCGATCCTCCATAAAGGTTTCGAAGTCATCATTACGCAGTATGGTCGGATCGATCAAGTGTGTTCGAAGGTACTCGTCCAATCTGGTCCGTTCAATGGCCGGGGTCTGCTTGTCGCCGTTCTCCAACTTGGCCAAGTATTTGGAGGGTGCCACACCGCCGATGATGCGATTGGTGCGAAACGATAGAGGCGTCTTGTTGATGATGGAGTCGTATATCGCTGGCTTGATACCCTGCTTCTTGCACCAGTCCTTCGGGAAAATGTGGTGGATATCGACGTTTTCTCCGAAAAACACCGTATGGTCGAACTTCTGTCCGGATCGAAAATCCTGCGCGCCTTCTTTCATCAGCAGTGCGTTGATGCCTTTGTAGGCGGCAGACAAGCGCGCGTGCATGGTCTTCAGGCGGCCGGCGCGGAAGATCACTTCGCTCACCGTTGATGGTTCCGGCCCGCCCTGTAACCAGCAAGGCACCTCCATGAAATCGCGGGCGATGCGAGACTCAACCGCTGAGCCGTACAATTCGCCGAACACTCCATTCCAGTACCATCGCACAAGCTTGGCGCGGTGCGCCTCGTGCTCCCATGCCTCGCCGATGTCAGCAAGAATCGCCGCCAGCGGCACGATTTGCGACTGATAGGGCAGGTCGAAGATGCGGTAGATGTGCTGCATGTGCAGGAACTTCGCCGCCTGCACGAAGCCATGCTCTACCTGCTTTTCGTACCGCTTGTAGGCCGACAGCGGCAAGTTCAATAGTGCTTGGCGGTTACCAATCACGGTCGGAAGATCCTTGCCTGCCTTGCCGGCACGTTCGGCCTCCCGTCGGCGCTGGCGCGTGTAGAACAGCGAGATCGCCTGCAGGAAGTCCGTATTGCTCACGTTGGCGATAATCCCCGCCGGTGAATTCAAATTGCAAATGCACCGGTGAGGGCCTGGTTAAAAAGCTCAGCGGGAGTCTGGTAGTGTAAACATTTGCGCGGCCGGTTATTCAGTTGTTCTGCGGCGTCCGAAACCATCTTTTCCGTGATCTTGTGCAAGCTGATGCCCCTGGGAAAATACTGCCGCAAAAGCCCGTTGCTGTTTTCGTTCGTCCCACGTTGCCACGGGGCATGTGGTTTACAAAAATACGTGCGCAGGCCAGTGGCTGCCTCCAGCGCCCTGAAGCCTGCCATTTCCGAACCATTATCAAGCGTCAAGGTCTGCCTCAGCTTTGACGGCACAGCACGCAGGCAGGAAATGAGCCCCGCATTGAAGGACGCGGCTGTCTTGTCTTGTACCCTGGCCAGCAGGAGAAAGCGGCTCTTGCGTTCGTTACAGGTGAGCAGCGCCGCCTTTCCTTTGGAGGCACAGACAAGGTCGGCTTCCCAGTCACCAAAGCGGGTTCTCCCGGCAACAATCCCCGGCCGCTGGCTGATATCAATACGTCCGGGGAACAGGCGCCGTCCCTGGCCATACCTGGCTTGCCGCCTTCGCCTTTTGTGGGCACGGCGTAAATGGCGGTAGCTGGTATCGCCGAATTGTGCTGCTGCATAGACCCAGCGGTAGATAGTCTCTGTACTGATACGCATTTTTTGATCCTCTGGATACTCCAGACGGATGCGGCCCGCGATCTGCTCGGGAGACCAGTTTGCACGCAACTTTTCATCGACCCAGGTGATCAGTTCGGGACGGCGCATACAGCGGTAATGCCTTGCTCTCTTTCGTCTTTTGTGGGCACGCCGCTCTGCGCTCTGCGCACGATAACCTTTTTTTGCAGAGCCTGCGTTGCGGCGCAGCTCCCGGGAAACAGTGCTGTGACTCCTGCCCAGGCGTCTGGCCATTTCCCGGCAACTCATGCCCATGGACACAAATATTTCGATGCTGACGCGTTCTTCCAGAGTAAGATGGGTATGGGACATGGCGGGCTCCTTCTGGCTGAGTGGTTGTTGGTGCTGCCAACTCTACCAGAATCCCGCCCTGTCCTTCTAACCCTTCATGCCCCTACCAGGTGGTGCGTTTGGAATGAGAATCTACCGCCTCGGAATCAGCCAAGCGCATCGTGTCCACGAAACGTCGGTGCCGACCATTGTGCTTGTCATCACCATACCAGTCCTTGCGCAGCTCATGACCCTCTGCTGCATACATCGCCGTGACCAATTCGAAGGCATCCAGCGCTTTGCCACCCGTATTTACCTTCTCAAACACCACGCACACCGCCTCTTTGGACGTATCGCGGTCCAGTGAAATTACCGGCACGCGGTAGGATTTGAAATTCTCCAGGACCTGATGCTTGAAGATACGGAAGATGTTGCGCTCTTTCTCATGCTCATTGCCTCGCCAATGCTCGTCGAAGCCATCCTGCCAAGGATCCCAATCGAACACCTGAGTCAACGGATACATCAGCTGTGCGTATTCGTTGGCGGGTGCTGACAGGTCCAGCGCCACGTCACGACCAAAAGCGGTGCGTTTGATCCGGTCCTCAGGCACGCCAATGATGGCCTCCTCCCGGTCAACTGTCGGATTCAGCGCCTTGCGGATGTCGATGTAGAACCAACGTCTTACCTTTTTGTTTTTTGGCGTGACCGTCTCGACCACCTTGTTGCGTAGCGTCACCTGATACAGTGAAGTCATGCGCTGCTGACCGTCCAGAAGCAAGGATTGCGGTGTTGCGTTCTTCGCTTGGGCCGGAGAACCCTCTACTGGACGTGGCTTGAAGTTCACTTCGCCGCCCGTGTCCAGCGCCATCAGCGCACCGACTGGGAACGAGCGAGAGATTGAGGCGATCAGGGCTTTAATACGGTCCTCGTCCCACACCCAACTACGTTGAAAATCGGGCAATTGCAGCTTGCCGCAGTGACAATCTTTCAACAGTTCAATCAGGTCGATAGGGTTGGTCTTGAAGGTCGAGTAGGCCATAGATAACTATCCCGTGTAAATGAAAATGTCTAGACCATGTAGTCACGAGATTGGAGGCATAAAACAAGGCACCTGATATAAACCGATGGCAAGCTAGATTGTCAAACTAAAAGCAACAGGGAAATTGAAAAAGCCTCCCGAGAGGGGTAGATTCTAATTCCAAGTGCACCATCTGGTAGGGGCTTGAAGAGTTAGAAGGACAAGGCGGGATTCTGGTAGAGTTGGAAGCACCAACAACCACTCAGCCAGAAGGAGCCCGCCATGTCCCTAGGAGGCAGCACAGGCGTTGTGCGGGCCAGGACTGAAATCGGCCTGCGCAACCTGCCCTGCAACCTGGATAGATACTGTACCCTGGTCGGACCTGGGGTATTGCGCCCGAAGGTTGAAAGGGAGCCTTGGATGCGGCCAAGGTTTGAAAAACCGGCTGGATAGCGGTTACAAATAGCGAAACCCAGCCGGACCGCAAGCTCTCGCCACTCAAAAAGACCAAGGAAAATCCCCTTGAACGGCGCAAACTTATTTTTCGAGGTGGCCTTATGTCCGGCCAGATCATCTTTCTTGTGCTCGGCGCGGCCCTGTTGCATGCCTCCTGGAACATCATCGTCAAAGGCGGGGCCAACAAACTGTACGAGTCTGCCATGAACGCGCTGGGCGGCGGCCTCGGCGCGCTCTGCCTGCTGCCTTTTCTACCCCTGCCGGATAAAAACACCTGGGGCTTTCTGGCTCTCTCCTGCTGTTGCCACCTTGCCTATTATCTCTGCATCACGGCGGCCTACAAGGTGGCAGACCTTTCCTTAGGCTACACCATCATGCGCGGCACCGCGCCCATGCTCACGGCCCTGGTGCTCTGCGTTCTGGACGTGCCTTTGAGCCTCGCCGGCTGGGGCGGCGTGCTGCTGCTCTGCTCGGGTATCCTGACCCTTGCCCTGGAACAGCAAGTGAGTCGCAAGGCCGGTCTTAAAGGCATTTTTTACTCCCTGCGCACCGCCTTTGTCATCATGGGCTACACCCTTGCCGACGGCTACGGCGCGCGCGCCAGCGGCGACGGCTTGAGCTACGCATGCTGGATTTTCTTTTTGAACATCCTGCCTCTGCACTGTTATGTGCTGGGTCGCTACGGCAAAGACTACCTGCATTACCTGCGCAAGCGGGCCGTGGTAGGCATCGGCGGCGGTCTGGCCGGACTGGGTTCTTACGGCGTCGCCATCTGGGCCATGACCGTGGCCCCCATCGCCCTGGTGGCGGCCCTGCGCGAAAGCTCGGTTATTTTCGGCATGTTCCTGGCCGTGATATTTCTTGGTGAAAAGCTTTCCCCGGTCCGCGTACTGGCCATATTGTTGGTCATGGGCGGGGCCGTGATGCTGCATTTGGGCTGAGCCCGCCCGATGGCTTCGTACACGACCTGATAACGTTGCGCCAGCATGGCCAGATCACGGGTGACCTGCAAGGATTGCCCGGCCGTTGGCTTGAGCTGCAGGGGCAGTGATGACAAAGAGGCCGTTTCGTGCATTCCAGGCCAGCGGAGCTGGAAAGAGGCAGTCCCGTATGATAACGGACTTTATAAACAAGCGTACAAAAGAGAAAAACGCAGAATTGCCACAGGTTATGATTGGCGGGTTCAGGCCTTCT
Organism: Desulfobulbus oralis; assembly: GCF_002952055.1. Taxonomy (NCBI): domain Bacteria; kingdom Pseudomonadati; phylum Thermodesulfobacteriota; class Desulfobulbia; order Desulfobulbales; family Desulfobulbaceae; genus Desulfobulbus; species Desulfobulbus oralis. Next base: position 1,417,659 of record NZ_CP021255.1, on the reverse strand, counting down.
TCTCCTCTTTTTGTATTGCAGCCTCTGTCAGTTATAGGGCGATTTGTGTGGCCGGTCTTCGTCTGGCGGCCTTTGAACCGGCAGCTCACGGCCTTGACAGCCTGTTGGGGTCCAAAAGCCCCGGTTCGCCGCTCCCCGGCTGTGCTCGTTTACCAGAAATATAAATCAAACAGGGAGAACCAGTTATGACGCAAATCATGGGCATTTTGAACGTGACGCCGGATTCCTTTTCGGACGGGGGCCGGTACTGCACGGAGGCCAATCTGCGGGCACGCATTCAGGAACTGCTGACGGACGGAGCGGATATCATTGACGTGGGCGGCGAATCCACGCGGCCCGGTGCGGAGCCGGTGCCGCCCGAAGAGGAGCTGGCGCGGGTGTTGCCAGCGGTACGCGCCATCCGGGAGCAGAGCGGTCTGCCGGTTTCCATCGACACCACCAAGGCCGAGGTGGCCCGGCAGGCGCTGCTGGCGGGTGCGAACATCGTCAATGACATCAGCGCGCTGGAGGAAGACCCGGCCATGCTTGCCGTGCTGCGGGAGAGCGGGGCGGAGGTGGTGCTCATGCACCGGCAGGGCGAGCCGCGCACCATGCAACTGGCCCCGCATTATGAGGACGTGGTGGCGGAAATTGCGGGCTACCTTGTCCGCCGCATCGAATGCCTGGAGGCTGCGGGCATTGATCGTGCCCGCATGATTCTTGATCCCGGTCTGGGCTTTGGCAAGACAAGCGCTCACAATCTCGCCATTCTGCGCAATCTGCCGGCCTTTACCCGCCTTGGCTGCCGCCTGCTGATCGGCCATTCCCGCAAGAGCTTTCTGGGCGAAATCACGGGCCAGCGCGAAGCACAGCAACGGGATCTCGCCACCGCCCTGGTCTCTGCCTTCTGTGCCGCACAGAACGTCGCCATCCTGCGCGTCCACAACGTGGCCGCCACCAGGGAGGCGCTTATGGTGCAGGCTGCCCTGCAAGGGCACATCAACCGGTAGGTTCGCTGTATTCGACTTGCAGGTACGGCCCTGGGGGCCTGGTCAAAAAGGTCGGCGGACGCTCAACGGTGCGCGGTCGCCTGTGCAGCCGTTCTGCGGCATTGACAGGCCGTTCCCCGTGACCTGCCGGAAACCGCCACCTCCTGGAGCATACTGCCGCAAAAGACCATTGCCCTTTTCGTCCGTTCCGGGCTACCATGGCCAATGCGGCCTGCGAAAACAGGCCACAGGCCGGAGACGGCCCCAGCTCTTTGCATCCTGCGTACGCCCCGGCTGATGAGGCATTGCCAATGGGCATCCACCCCGCACCATGTCCGGCGTGCCGCACCCTTCATTTGCATCCATTCCATTTTTTACCACCATCCAGGGAACACATGGCCGCATTGTTGCAGGTTCAGGCCTTAGGCAAGGCCTTTGGCGCACAGGAACTCTTCCGGGAACTCCGCTTCGGCATTGAGCCCGGCGACCGCATCGGGCTGATCGGCCCGAACGGTTCCGGCAAATCCACCCTGCTCCGCATTCTGGCAGGGCTGGAAACACCGGACAGCGGCGACATTGTGCTGCAAAAAGGGCTCGGCATCGGCTATCTGGCCCAGAGTGACCGCTTTGACGACAGCCAGAGCCTCTATGCCGCACTGGAGACTGCGGGCCGCGGGTTGCATCTGGGCGAAGCGGAGCTGCACATCCGAATACACACACTCCTCAGCCGTGCGGAATTTACCGACTCCAGCCAAAGGGTGGCAGCGCTCTCCGGCGGCCTGCGCAAGCGACTGGCCCTGTGCCGCGCCCTGCTGTCCAGGCCGGAACTGCTCATCCTGGACGAACCCACGAACCATCTGGACATTGCGGGCATCCTCTGGCTGGAGCAGCTTCTGACCGCGAACTGGCCGGACAGCCCCCAGGCCTGCCTTGTGGTCAGCCATGACCGCCGCTTTCTGGAAAATACAGTCAATCGGGTGATCGAACTCGACAGGGTGTATCCCCATGGTCTGTTTGCCAACAGGGGCGGGTATGCGGATTTTGTCGAGAAGCGGCGGGAGCTTCTGGAGAGCCGGAGAGTTCTGGAAGAGCGGCTTGCAAACGCCATGCGGCGGGAAACGGAGTGGCTGCGGCGCGGCCCCAAGGCGCGGGCCACCAAGGCCAAATACCGCATTGACGCAGCCAACCGTCTGCAGGAAGAACTGACCGGGCTGCAGACGCGCAACCGGGCACAGGGTCAGGCAGGCATCCATTTTGAGGGCACCGACCGCAAGACCAGAAAGCTGTTGGCAGCGCACGGACTGGCCAAGGCCTTTGAGCGCCCCCTCTTCTCCGGGCTGAACCTCCTGCTCACGCCCGGCCTCAAACTGGGACTGGCGGGCAACAATGGCTGCGGCAAATCCACACTGATGCGCATTCTGGCGGCCAGCGCGGAGGAGCGGCCGGAGCTGCTGCCAGACAGCGGAACCATCCGGCTTGCCGACAATGTGCGGATCGTAAGCTTTGACCAGAAACGTGAACAACTGGACCAGAGCCAGACCCTGCGCCGTGCCCTGGCGCCGGAGGGCGACAGTGTGGTGTATCAGGGACGAAGCCTGCACGTGGCGGGCTGGGCGCGTCGCTTCCTCTTTCGAGCCGACCAGCTTGAAACGCCGGTGGCCCGGCTTTCCGGCGGCGAGCAGGCGCGTATCCTCCTGGCCCGGCTCATGCTCCGGCCTGCGGACATCCTCCTTTTGGACGAGCCGACCAACGATCTGGACATCCCCTCACTGAACGTTCTGGAAGAGAGTCTGGCCGAATTTCCGGGCGCGCTGGTGCTGGTCACGCACGATCGCCTGCTTCTGGACCGGCTCTGCTCCGTGGTGCTGGGTTTTGACGGCCAGGGCCAATGCGCCTATTTTGCCGACTGCGGGCAGTGGCTGGACTGGCTCAGGGACAGGAGCGCCCAGAGCGCAGCGGCCAAAACCGCCCAGCCTGCGGGAAGGAGGCCCGATCCCCCAAAGAAGCAGGCCCGGCCCGGCCGCCTGTCCTATCTGGAGCAGCGGGAATACGAGCAGATGGAGGCGAACATTCTGAGCACCGAGGCGGAACTGGAGGCCCTGCAGTCCCGCATGCAGGAGCCGGACATCATGGCCGATGCCCAAAAGCTTGCCGAATACTGGCAAAGGCAGCAGGCCCTGAGCCAGGCGGTTGAGGCCATGTACCAGCGCTGGAGCGAACTGGAAGAGAAACTGGGCAAGTGAGGGGCCGCAAGGGGCAATCAACATGAGCCCCTCTTGGCCAGGGGAGCTCCCGCCTCAAGAGCCACCCATCGCTCCCCATGTTCTTGCTGTGTTTGTGTGGCAAAGGCATTTTTATGGGCCAAAAGGCCCTGGCGCCAACGTTCTTTTTGGGATCAGGCTGTGTGCACAGCAGCCGCTGCCCACGGCGCCAGGCGCCTTGCCAGCCTCCGGACGCGGCCCAAGCCGATCCTGGCCGGCGGAAGCGGCGCCCTTGCATCCCAAGGATTGACACCGGGAGTGTTTTTCACTATATCCAGAGCCGTTTTGCCAATGATGAAGGCCGCCCGCTTTCAGGGCCCCGTTCAGAGGCAATCCGCCCCATACCCTGAATCCCACAACCTGAAGGAATCTGCCATGCGAAAACTGCTCCTGCTCGTCCTCTGCGCCCTGTACTTTGCCGCCAGCCCGGTTCTTGCCGCCGGAAAGCAAAAACTCATCAACGGCATTGACGCCAACTTCCCGCCCTTTGCCTTCATCGACAAGAGCGGTCAGCCCAGCGGCTTTGACGTGGAGGCCATGAACTGGATCGCCAAAGACCTCGGCATGGAAGTCACCCACATGCCCATCGAGTGGGATGGCATTGTCACCAGCCTGGTCACCAAAAAAATCGACATCATCGCCTCGGGCATGACCATCAACAAGGAACGGGCCAGGCAGGTTGCCTTCACGGAGCCCTACTGGGTGGTCAAGCTGGTCATGGTGGCAAAAAAGGACAGCAAACTCACGGTGAACGAGGTCTTCACCGGCAGGAAGACCCTGGGTGTGCAGCAGGGCACTCCGGAGGCCAAATGGTTGAAGGAAGAGGCAGCGGCCAAGGGCTACAATGTGAGCATCCGCTACTACAGCTCCTCGCCGCTCGCGGTGGAGGACCTGCTGAACGGCCGCATCGACGCGGCGACCATGGATGACGCACCTGCCAACGACGCTGCCGGCAAGAAGCCAATCAGGATCCTGGGCACCTTCGGCATGCCTGAAGAGGACTTTGGCTATGCGGTCAGGAAGGAAGATACCGAGCTGCTGGCCAAGGTCAACGCCAGCCTGAAGAAGCTCATGGCCTCGCCGGAATGGCAGAAGCTGATCGAGAAATACGAACTGAACAAATAAAAAAGAGCGGGCGGCTTTTGCGGGCCGCCCGCCTCCTTTTGCCCCATGGAAAGCCAGCTCGACACCGTACTGACCGCCCTGCCCTATCTGCTCGCAGGCACGGTGAACACCGCCCTCATCGTGATTGCCGCCATGGCTATCGGCCTCTGCATCGGCGTGCCCGCCGCCGCAGGCCTGGTCTATGGGCCGCAGGGGCTGCGCCAGGCGCTTTCGGCCTACCTCTGGTTCTTCCGCGGCGTACCGGTGCTGACACTGCTCTTTCTCTTTTATTTCGGCCTCTTTCCCCTGCTGCACCTGCAAATTCCGGCTCTTGCCGCCGTGGCCGTGGTGCTTGGGCTGACCACCGGCGCCTACCAGGCCAATATCTTCCGGGGCGCAATACTCTCGCTCCCGCGCGGTCAATTCCGGGCCGCGAGCGCGCTCGGCATGAGCAACCAGGCGGTCATCCGCAGCATCATCCTGCCGCAGGCGCTCAGGCTGGCCATTCCGGCCTGGTCCAACGAATATTCGATCATTCTCAAAGATTCGGCCCTGGCCTTTGTCATCGGCGCGCCGGAAATCATGGCCCGTACCCAGTTTGTGGCCTCGCGCACCTACCAGCACCTGCCCCTCTATCTGGCCGCCGGGCTGCTGTATTTCCTTCTGACCTGGGTCGGGGTCGCAGCGCTCAGGCGACTGGAGCGCCGGGTGCGCATTCCCGGCTATTCTGGGGAAGCCCGACCATGAGCACGCCTGTTCTCGAAGTGAAAAACCTCGGCAAATCCTTTGCGGGCCAGCGTATCTTGAAGGGCGTCAGCCTGAGCCTGAATCCGGGTGAAATCAAGATACTGATCGGCGCTTCCGGCGGTGGCAAGAGCACGCTTCTGCAGTGCATCAACTGTCTGGTGCAGCCGGACGAAGGCGAAATCCGGCTGGAAGGCCGGCCGGTTGACCTGCGCGACAAAAAGAGCCTGTACCGCCTGCGGCAGCAGGTGGGCATGATTTTTCAGGATTTCAACCTGTTCGACCATCTGAACGCGCTCGCGAACATCACGACTCCGCTCAGAAAGGTGCAGAAGCTGAACAAAAAGGAGGCCGAGGCCCGGGCCCGCTCCGAGCTGGAGCAGGTCGGGCTGGCCGACAAGGCCGATCTCTATCCGGCGCAGCTCTCCGGCGGACAGAAGCAGCGGGTAGCCATTGCCCGGGCGCTGGCCATGGACCCCAGGGTCCTGCTGCTGGACGAGCCCACAAGTGCGCTCGATCCGGAGCTGATTGGCGAGGTGATCGCGGTCATCAAGGAGCTGGCCGCCCAGGGCATGACCATGCTCATGGCCACCCATCAGATGGGCCTGATCGCCACATTGGCGGACGAACTGCTCTACATGGAGGCAGGGCAAATCGTGGAACAGGGGGAGCCCGCGCTACTTTTGGCCGCCGGCTCGGACAGCCGGGCCCGGGCCTTCTGCAACCATCTGGGCGAAGTGGGCTGAGGCGCGTCAATGCCGGAACTTTCGCCCTTTTATCACGAACTCTTTGCCGCGCTGAACCGGGGCCTCTGGATGAGCGTGGCCCTGATCGTGCCTGCGGCCTGCGGCGGGGTGGCCATTGGCCTGCTGGCGGGCAGTTGCCGGGCCTGCGGCCCCAGATGGCTGCGCAAGCTGGGCGATTTTTATGCGGCGCTCTTCCGCGGCACGCCGCTTGTGGTGCAGCTCTTTGTGCTGTACTACGGTCTGCCCGACCTGTACATGCACCTGGAAGAGCCGCTCAGGGCCTTCAGTCCCCGGCTTGCGGACCGCCTCAAGACACTGATGTATCTGTCGCCCTATCAGGCGGCGGTGATTGGCTTCATGCTCTGCAGCGGCGCGTATCAGAGCGAATATGTGCGCGGCGCCTTTCTCTCCATCAAGAAGGGGCAATACCTGGGGGCGCTGGCCCTGGGTTTCGGCGCCTGGCAGACACTGTTCTACATCATCCTGCCGCAGGCATTCCGCCGCGCACTGCACGGCTGCGGCAATGAAATCATCTATCTGATCAAGTATTCCTCGCTGGCCTATATCGTGACCTGCATGGAACTGACCGGCGAGGGCAAGACCATTGCCACGGAGCATTTCCGCTTTACCGAGGTCTTCATGGCCATTGCCCTGTACTATCTCGCGCTGGTCAGCATGGCCATGCTGCTCCTGAAAAAGCTGGAGCAGCGACTGGCCATTCCCGGATTCGGAAACTCCTGACATGCTCGTCCTTGCCATAGAAAGCTCCTGCGATGACACGGCAGCCGCCGTGGTGGAGGCGGACAGGCGCCGCGTGCTCGCCAACCGCATCAGCAGCCAGCACGATATCCACAGGCCCTTTGGCGGCATTGTGCCCGAACTGGCCTCCCGGCGTCATATCGAAATGATACAGCCGGTGGTGGCCGCCGCCCTGCAGGATGCCGGCCTCACCCTTGACGACATCCAGCTGCTGGCCGCCACCCAGGGGCCGGGACTGGTGGGTTCGCTCCTGGTGGGCTTCACCTTTGCCAAGGCTGTCGCGCTGGCCAGGCATTTGCCCTGCGTGGGCGTCAACCATCTGGCCGGGCATCTGCTGGCCTGTCTCCTGGAGCCCCTGGCCCCGGACTTTCCCTACACCGCTCTTCTGGTGTCCGGCGGCAACACGGCGCTTTTCCGGGTAGAGGGACCTGCGGCTTTTGTCTGCATGGGCCGCACGCTGGACGACGCTGCGGGCGAGGCCTTTGACAAGGTGGCCAAAATGCTGGGTCTGGGCTATCCCGGAGGGCCGCTTATCGCCAGACTCGCTGAACACGGCGACCCGACGGCCTTCAACTTCCCCCGCGCCTGGCTGGACAAGGAGCGATTTACCTTCAGCTTCAGCGGCCTCAAGACTGCGGTCAGGAATGTTCTGCCTGCAAATGGGCGGCCGGATGCGGCCGCAATTCCGGACATCTGCGCCTCTTTTCAGGCTGCAGTGAGCGAGGTGCTGGTCGAAAAGAGCCTCCTCGCGGCACGGGAAAACGGGCATAAGCGGGTGGTTCTGGGCGGCGGCGTGGCAGCCAACCAGCATCTGCGGGTGCAACTCGCGAAACGCTGCCGGGAAGAGGGCCTGTCGCTCTTTCTGCCTTCGCCCATCTTCTGCACCGACAACGCCGCCATGATTGCCATGGCAGGCTTTTATGCCTTTCAGGCGGGCGAGATCAGCGGGCCGGATGCCGACGCCTATTCCCGCGCGCACCTGCACTGAAATGAACCGCTTTGCAACAAAACGCCTCCTGGAGGCCCGGGGACTTGCGCCCCACAAGCGACTGGGCCAGAATTTTCTGGTGGACGAGAACCTGCCCCTCCGCATCGTGGCTGCGGCAGGTCTTTCGGCGCAGGAGCGCGTCATGGAAGTGGGCGTGGGGCTGGGGGCCCTGACCAGACCCCTGGCCGCTGCAGTGCACGAGGTCGTGGGCATCGAGGCGGACAGCGGCATCATACGCCTGCACGAGGAACAAGGCGATCTGCCGCAAAACGTGCAGCTCGTGCACGCCGATATCCTCAAGGTGGATTTGGCCAGCTTCTGCAGGCCCGGTGAGCGCCTGAAAATCGTGGCGAACCTGCCTTACGCCATTTCCACCCCCTTCCTGTTCCGGATTATGGCACAGCGGGCCTGCCTGCACTCGGCAGTGCTGATGCTGCAAAGGGAGCTGGCGCTGCGCCTGGCTGCCCGGCCCGGCAACAAGGACTACGGCGCGCCTACGGTTTTGCTGGCCGCCTGCGCCGATGTGGAGCCGCTTTTTGCCGTACCGCCCTCTGCCTTTCACCCGCGGCCCAAGGTGGATTCCCTGATTTTACGCCTTCGCTTTTTTCCGGAACCTGAGCGGCTCGAAGCCTTGGGTGCCTTTGACCGGCCACTTTTCACCCGCATCGTGCGGACGACCTTTGCCCGGCGCAGAAAGACCCTGGCCAATGCCCTGCTGCCGCTGGCCGCCGACCGGGCAGAACTCTGCGCCTGGCTTGCGGCGGCGGATATCGCGGCCACAGCCCGGGCCGAAACGCTCTCGCTTGCCGACTACGTGCGCCTGTGCCGGATCATGCAGGCATGATGCTCCCCGCCCCTGCCGACACTCCCGGATGCCTGTGCGTGCCATGGCTGCATGATGCAGGGCCTGAACCGGAGAGCATTGCTTGTAGAGTAACGGTCTTTCGGGTATAAAGCTGCAGACATGGATTTTGGGGCTTGATGGTTGGCCCTCTGTTGACCTGATCAGATGCCAATCGTCGGCCGCGCCCCGCCAAAGTCAGCGCCTGAGGGGCGCCGGGGATATCGCTTCAGCGGCATTGATGCGCTGATGCTGCAAGGCGGCTCTTCCGGTTGGGCAAAGCTCGACTGCATGGGCTGACAGAAGAAAAACCGTACTGCCTGCGAGGCGAAAAATCTCTGTTTTCTCCTTTACCTGCCTGGTAACGGGCACTTGACAAAGGCATAGCATAAGATGGATATGATGCTGCGAATCGGTGAGCTGGTCCTGAAGTGTATGCTCATTGTCTCGCTCTTTTTTATTATACCCTACATTGTGGGTTGCCTGCCGGTCATACGCTGGAAATGGCAGAAACCGGGCGTGGCGTCCGCCATTGTCTTTGGCACTGTTCTGCTCTGGGGCATCTTTCTGCTGATCGCTCTGCCCTGTACGCTCTGGTGGGGCAAATTCAAGGGCCTGCTTGTTTTGGTTGCGATGGCCTGGGGGCTCTGCGCGGCTGCCTCCCTGATGCTGCTGAAGCAGGAGCTTTTGGCCCCGCTGCGCGCTTTGGTCCAGCGCATGCGTCAGCCAGCCCTCTTGCCCATCATGGTACTGGCCTGCATGCTCGTCATGACCGCCGTTCCGGTGTTCCTGGAGCACCAGGATGCGGATGACGCCACCTATGTGGCCCTGGTAACTGGTGTCGTGCAGACCGATACCCTTTATGGCCACAGTCCCTATACAGGAGCCAGCCTTGATCAGGATGGCGCCAGGAGACCATGGCGAGTTGGCTGGCAGCGGATTCTCGCCCCTTTTCCCCTGCTGGTCGCCTGCTATGCCAAGATGTCGGGCCTCCATCCCGCCATCATGAGCCATACCGTTCTTCCAGGCGTGCTGATTCCTCTGGCCTTCATGGTCTACTCTTTGCTCGCGCGGACTTTCTTTCCCGATCCGGAAGATCACTGGATTTTTCTGCTGATTATGTGTACGGCCCTGGCCTTTGGCGGCTTTTCCGCATGGTCTACCGGCTCTTTCCTGCTTTTGCGCATTTGGCAGGGCAAGGCCCTGCTGGCTGCCATTTTCCTGCCCCTCCTGTTTCTCCTGCTGGTGCAGGAACAAGCGCAGGGTTTGCGGGGAGAGCATTGGTGCGCACTCACGGCAGTGACAATGGCTGCAGTCATGACCACCATCATGACGTCGGTTTTTGTGCCCTTGTTACTGGCTGCCTTCTGTTTATGGCAAATTTGGCGAACAAGGCGCTTTGGCCAAAGCCTGATCCTGGCTCTTGCAGGAAGCCCTGCTATGGCGCAAGGCATAGCCTACCATATCCTCAAATAACGTATGGGCCCGCTGAACGAAGTCTCGCAGCTCTGGCCAACACTGGCATGGATCGCGGAAAGGGTCATAGGCAGTGGGTATTACTATCTGCTGTGGTTCCTGGCCCTGCTGTATTGCCTTTTGCATAAAGGTGACAAGCCCGATTTGCGAACAACTGCGTGGCCCCTGCTTGTGCTGCTTATTTTGCTTGCCTGCCCGCCGCTTGCGTGGCTGTTGTTGACAAAAGTATTCTCACCGCCTTATTATCCTCGCTTTGTCTGGGTTTTGATGGTGGAGACCGTCCTGGCCTGTGCAGGCACGGATCTGGTGCGAAGGCAAAAGGGGCTGTGGCGAAAAAGAGCCACGCTGCTTGCTGTCCTGCTTGCGATTGGCACAAGCGGGCAGTTTTTGTTTGCAGGACGCATACAGTTTTCGGGTGATTTCTATCACAGCTCGAACCGCTTCAAGCTCCAGGATGAAACTGTCGTGATTGCCGATTATTTACGGCAAAATCATGCTGGGGAATGGGGATATTTCACCGAAAAGGTGACTATAGAAATTCACCAGTATGATGCGAATATTCTCTCGGTCACGGGGAGAGGCACTGGAATGCTGCTTGAAAATCTATTGGATCAAACCCAGTGGCAATCGATGACATCGGAATACCTCAAGAATGGAATGAGCGTTTTGGTTATACGGCATAATAATAAACATGAAGAGAAGTTAAAAGAATTAGGTTGGATAGTAGAAAGTCGGATCGGCTCATACGATATTTACAAACAAACTAATCAATAATTTATATGCTATATCCTCATGGAAGATAAAGAACGAGAGATTGATCTACGCCAATTGGTTATATTGATTATGATGCAGTGGCGCATAATCACCTGTGCTGCCTTGATTTGCGCTCTTTTTTGCGCATTTATTGCAATCAACAAAAGCAAGACCAATGAAAATCACCGAGATATTCAGTACATACATGATGATACGGGATATAGTCCTGAACAATCCTATGAATATAAAATGTTGATGTACAAAAAATTAAAAATTTACTATGAATCTGAGATAAAAAATCATCTAGAACGAACTGAAAGTGAAAAACTATACATTAAAAATAGCATTAGTATGCAGATTGACCCCCTCAATCAGGTGATTGGTATAATTAATGTGCTCATAAGTGATGTGAGTGAGTCAATAGATCCCATTGATCCATATTTGGAAAAAGTACGTTCAGATGCCTTCTGGCGTCCTCTTGCTGAGAAATATTCAATAGAGCCCAAGTACTTCCGTGAAATGTGTACCATTGAACTGGGTGGGCAGTCGATGAATAGTCATCGGGTCGTACGGGTACCAGGAACTGACGGAAAAAGAGTCGACCAGGGGCTGGCAATGAATGTGCACTTGCCGAATAACCGGCAGATTGTGCAAGTGGCTATAAGCATGCCAGACAAAAACATGACCGAAGAGGCCCTCTCTTTGCTTGCCGGCATGTTTGACCCAAAAAATGGCACGCAGTTATTGCAAAAATACGTATATGAGCATGTTAACCCTGATCTGGCACACTTTCAACAAGAGACGTATTCCCAGCAGGCGCAATACTACAACGAACTGCAAACCATGTACAACAACTATGGTAGTCTTACAGAGCCCCAAAAGATGGCCAGACCAGGCGCTCGCAAAGCTGCTGGCAACTCCGGCAAACGCGCTTTGCTCAAGGGTGCGGTTTTGGGTGGCCTTGCTGGCGCTGGTGCTACTGCCACACTCCTTGCGCTCCCGCTCCTTTTGTCCGGTCGACTGCTTTCTTACAGCGAGCTTTTCGACAGATACCCACTCAACTGCCTGGCGGTCTTCCCGCCCCAATCTACACGTGGGCATATGTTCGCCGTGGATCGCCTGTTGCTGCAATGGCGTGACAACTCTCGCTTCAGCCGACTTGATCGGGCGGAGCGCTTCGACATCGCCGTGGAGAATATCCGGATGCACGTTGCTGCAGGAGAGCGCGTTCTCCTGCTGGGCACTATTGCCTTGCCCCGTATTCAGGAAATTCAAGTGGGTCTTGCCGACCGACTCGCATCCTGCACTGTGCAGGCATGGTGCTTTGTTGACCAGCAGCTAGCCTCGCTCCATGAAATCGACCAGTATGAGTATATCATTCTGGTGGAAGAAGTTGGAATTTCCAAATTCCGAGATATAGAAAACGAGATACAGACGATCCAGGAACGTGGCAAGAACATTATCGGCTGCATTATTATTTAGAATGTACGTTCGGTAAAATCTGCCAATTCTGACTATGAAAGAACCGATTGCGTCAATGTTCTTTAAGAACTTTAGCACATTCAAACTGCAAATATACACATTTCCTGCTAAATATCAAACACAAATCCTATAGCATTATTCACACATCCAGAATTGGAATATATTCTATATTATAGAAAAAGGAAATTTGATTGCCGGCACATTGTAAATTGAGCAAAGCAAATGTTACCCATATTTTTGAACAAGCAAAAAGATATACTGATATCATCAATGCAAAGGTGGCATTTCTGGGCCATCCTTTTTGTTGATATTATTTTATTGATTGCTGCGCATTTCCTTGCCTACGTTATACGTTTTGATTTTAATTATCATATTCAGCACCATAACTTTATAACATATATTCCTTTGATTATAGTTATAAAAATACCTATTTTCTATCTGGCTGGATTGTACAGAGGAATGTGGCGCTACACAAGCTTTGATGATATTTTACATATATGCTTTGCTTCAATTCTGTCAACCACTGTGCTTGTAGGCAGTGTTTTCTTTTACAACCGCTTCGATGGACTGTCTCGATCTGTTTTTCTGCTTGATCTGATCTTGACTTTCCTCTTCATCTCTTTGTTTCGTGCGGCCATTCGCTTCCTCTACCAAAAAACCAATTTTGTCAGTTTTCGGAATAGAACTATTAAGAATATAGATAAAAACAAGGAACGGATTCTCCTTATTGGCGCCGGTGACGAGGCAGAAAAAATAATCAGGGAAACCGAATCCAACTCCAATCTGCCGTACAAAGTGGTTGGCCTGCTGGGCGACGAGCCAACACTTGTTGGCTATAAATTACATGGCAAGCCAATTGTGGGCCTGATCAAGGATCTGAAAGAACAGGCACTACTCACCCATGCCCAGAAAATTCTTATCACCTCGGTGGGGCAAGATGCCCAGCGGATCCGCACGATTGTCCGCCTATGTCAGGAGACGGCTTTGCCTTATAAAATTTTGCCAGGATTTAGTGAGCTTGTTCATGGCAAACTGTCGGTACGCAGTATTCGCGAGGTTGACTATAAAGACCTCCTGGGCAGACAGGAAATACACATGGAATATGCACAGATCGGCGCCTATCTAACCGGGAAAACCATTCTGATTACCGGGGCGGGTGGATCCATAGGCTCGGAACTGTGCCGACAGATTCTGCGCTTTTCGCCAGGCAAACTAGTGCTTTTTGACGCAGGCGAAGAAAACCTGTACAAGATACAGATGGAGTTGCGCCACGAGCACCAGGGTGTGCCGGCGGCGGCTGTGCTGGGCAAGGTGCAGGATCGCCGCCTTTTGGAGCATGTTTTTAGCACATACCAGCCTCAGGTGGTCTTTCACGCCGCTGCCTACAAGCATGTGCCGCTGGTGGAACGAAACCCCTGGCAGGCAGTCTATAACAATATATTCGGCAGCCAACTGGTCATGGAGGCTGCCATCTTATATGGCGTGGAGCGTTTCGTTCTCGTCTCAACTGACAAGGCGGTTCGGCCAACCAATGTCATGGGCGCCTCCAAACGGGTGACGGAGCTGCTCATGCAGGTGTACAATCCTCAGTGCTGGCAAAATACCTGCCTGACCGCCGGCTGGCGTGCGGCCGCGCCCAAACAACACCAGACTCTGTTCATGGGAGTGCGTTTCGGCAATGTGCTGGGTTCATCCGGTTCGGTTATCCCCCTGTTTAAACGCCAAATCGAGCGGGGCGGACCGGTAACCGTCACTCACCCGGAGGTTACCCGCTATTTCATGTCGGTTGACGAGGCAGCGCAGCTCATTCTGCAGGCGGGCTCTATGGGCGAGGGGGGGGAGATTTTCATCTTGAAAATGGGCCAGCCCATAAAGATTGCCGAAATGGCCAGAGAACTCATCCTCCTGTGCGGCAAGGATCCGGATACAGAAATCGAGATTGCCTATGTCGGTTTGCGGGCAGGAGAAAAACTGTACGAAGAGCTGATTACTGAAGGCGAAGGTATTGTGGATACAGAGCACAGCAAAATTATGGTGCTGAAAAGTGACATTCAGCCTTCCTGCCGGCAATTGCACAGTCAACTGCAAACCTTGGTCCATCTAGCCAATCAACATGATAGTCGTGGTATAAAAAGCGCGCTGCATGAAATCGTACCGGAGTACACGGCAGACTATGCCAGTTGTTGAGGGAAGAGTGATCCAGAAAAAAATTGCCGATTCCAGATGAAGCTGAACACGGCTAGATATTTCACTGCAAATCTGGACTCAAAAATATTGTCCATCAGGATTGATCACAAGCAATGAGCACATCTTCCTCCCGCATCCAGCCAGCCCAAACGTGTGATCAGGTCTCGATCTCGCCTGATGGGCAGGCCTTTCCTCTGCCCGGTCCTGCCGACATTGAGCGGGAAAATCAGCGTCTGCAGGAACTCGTCCGCGCACAGCGCAGTCTGGGCCGCGAAATCGTCGTGGTCATGGGGGTGGGCTTCGTGGGTGCGGTAATGGCTGGCGTGGTGGCCGATGCGGTCCACCGGAAGACAGGCGAGCCGCTGTACTTTGTTCTTGGCATGCAGCGGCCAAGCTCACGCTCCTACTGGAAAATTCCTTTTTTGAACCGTGGCCGGGCCCCGGTCGAAGCCGAGGACCCGGAAGTAGCACCGCTGATCGCCCGTTGCGTTAACGAAAAAAAGACGCTCGCCGCGACCTTTTCCTACGAGGCCCTGGCCCTGGCCGATGTGGTGGTAGTGGATGTGCAGTGCGACTACCACAAAAACGCGCTGGGCAATGTCCGCGACGGCCATGCCGAGATCAAGGCGCTGGAGGAGAGTCTGCAGGCTATTGGCGAGCGAATCCAGCCCCATTGTCTTGTGCTCATCGAAACCACGGTGCCGCCCGGGACCACGGAATACGTGGCCTACCCTATCCTGAAAAAGGCCTTTAGCCGACGCGGCCTGGGCCAGAAGCATGGGGCAGACAGTAGCGGCGTTCCTGAACCCCTGCTTGCCCATTCCTACGAACGGGTTATGCCGGGTCGCCAGTATGTGGCCTCGATCCGGGAATTCTGGCGGGTTTGTTCCGGGGTCAACGATGAGGCCCGCAGCAGAGTGCAGCAATTTCTCAGTAAGGTGCTCAACGTTGAGCAATTCCCCCTCACCGTGCTGGACCGGCCTATCGAATCCGAAACCTGCAAGATCGTGGAAAACTCGTACCGCGCCACCATCCTTGCCTTTCTGGACGAATGGAGCCGCTTTGCGGAGCGCAACGGGGTTGACCTGCTGAAAGTCATCAAGGCGATCAAGATGCGGCCTACCCACAACAATATCATCTTTCCGGGGCCAGGCATTGGCGGCTACTGCCTGCCCAAGGATGGCGGCTTGGGCGTCTGGGCCTACAACACCCTGATGGGTTTTGACGACGATATCTTCAAGATGACGCCGCTGGCCATAGATATCAACGATACCCGCGCCCTGCATGTGGCCCAACTGGTTCGTGACGCGCTGCGCAACATGGGCCGGATTGTGGCTGCCTCGCGAATCGCCGTACTCGGCGCCTCGTACCGCCAGGATGTAGGCGATACCCGCTACAGCGGCTCTGAAATGGTCGTACGCAAACTGGTCGAGATGGGTGCGGAGGTGGTAGCTCACGACCCCTATGTCAAACACTGGTGGGAGTTTGAGAAGCAGGATTCCTATCCGGCGCCCGGCAAGAGCTGGGCGAGATTTTTCCGCAACCAGGAGCACCTGAGCGAATTGCGGATGGCCGAGGATCTGCCCGGCGCCCTGGCCGGAGTCGATGCTGTCATTCTGGCGGTGCCTCACGAGCCCTACAGGGCCCTGAACCCTGAGCAGGTCACAGAGATGATCGGCGCCAGGGCCGCGATTATTGACTGCTTCGGCCTGCTCAGCGACGAGCACATTGCCCGCTATTTCGAACTGGGCTGCGAAGTCAAGGGTCTAGGGCGCGGCCATATCCAGCGGATCAAGAAAATGGTGCGTAATGGCAAATGAGGCAGGAGTGCCATCGTCGTGATGGCTTGACATCGCCAAAGAACCAGTGCAGTATTGAAAAAGTCAAACAATCCAAAAAGCATCAGAACCATGCACACAAACATCACAGGCAGGAAGATTCGGATTGCGGTTGTCGGTTGCGGCAGAATCTCCAAAAATCATTTTGCCTCTATTGAAAAACATGCAGACAACCTGGAACTGGTCGCCATTTGCGATACAGACCAGGCCGTACTCGAGGCAAAGTCGCAGGAACTCCAGGTGCCTGGATTCAGACTCCTTGCCGAGATGCTCAAAGAGGTCAAAATCGATCTGCTCTCCATCTGTACGCCCAGCGGCCTGCATCCGGAACAGACTATCCTGGCCGCCAAATATGGCGTACATGTGATGACCGAAAAACCCATGGCCACCAGATGGAAAGACGGTCTGGCCATGGTCAAAGCCTGTGATGCCGCCAAGGTGCGCCTGTTCGTCATCAAGCAGAACCGCAGGAATTCCACCCTGCAACTGCTGAAAAGGGCGATAACTGAAAAACGCTTTGGCCGGATTCACATGGTCACCCTGAACGTCTTCTGGACCCGGCCCCAGGAATACTATGACAGTGCCAGATGGCGGGGTACCTGGGAGCTGGATGGCGGCGCCTTCATGAACCAGGCGAGCCACTATGTTGATCTGCTCGAATGGCTCATCGGGCCGATTGCGGATATCCAGGCGATGACCGGCACGCTTGAACGCAATATTGAAGTCGAGGATACTGGAGTCATGAATATCCGTTGGCGCAATGGCGCCATGGGCTCAATGAGCGTGACCATGCTCACCTATCCGAAGAACTTCGAGGGCTCGATCACGATTCTCGGAGAAAAAGGCACGGTTCGGGTTGGAGGGGTGGCAGTCAATGACATTCAACACTGGGAATTTGCCGAGCCGAGGGACTACGACGCCCAGGTTAAGGAAGCCAATTACCAGACTACCTCGGTCTACGGCTTTGGCCATCCCCTGTACTTCAAAAACGTTATCGATGTCCTGCGCGGCGAGGCAGAACCGGAAACCGATGGCCGGGAAGGTCTGAAAGCCCTGGAAGTACTGATCGCCACCTACCTGTCGGCGCGCGACAACAGGACCGTCTCGCTGCCCCTGGAGTATTGACTGATGGACAATGCATACTTTGTCCACTCCAGTGCCATTGTTGACGAAGGAGCGAGCATAGGAAAAGGCAGCCGCATCTGGCACTGGGCGCATGTCTGTTCAGGAGCCGTGATTGGCGAACAGTGCTCCTTGGGCCAGAATGTCTTTGTCGGCAACAAGGTTATCATTGGCAGTAACGTCAAGATTCAAAACAACGTCTCGGTTTATGATAATGTCACTCTGGAAGATGACGTGTTCTGTGGCCCGTCCATGGTCTTTACCAATGTTTATAACCCCCGCTCGGCCATATCCCGCAAAGACGAGTATCGCTCTACCGTAGTTCGGCAGGGTGCGACTCTGGGTGCAAACTGCACCATCGTTTGCGGGGTGACCATAGGCCGGTACGCCTTTATTGCCGCCGGCGCCGTCATCAATAAGGATGTGCTTCCCTATGCCCTGATGGTGGGCGTACCAGCCCGGCAGATCGGCTGGATGAGCGAATATGGTGAACAGATATCCCTGCCGCTTGAGGGCAATGGCCAATTCACCTGCCCACACACTGGCGCACGGTATCGTTTAAGCGGAGCACTACTGGAGCGAATTGAGCCATGAATCTACCTTTCATTGACCTTAGGGCGCAGTATCAGGCGCTGCAGCCCAAGATTCAGGCCCGTATAAATGCCGTTCTCGAACATGGTCAGTACATCATGGGGCCGGAGGTACAGGAACTT
This sequence comes from Desulfobulbus oralis, assembly GCF_002952055.1. NCBI lineage: Bacteria > Pseudomonadati > Thermodesulfobacteriota > Desulfobulbia > Desulfobulbales > Desulfobulbaceae > Desulfobulbus > Desulfobulbus oralis. The sequence continues at coordinate 1,399,677 of NZ_CP021255.1, read as the reverse complement.
GAAGAGCGCCTCGCCGCCTATACGGGTGCCAGGCACTGCATCACCGTTGCCAGCGGAACGGAGGCACTGCTCATCAGCCTGATGGCCCTTGGCATCGGCCTTGGTGACGAGGTTATCACCACCCCGTTCACGTTCGTGGCCACTGCAGAAGCCATTGTGCGACTTGGTGCCGTTCCTGTATTCGTCGACATCGAAGCGGATACCTGTAATATCAATGCCAGCCTGATTGAAGAGGCCATCACTACAAAAACCAAGGCCATCATACCGGTCAGCCTGTATGGTCAAACGGCGGATATGGATGAAATAAATGCCGTGGCCGCACGTCACGGGGACATCCCGGTCATCGAAGATGCGGCCCAGAGCTTTGGCGCGGTGTACAAAGGGCGCAAAAGCTGCAATCTCTCAACCATAGGCTGTACCAGTTTCTTTCCCAGTAAACCTCTCGGCTGTTATGGCGATGGGGGGGCTATATTTACAAGTGATGAAGGCTTGGCACAGGCATGTCGCGAAATCCGTGTGCACGGGCAAAGTAAACGGTATGTGCATACCCGCATTGGAGTCGGGGGCCGCATGGATACCCTGCAATGCGCGGTGGTGCTCGCCAAACTTGATCGTTTCGATTGGGAAATAGAAAAGCGGCAGGAAATCGGAGACCGTTACAACCGAATGCTGGATAAAAACAATTTTTCCCGGATACTTCAACAGCCTGATCGTACCTCGGTCTTTGCTCAATACACCATATTAAGCAAGGATAGGGAAAAGATTCAGGTCGCCCTGAAAAGAGAAGGTATTCCCACTGCTGTGCACTATCCGATTCCTCTGAATAACCAGGAAATCTACCGATCGCTATATCTTCACACTCCTACTCCGGTAGCCGAGAATACAGCAAAGTTGGTGATCAGTCTGCCAATGAGCCCGTATCTCCAGAACAACCATGTGGATAAAATTGTTGCTATATTATGTCAATGTTAGAAACAATACTATATGTATACGATAAACCCGGCATATTTGTAATGAAAATTCACCAGATCTCACCACATACTTCAATTCTTATTGCAGAGTCATGAAAAAAATATTGATCATCGGAGAAGGAGATTGTATCTTTCTTAAAGATTTCGTTAGACAAATGTATAACAAAAATATATTGGTGGACCTGCTTACCTTCAATGGGAAAGCAGAAATAGGGTATTCAAGGAAACAAGTTAATATTTTATTAAATACGGCCCAAAGAAACAGGTTGAAAAATAAGATATTTTTTTGTTATGCAATAAAAAAAGGATTAGGTGAATTCGATGAAAAATATGACTGTATAATCATTCACTTTGTTCATTTTTTTCTATCGTTTTTTATAATATTAATAAAAATGAAAACAAAAAATCTTGTCCTTAATATCTTAGGCAGTGATTTTTGCAGAGTGAAAGGGTGGAGAGCATTACTTCAAAAAGTAATATACTTGTCATCTAATAAAATAGTATTCACAAATCCAGAAACTAAGAAACGTTTTCATAAGAAAAATTTTTTTATTCCTAAAACTAAGCTTAAAATTGCTAGGTTTGGCCTGCCAGTTTTGGATGAGATCAATAAATTTCAGCTAAAAAAACTATCCAGAGAAGACGCATGCAAAAAATTTGGATTCCCAGAAGAAAAAATTATAATTGCTGCCGGATATAATGCTCACAGGAGCCAAATGCAAACTCTGATTATCAAAAAATTCGCATTACTTCCAGAGAACATTCGCAAGAAAGGCTTTTTAGTTTTTCATCTTGGTTATGGTGATCCATCGACTAAACAAATTATTCTCAGCGAATTAGAAAAAAATAAAATTTTAAACTATTCAATAATTGATAACTTTCTTGGATATGCGGATATTGCCGAATTACGGTGTTGCACTGATGTTCTAATCAATATCCAGCCAAGTGACCAGTTTAGCGCATCAATGCAAGAAGTATTATATTCTGGCGGTAGAATCATTGCTGGATCTTGGTTACCATACCAAGAATTAATTGAAAACAAAGCAGCCATAAGGCTTATCGATACTACTGATGGGATAGGTGAGGCGCTAGCCCTTGAAATTTCTGCTGGAAAAAAACAACACCTGTTTCCGCAAAAATCTGTAATAGAATTCATAGACCGATCCTCAACCTGGAAAGAAAATATAGAAATATGGGCTAATATAATATTTGGTTAGTCTTCTATGTGACCACTTATATAAATTCACTAGGAATCTATAAATTTCGTTGAGTAATATTACCTCATCAAGGATAAGGTATAACCAAGAATTTTGAATCAGTATCTTTTATATTCATACTGTGCTCTAAATTTCAATGGGAATTAAAAATTTTATAGGATTCGCCTTTGGCCCAATTGCTAGCGCCGTACTAGGTTTAATTACTGTTCCGGTATTCTCTTGGGTATTTAGCCCTGAAGATGTAGGAAGACTCAACATTCTGCATATGGTGATTTCATTTTGCCTACTATTGTTAGTCTTGGGCTTGGATCAAGCCTACGTAAGAGAATTTCATGAGACCAGTAATACTAGTCAATTATTAAAATTATGTTTTCGGCCCGGATTTTATTTGCTGTTAGTAAGCGCCTCAGTCAGCTTGCCATTTAGCAATAACTTGTCGTCCTGGCTATTTTGTGAAGTGGATCCGTGGTTTTATCCATTGATTCTGGTTTGTATTTTAACTTCCTACATATCACGTTTTTTGTCGCTCATCTTGCGCATGCAAGAGCGTGGATTGGCATTTTCCATAAGTCAAATCATGCCAAAAGCGTCACAATTGATACTGTTGGGAGTTGTGCTATGGACAGGTGCAACGCGTAATTTTTTGACGCTGCTGTGGATAACTGTAGCATCGACTTTGACTGTGGTAGTAGTGTATGCTTGGAACACCCGCAAGGAATGGTTGCTCGCACTGGAAACGCAGCCAAATCCGGACCAAACACGTGCTTTGCTCAAATTTGGCTTGCCCCTGATGATTTCAGGCTTGGCGTACTGGGGTTTGACTGCCACTAGCACCTTGGTGTTGCGCTCTCAATCAACCTTGAGTGAATTGGGTATTTACTCGGTTGCTAGCAAATTTGCAGGCGCGGCGACCATTTTTCAATCTATTTTTACCGTCATATGGGCCCCCATGGTTTACAAATGGGTCGCGGAAGGCGTTGACATGGTACGCGTGGATACCGTTGCCCGCCAAGCGCTATCGGTGGTATGCGCTATTTTTGTCGTGACGGGTATTTTTTCGTGGTTGACCGATTATATACTGCCTGTGCATTACATCAGCGTCAAATACCTAGTGCTCTGTGCCATTGCCCCACCGTTGCTTTACACGTTGTCCGAGATTACCTGCGTGGGGATTCGCATCAGTCGCCGCACCAAACTTTCAGTATGGGTCACGCTGGCCGCTCTCGCCGCTAACGTCCTGTTGAATCTCTGGCTGGTACCCAAGCATGGTGCCAGTGGGGCAGTTATGGCCAATGCGTTGGCGTATATGGTTTTTTTCGTGGCAGGAACAGAAGCCTCAGCGCATGTATGGCGTCAGTTTCCGCGTAACAAATTGTACCTATGTGTAGGCTTTACCATCGCCTTTGCCGTGGCAACAGTGTTGTTTGGTCCAACGGCGTTGATTCATTACGCTCTGTTTTGGTTAGCAGCTCTTCCTCTGGTTGGCTGGTTGTTTTGCAAGGAGTGGACAGAATTGATTAGTGCTGGCCGTTTATGCTTTGACCAGAAAATTTCCAGCAGGATGTTGGGTGACAAATCAACTTACTCAGTGAAGAAAAAATGAAATATAAACAATGTATACGATGTGTTATGGATAATATCTCCGATACATACATAACCTTTGATGAAGAAGGTTATTGTAACTATTGTAGTAATGCAATTAAAATCAAGGGCAAAGTTTATTTTCCCAATGAAAAAGGACAGAAGAAAATACAGAAACTTATAAATAGACTAAAAAGTTGTAGAACTGAATATGATTGTATCATGGGTATATCAGGTGGATTAGATTCATCATACCTGGCTTATCTTGGTTCTGTAAAGTGGGGATTAAAAATCTTGGCGGTACATATTGATGACGGATTTGATACAGAAGTTTCCAAGAGGAATATTGAAAAGATATCTAATTTTCCAAATTTTAATTTGAAAACTATTAAACCAGATGCAATACAATTTAAAGAGCTAACAAAGGCTTTTATGCGCGCTGGCGTCCCAAACTTAGCTATACCACAGGATAATGTACTGTTTGCTGGTGTATATAAATATCTAAAATCTAATTGTTTAAAAACCTTCTTGTCTGGAAGTAATTTCGCTCTTGAATGTATTTTGCAAAAAGGAAATACACATAGTGCCTATGACCTAAGAAATATAAATTGTATACATAAGAAATTTGGAAAAGGAAAATTAAACAACCTTAATTTAATATCAGATATAAAAAAAGATATAGATAAATTTATTTTTAGGATAGAAACGATTAGTCCTCTAAATTTCATAGACTATAATCGAACTAATGCCATGAAGGAGCTTGAAAAATACTGCGGTTTTGAGTACTATGGAGGAAAACATTTAGAAAATGAATTAACAAAGTTTATTCAACAGTATTGGTTCTATGAAAAATTTGGTGTAGACAAAAGAAAGTCACATTTATCAAGCATGATTGTTTCGGGCCAAATAACACGCGATGAGGCATTAAAGGAATTAAACAAGCCTATTTACGATGAATCCGAAATGAAAAACACCATAAATAGTATTTTAAAAAAATTAGATCTAAGTAATCATGAATTTAATATAGTTATGCAATCAAAAACGCATCAGCATGATGAATATTTAATATCTAGATATAGGAAATTGAAAAAAATTTTATCAAAAATAATAAGTCATGCTAATTAATACGCTTGGCAGATTGTTGGAAAGAAAGATACTGCACTTAGTAACCCGTTGAGAAACTATATTTCAGATCCTGTGCTACAGCAATTCGAAATTCCATGCAACACAGAATTACTGAGTTGCTCCTTTACCTTACGAAGTTCTTTACTTGCAATGCACATTGCTACAATGTTTTTAACAATTGTTAGAGGCCTACATTTTCAATGAAACTCTTAACTATCATTGGTGCTCGACCACAATTTATCAAGGCTTCGACTGTATCTCGCCTGATAGCTACACGTGATGATATACAAGAAATAATTGTCCATACGGGGCAGCACTACGACTCCAATATGTCGAATATTTTCTTTGATGAATTGGAAATTCCACAGCCCGACTATAATCTTGGTATTGGTGGGGTGGGGCATGCCGCGATGACTGGGCGTCAACTTGAGGCTCTGGAGAAAGTGATGCTGGCAGAAAAACCGGATTGGGTACTTGTTTATGGCGATACAAACTCAACATTGGCTGGTGCACTGGCGGCCGTGAAGCTACATCTCCCGGTGGCACACGTGGAGGCCGGTTTAAGAAGTTTTAACCGGCGCATGCCGGAGGAGATTAATCGAATTCTCACCGACCATGCATCGGAGCGATTATTTGCCCCAACCGAAACAGCCATGGTAAATCTCAAACACGAAGGTATTCCGAATGGGCGCTTGGAACTGGTTGGTGATGTGATGTTTGATGCTGCACTGTTCTACCGTAAGCACGCACGACGCCCTGTGTGGTTTGATTCACTGCAACTTGGCAAGGAGGCATATATTCTTGCCACCATTCATCGAGCTGAAAATACGGATAATCAGAAGCTGTTGGCGGCAATTTTAACCGGTCTTGGCGATGCTGGAAAACCTGTAATTCTGCCTCTCCACCCGAGGACACGTTCACAGATTAAAAGGTGCGCTCTTTCTTTGCCCTCCAATGTGCATATAACTGAGGCGGTCGGATATTTGGAAATGATTTGGCTTGAGATGAATGCGGAAATGATCGCTACAGATTCTGGAGGTGTCCAAAAGGAAGCCTATTTTCATGCCAAGCCATGTGTGACACTTCGGAATGAAACCGAATGGGTTGAACTGGTTGATGCCGGATGGAATACATTGGTAGGTACTGATCCAGTGAAAATTGGGAGCGCTCTAAGAAGAAAAAATGTGGAGCATAAAATTCTTTATTATGGAGATGGCAGGGCAGCTGAAAAAATTATATCGAGACTTGTTAAGTCTTAAAAGCTAAATCAGCTTTGATGGTAATAATAATTTTAAAATAAGTAATAGGTAGACTGTATGAATTTAAAAAATAGTAATTCTGGTAAAACTGTGCTTCATATCTTACATAGTGCTGCTTTGCTTTCTCCAAGTTTTGGAATAATTCAGCAAATGCAGCATGAGCAGAATGCTGCAAATCAACTAGGTATAAGTTGGGAAGTAAAAATGTACTGTCCTTATAATATAAATAGTTGTTATAATATTATATATAGGGATAAAAAGATAAAAAATGAAAATGGCGATAAATTTTGCAGTAAAATTATTCCTTGGATAAAACTGAGATACAACTATATTAGATGGCTTTTTCAGCAGCAGGATCATGTAGATATATTTTTATTACGATATTATGTTCATGATCCCTTTCAGTTATGGTTCGTGAAAAAATGTAAAAAACCTGTATTTTTCTTACATCATACCATGGAAGTTCCAGAGTTAACACAGTACAGTAAATTTATTGGACTTCTACGATCTATACTGGAACTTATTATTGGACGTTATGCAATTGATAATGCAAAAGGAATTATAGGTGTTACAAAAGAAATAGTTGATTATGAAATAAGCAGAACTAAAAAAACTAAAAAAACTAAATTCATTTATCCTAATGGCATTCTAATTAGCAATAATATTCTTATTGATAAAAGAAAGAAAGATATTCCTGAATTTATTTTTGTTGCAAATTTTGCACCGTGGCATGGGCTTGACATTCTTTTAAAAAATATTACTGAAAGTAATCATCAATTTGTTTTGCATTTAGTAGGTAAAGTTCCACCACAATTAGATAGATTTACCAATGATCCACGAGTACGACTGCATGGCGTTTTGTCACAGGAACAGATAAAGCAACTGAGTGCTCAGTGTTGGGTAGGCTTGGCATCATTTGCACTATATAGAAATAAAATGAAGCAGGCTTGCCCACTAAAGGTCCGTGAATATTTAATGCTTGGACTTCCCGTTTGTGGAGATTTTGAAGACGTTTTTCCCGTAGATGTGAAATTTTATAAAAAAAATGAGGGGGACATTGGCGAACTGATAAACTTTGCTTTTTTAGTCCGTGATCTTGGCAAAGAAGAAGTACGCGAGATGGCAAAAGAGTGGATTGATAAAAAATTGTTTCTTTCAAAGCTTTATTATCACTTAACTGCTTGCGATGATATATAAATTATTGAAATAGTACTTATTACCAAAAAATGAACGATAAATATATAAAGAAAATAGGGCTCCTCGTCATTTGGTGTGGATTTGCAGTATAAAGGGAACCTAGATTCTCAATCCAAAAGCAACAGGCAAAGTGAAAAAGGCCTCTCGCTGGGCACGAAAGCCAAGACACTTTCTGGGGCGCTTGTTCAGACCTTCTACAATCCGCAGAACATCATCGTTTTGCACATCCCGGAAATCAAGTCCCCTGGGCAGATATTCGCGAATGAGTCCGTTCGTATTCTCGTTTGTACCCCGCTCCCAAGGGCTGTGGGGATGGGCAAAGTACACAGGAGCCCGGTAGAATCTCATTCCAAACGCACCACCTGGGCAGGGGCATGAAAAGTTAGAAGGACAGGGCGGGATTTTGGTAGAGTTGGCAGTGCCAAGCACCAAGCAGCCAGAAGGAGCCCGCCACGTCCCATAGCCATCTGACCTTGGAAGAATGCATTGTTATCGAATTATTTGTAGCCATGGAATGCTTTGCCGAAAAATCGCTACGTGTCTTGGCCGAATCCATACAGGCGGTGCCGGGAGCCGCGCCATGACCGTCGCATGAGCCGCTCCGATCTGGTCGCCCGAGTCGATGAGAAGCCCCGTAGCGACTGGCGCCTGAGCAAATTGCAGGGCGTATTCGCCCGGACTATCCAGCAGAGGATCAAACCATGCGCATCAGCCCGGAGACCATCTACCGCTGGATTTATGCCGCCGCACAGCCTGCCGATACCAGTTGCCACCATTTGCGCCGCACCCATCGAGGCCGAGGTGACAAAGCAGGTACGGCCCCGGGTCAGACGCCTGTTTCCCGTACGCGATATAACAGCCCGTTGAAAAACTATATTTCAGGCTCCAGACTACAAGAATTGCAAATTTTAAATGACGCAGAATCAGCGAGTTGCTCTTCAGTTTTACAAGGTTTTTTGCTCGCCATGCGCATTGCAGCGGCTTTTTCAACGGGCTGATAAGCCCGGCAACCACAGCTCGTGCAGGCAGAACCCGCATAGGCGACTGGGGAGGCGGATCTAGTCTGTGCCTCTAGAGACAAGTCAGCGCTGGTCAATCGTAAGGAGCGCAAAAGTCGCTTTCTGCTGCTGGGCAGGGCCCAAAGCAAAACGGCCGCCGCTTTCAAAGATGCGCCTGTTCTGCGTTTGTGCGAGATACCACTATGTCTGCGGACGACTTTGACGCTGGATAAAGGTCCGGAATGGCAGGGTTTAGGGAGCTGGAGCGGGCAGACCTGCGCGCGTACTTTTGCAGGCCGCATTCTCTGTGGAGCGTGGCACAAACGAAAACGAGGGTGGGCTTTTGCGGCAGTATTTTCCAAGAGGCAGCAGCTTGCACAAGATCACGGAAAAGATGGTTTTGGATGCCGCAGAGCAACTGAACAACCGGCCGCGCAAATGTTTACACTACCAGACTGCGCTGAGGTTTTTAACCAGGCAATCGCCAGTGCACTTGCAATTTGCATGCATCCTCTAATAAAATTATAAAATGACTATGTCGTTAAAATTAAAATCCTCTAATATTATATTATTTATCCTACTGATAAATTTATTTTTTTACAAGATTGTGCTTTTTTTTATGATAAAAAATAATTTAATTACTATAAATTTAGGCGGTGGAAATGATTCAGACTATTATCATGCTTATGCCATTGGTATTACTGATGTTGCAGTTAAGATATGGCCTGTATTATTAAGATTTTTGAATGATGCATCATTATATTCGAGAGAAGGTGTTTCTTATTTTCTACTATTGCTTAATCAGATATTTATTCCCGTATTATTTATAAAAATTGTAGGATTGAATTATTATAAACAGCAAAAAATATATTTATATGCTATTTTTATTTGTCTATATTATCCAACTCTATTTTTTTATACACTTGACATTTACCGTGATGTTTTTATGATGTTTATTTTCCTGCTTTCATGTTTATTTGTAAAAAAATTTATGGTTAACAAAAATAAATTGCCTTATTTTATTTTATCAATATGCTTTGGTACTTTTTTGTATAAGCTAAGACCATATTTGGGTTTTGCTTTTTTGATATCGTTAATTGTTTGGAAAATTAAACTTACCAAATCACGTATTTTTTTTATTTTTCTCCTATATATGATTATTTTATTTATTGCTAATTATTTTGGTTGTTTCAGTAATTTATTGGAATATAGAACTCTTTTTTCAGATTCTATAATGAATTCTGGAAGTACTATGCTGCTGGATTTTTCAAATTATAAATTTTTTCTTGTTAATTATATAGAGAGCGCTCTTTATCAATTATTTGGATTATATATTATTAATATAAAATTATTTTTTGTATTTGTTATTGAATCAATACCATTTATTTATATGTTGATATATGTAATCTTAAATATTAGATTTACTGATAAATTTAACAGGTTCTTAATTATATTTTTCGTCGTATATGGAACTATTTGGATTATAGCTAATGATAATCTTGGCACTGCAATTCGCTTACGTATGTTTAATTATTTTTCTATATATTTATGTTATTTCTATATTTTATCAGCAAAAAACAATATGACTCAATGTAAAACTTAATCTTTTCATCATAGTATTTAGTTTTGATATCATTGAATACATTTGACTTAAAAAATATAATGTTGAAACTGGCTTTTATTACATCTCATGCACCATCCCTGACACATTTCCGGGGTCAGTTAATTAAGGCGTTGTGCGATAAGGGCATTCAAGTTTTTACACTTGCCCCCAACTTTGATGATGAGACCCGTATGGCTGTTCAAAGTCTAGGCGCTATCCCCATAGATTGTTCTATGAGCCGTGTTGGCATGAACCCATTTGTCGATATTCTGAGTACTTGGCAACTTGCCCGTTTATTAAAGCGAATACATCCAGATATCGTTCTGAATTATTTTATCAAACCTGTAATATTCGGATCATTGGCAGCAAAGTGGGCCGATGTACCGTATCGGATTGCATTGATTGAAGGTCTTGGATTCATTTTTACTCCTAGCCCCACAGGATTTTCTCTGGCGCGTCGTGTGCTCAAACGATTGGTTATGCTGCTATATAAACTGGGACTTTCCTGCGCTGATAAAGTGATTTTTCTCAATCCTGACGACCAAAATGAGTTCATTGCTGCTCGCTTGTTACCAGCCAGCAAGACATTCCTGCTCGGCGGCATTGGCGTTGATTTGAACAAGTGGCCCTTTACACATCCTGTAGTGGAGCCCCTTACCTTCTTAATGGTGGCGCGGCTGCTCCGTGAAAAAGGGGTTGAAGATTATGTAAATGCCGCCCGAATTGTCAAAAAAATTAATCCTCAGGTTCGATTTATTTTACTTGGCGATCTTGACGAGAATCCAGGAGCCATCACACGTTCTGAGGTGCAGGCATGGTATGATGAAGGCATTGTCGAATGGCAGGGTCATGTTCCGGTACAGCCCTGGCTTGTCCAGACGAGCGTTTTTGTGCTGCCCTCATCATACCGGGAGGGAGTTCCCCTAAGTACCCAGGAGGCTCTGGCGATGGGACGTCCGGTCATTACCACCGATGTTCCAGGGTGCCGGCAGACAGTTGCCGATGGGGTAAATGGCTTTTTGGTGCCCGTGCATAGCCCTGAGCTCCTGGCGGAAAAAATGATGGCATTCATGCAGCACCCTGAACTCATCACTTCCATGGGTCTGGCCAGTCGGCAACTTGCCCTGGAGCATTATGACATCTGCAAGGTCAACCAACGGCTGATTCAACTGATTTGTTCGAAAACATCAAAATGCGGACAATGTCCTCCCACTGTTGCAGCATCTTGATTGTCTTGAGTCTTGTATGAGAAATCGCTGCGTTCAAGGCAACGGAATTTATCATCATGCAATCTGTCTGCTATAAGCGCTTTGGCAAACGCCTGATTGATGTGGGCATGACCGCGATTGCACTGGCCCTCATGTGGCCCGCCTTGCTCGGCCTGTCCATGTTGGTGCGGATAACACATGGGCCTCCGATACTTTTTCGTCAAACCCGTCCAGGCTTACATGGCCGCCCGTTTCAACTCATAAAATTTCGCACCATGCGCAGCGCCTTTGATGCGCAGGGCAGGCCCCTGCCGGATGCGGAACGCCTGACCAGGTTGGGCCGCTGGCTGCGGGCCACCAGCCTTGATGAATTGCCGGAATTATGGAATGTACTCAGGGGAGACATGAGCCTGGTGGGGCCACGCCCCCTATTGATGGAATATCTGCCGCTCTATTCGGCCGAGCAGGCTCGTCGGCATGAAGTCAGACCCGGCATAACCGGCTGGGCCCAAGTGAACGGCCGCAACAGCCTGAGCTGGGAAGAAAAATTTGAGCTGGATGTATGGTATGTGGACAACTGGACATTATGGGTAGATGTTAAAATTCTGGCAGTAACCTTAAAGAAGGTATTGCTACGTGAAAATATTGATGATACCAATGGTATTGGGCAAGTGAAATTCAAGGGAAAATTATGAAAAAATTAAAAATATTATTTCTTGGTAGAAAGCAGGTTGCTGCAAAATGCCTGCAATGGTTGCTAGATACCCGGAAAGATGTAGAAGTTGTTGGAGTTTTGTCGGATACGCATCTGCAACATTCAATTACATCAGATGTGGCCCGTAATTACCGCATTCCACTTTTTGATTCTGAATCTGCCATTCAGGCACTGCGCAATGAGAGACTATCTTTTGATCTTGGTCTTTCAGTATTGTATTGGAAAAAGCTCAAATGTGAGTTTATTTCTATGCCAAAAATTGGAATCATAAACTTTCATCCTGCACCTCTCCCAGATTTTAAAGGAGTTGGCGGATATAACTTGGCAATTCTCCATGGTTTACCAAAATGGGCAGTTTCTGCACATTTTGTAGATGAAAATATAGATACGGGAGATATAATAAAAGTAAAGTATTTTCCAATTGATTTTTATACTGAAACAGTGGTAACTCTTGAAAAAAAATCACAAAAAGTACTTAAAGACCTATTTATGGAAATTGTTAATGCTGTTCTTGATGATCCTGCCAGTATTAACCGAGTACAAAATAAAGGGGGAATCTATCTATCGAGAAAAGAGCTGGAAGATATGAAGTGCCTGAACCCCGCGACCGACGACATTGACCGGAAAATTCGAGCTTTTTGGTTCCCCCCCTACGATGGAGCCTTTATTGAATTAAATGGCAAACGATACACGCTGATTAATCGTCAAATTTTGTCCAGTTTGGCAGATCCCAACTCCAGCTCATTGTTTTCTTGTCCTGCCCCCTCTACTGATGAGGGAAAGAATGATTGAGAGCCCGTTGAAAAAGCCGCAGCAATGTGCCTTGCGAGTCAAAAACCTTGCAAGGCAGGAGGGCAACTCACTGATTCTGCGTCACTTAAACTTTGCAATTCCTGTAAATCTGAAATATAGTTTTTCAACGGGCTGTTAAACAAAAAATTCTAAACAACCGCTCGTTACAGGGATGTGCCGCCGGAAACAACGGTTATCGGCAATCCGGCCCGACCAATGCAAAAAGGTTGAGTCCAAGTTGGGCTGTGCCAAAAATTCAGTTCAACCCACAACACGGCATCGCATTGAAGGCAGCACAAAACACTTGTTGCGGTCAACAAACATACCTCTTCAAAAAATAGACAACTTTGTCATGCTGAACACTCCCTTTGCTCCCTGGCCTCACTATACCCAAGAAGAAGCAGATGCGGTCAGCAGGGTTCTGCTCTCCAACCAAGTCAACTACTGGACGGGCCAGGAGTGCCGCAAGTTTGAGCAGGAATTCGCCGCCTGGGTGCAAACAGATTATGCAATTGCCTTGGCCAACGGCACCGTTGCCCTTGATCTGGCCTTGCACGGTTTGGGGATTGGCCCGGGCCATGAGGTGGTGGTCACGCCCAGGACTTTTCTGGCCTCTGCCTCCTGCATTGTCAACTGTGGCGCAGTCCCGGTGTTCGCCGACGTAGACCGCGATTCCCAGAATATCAGTGCCGAGACCATTCGCCCTGTCCTCAGTCCGCGTACACGGGCGATAGTATGCGTTCATCTTGCGGGTTGGCCCTGCGATATGGATGCGATAATGACGCTTGCCGGGGAACACGGCCTTTTTGTGATTGAAGACTGCGCCCAGGCCCATGGCGCAAGATACAAAGGGCGCTCGGTTGGCGCCATTGGCCACGTGGGGGCTTGGTCTTTCTGCCAGGATAAAATTATGAGCACTGGCGGCGAAGGCGGCATGGTGACCACGAATGACCACGCCCTGTGGGCGCGGATGTGGGCCTGCAAGGATCACGGCAAAAGCTGGGAAGCGGTTTACGAACGCAAGCATGCCTCTGGTTTCCGCTGGCTGCACGAGAGTTTCGGCACCAATTGGCGCATGACGGAAATGCAGGCGGCCATTGGCCGCATTCAACTGCGCCGCATGCCCGGCTGGCACGCCGAGCGCCTGCACAACCTGCAGATGCTTTGGCAGGCGGCGCGGCAACTCCCTGGTTTGCGCGTGCCTCTGCTGCCGGAAGGCAGCGAGCATGCCGCCTATAAAGGCTATGTTTTTGTGGAACCGGAGCAGCTTCTGCCGGGCTGGGACCGTGATCGTATCATGCGGGAGATCAACCAGCGCGGAGTGCCTTGCTACTCAGGCTCCTGCTCCGAGGTGTATCTGGAAAAGGCCTTTGAGCACACCGGCTGGCGACCCAAGGAAAGATTGCCCCTTGCCCGGGAACTGGGTGAAACCAGTCTCATGTTCCTGCTGCATCCAGGAATCGGTGAAGAAAATATGGAGCTGACGATTGAGGTGCTGACAGAGGTGATGCATCTGGCTACTCCTGAAATGGGGAGAGCTGGCCGCTAGAGCATTTCGACTTTAAGACTGTATATGACCACAAGATGCAAGTGCAGCAGCGAGGGCAAGGTTAAAAACTTCAGCGGAAGTATGGTAGATTAAACAGTTGCGGGCCGCTTATTCAGCCGATGAGCTGCCGTGAAGAGCATCTTCTCCGTAAGTTGCTGCCGCGCTGCCAGGGCGAATGCGGCCAGCAAAAATACGTGCGCAGGCCAGTGGCCGACTCCAGCCCCCTGAAGCCTGCCATTTCCGAACCGTTATCAAGCGTCAACGTCTTTCGCAGGTCTGGTGATATCTCACACAAACGCGGAACAAGCCCCTCGCCCGAGGCGGCGGCCGTTCTGCTTTGGGCCTTGGCCAGCAGCAGAAAGCGACTCTTGCGCTCCTTGCAACTGAGCAGCGCTGCCTGGCCCCTGGAAGCGCAGACCAGATCCGCCTGCAACAGGCTGTGGCCGCCGGGCTATATCAATACACCCGGGATCTGCCCCGGCCGCACCTGCCTTGCCGCCTGCGGCATCGGTGGGTGCGGCGCAAATGACGGCTGCCGGCATCGCCAGGCAGTGCGGCCGCAGAGATCCAGCGGGCAGATGGTCTCCCACTGGTGCCCATGCCTTGATCCTCTGGATAGTCCAGCCGCAGACGGCTCGCAATCCGTTCGGGCGACCAGATCGGAGCGGCGCATGCGGCGGTCATAGCGCGGCCCCCGGGAAATGGTGCTGTGGTGGCGGGCCAGGGCAGGCAGCAATTGTTCGGCAACTCATGCCCATGGCTACAAATTACTTCGATGCCGATGCGCTCTGCTAGGATCAGATGGCTGCGGGACATGGCAGGCTCCTGCCGGCTGCCTGGCGCTGCCAACTCGACCAGAATCCCGCCCTGCCCTTTCACCTCTCTCACCCTGACCGAGTGGTGCATTGACAATGAGCACTTAGCCCTCCGCTTCTCTGCGCCAGCGGCCCCGGCCGCCTCTGGACGCGGCCCTGGCCGCCCGCATCCTGAGACGCAGCGCCTGATCGCCGAACTCGGCCCTGAGAGCACGGAACAAGCCCCGGTTCGGCCGCACGCCCAGGTCGGGCCCGGCATCGATGTCCACCTCGCCCCGGCCCGGAAAGTCCAGCACCAGTTGGACCGCAACCCCGCCGTGATGCTGGAAAAAAAGATCCTTGAGCCCGGCCAGCCGCTCGCGGGCCAGCCGCTCTGCCGGCAGGCGCAGCACAAGCTGCTCGCAACTGTGCTCCAGCGCGTCCGGCAAGGTGCGGATATCCTCGGCGGTCAGTTTCGGCCCCTCCTCGGCCTGTTCCACATTGGCCACCACAATGAGCGGCTGATCGCTGGTCAGCAGCGAATCGTATCTGGCAAAGAGGCTCGGAAAAACGGTCAGATCCACTTTGCCTGACAGGTCTTCCAGCACCACAAAGGCCATGCGCTCGCCCTTCTTGGTCTTGTGCTCTCGGTAAGCAGCCACCAGGCCGCCCACGCGCACGACCTGACCGTTCAGCGCCTCACCCAGCCTGTCCAGCCGGAAATCCGTCATCAGCTCCAGCTCGGCGGCCACAGATTCCAAAGGATGCCCGGTCAGATAAAAGCCCGCTATTTCCTTTTCATAGGCCAGCCGCTGCAGTTCCGGCCAGTTGTCCACCACCGGTGCCTCCACCTCCTCCGCCCCATGTTCCGGCAGGGCCACCGGGCCGGCGCCGAAGAGGCTCATCTGCCCGCTTTGCCGCTCGCGCCACACCGCTTTGGCCCGCTCCATGCTCGCGTCCAGCATGGCGGCCAACTGCGCCCGGTTGGCATTCAGCGAATCAAACACGCCGACCTTGATCAGGCTTTCGATGACCTTGCGGTTCACCTTGGCAGAGTCGATGCGAATGCAGAAATCGGTGAGCGACCTGTAGGCTCCGGCCTTTTCCCGCTCTTCGATGATGGCGTCCAGTGCCGCGCCGCCCACGTTCTTGACGGCTGCCAGACCAAAGCGGATCTCCCGGTCGCCACTGACCGTGAAGTCCCGGAACGAGGCATTGATATCCGGCGGCAGAACCCCAATGCCCATGCGCCTGCATTCCTGAATGTATTTGACCACCTTGTCGGTGTTGTCCACGTCACAGGACAACAGTGCGGCCATGAATTCCGCCGGATAGTGGGCCTTCAGGTAGGCGGTCTGGTAGGCGACAAAGGCATAGCCTGCGGAGTGTGACTTGTTGAAACCGTAGCCCGCGAATTTCTCCATCAGATCAAAAACATGCCCCGCCCGCTCCGGATCGATGCCGTTTTTCCTGGCCCCCTCCATGAAGCGGCTGCGCTCCTGCTTCATGATTTCGGGCTTTTTCTTGCCCATGGCGCGGCGGAGGATGTCCGCGTCTCCCAAACTGTAACCGGCCAGAATATTTGATATTTTCATGACCTGTTCCTGGTAGACGATAACCCCGTAGGTTTCCTCCAGGACATCCTTCAGTTGCGGCAGCGGATACTCGGCCTCCCGGCGGCCATGCTTGGTGTCCACAAAGGCGTCCACCATGCCGGAATCCAGGGGACCCGGCCGGTAAAGCGCCACCAAAGCGATCAGATCGGTAAACTGCTCCGGCTGCATCCGCACCACCAGATTGCGCATGCCGTCGCTCTCCAACTGGAACACACCCAGGCAATCGCCCCGGCAGAGGAGCCGGTAGGTTTCCCGGTCGTCCACGGCCAGCCGGTTGATGTCCAAGTGCCTGCCGCATCGCGCCTCGATGCCGCGCACCGCCTTGTCGATCATGGTGAGCGTTTTCAGGCCCAGAAAATCGAACTTGATGAGCCCCACCTTTTCCACATAGTTTTTGTCGTACTGGGTGACGATCTCCCGGACATCGCCGTCCTTTTCCGACTTCACGCAGACCGGCAGGAAATCCGTGATGGGAGACGGCGAAATGACCACCCCGGCCGCATGCACCGACTTGTGCCGCGCCAGACCTTCGAGCCGGAGCGAGATCCTGATCAGTTCCTGAATGAGGGGATCCTGCTGCATGGCCGCCTTGAGCCTCGGCTCCTGAGCCAGCGCCCTGGTGAGCGTGATGTTCAGATCATCCGGCACGAGCTTGGCGATCCTGTCCACCTCGGCCAGCGGCACGTCCAAGGCCCGCCCCACGTCGCGCACCACACCGCGCGCCTTCATGGAGCCGTAGGCCACGATCTGCGAGACGTAGTCGTCTCCGCCGTAGCGCTCGCGCACATAGCCCAGCACCTCGTCCCTGCGGTCGCGGCAGAAGTCCACGTCGAAATCCGGCATGGATTTGCGTTCGATATTCAGAAAGCGCTCGAAAATCAGGCCATAGGCAATGGGGTCGATGTCGGTGATGGCCATGCAGAAAGCGGCCAGACTGCCTGCGCCGGAGCCGCGGCCCGGCCCGACCGGAATGCCCTGATCCTTGGCCCAGTTGATGAAGTCGGCCACAATGAGAAAATAGGCCGGAAACTCCATCTTCCTGATGACATCGATCTCCATGACCAGCCGGTCGTGGTACTGCTGCCGCAGCTCCGGGCCGAGTTCGCGGTGCCGGGCCACCTCCTGCATGCGGGTCTCGAAGCCCTTCCAGCAGGCGGCCTCGAAATCGCCCGCAAGGGTATGGCCCTCGGCCAGTGGGAACTTGGGGAAAAAGGGCTTGCCAAAGGAGAATTCCACGTTGCAGCGTTCGGCGATTCTGACCGTATTTTCGATGGCCTCCGGGCAATAGCCAAAGGCAGAGGCCATTTCCCCAGGCGACTTCACGTAAAGCGTGTTGGTGGAATAGCGGAAGCAGCCGGGATCGTTCAGGGTTTTGCCGCACTGGATGGCGAGCAGCACCGCATGGGCCTGGGCATCGTCGGCCAGCAGATAGTGACAGTCGTTGGTAGCCACCAGGCCAATGCCCAGTTCCTTCGCAATCTCCATGAGCGCCCGGTTGGCCACTGCCTGTTCCGGGATGCCGTTTTCCTGCAGCTCCAGATAAAAGCGGTCGCCAAAGACCTTCTGCACCTCGACTGCCCGCTGGCGCGCGGTTTTCAGGTCGTCGTGCACGCAGCGCCAGGCAATCTCGCCCTGCAGACAGGCGCTCGTGACGATGAGCCCTTCGTTGTGCTCGAAGAGCCGCTCCCAATCCACGCGCGGCTTGCGGTAAAAGCCGTGCACCTGGGCCATGGAAGCCAGTTGCACCAGGTTGTGGTAGCCGGCTTCGTTCATGGCCAGGGCAACCAGATGAAAATTGCGCCCCGCCCTGGCACCCCGTGAATCCATGCCATTTTCGGCCAGGTAGAGTTCGCTGCCGATGATGGGCTTGATCCCGGCCTTTCTGGCCGCATCGTAGAATTCCAGCGCACCGTACATGACCCCGTGGTCGGTAATCGCCACAGCATCCATGCCAAGTTCCCGTACCCGGTCCATCAGTTCGGGAATACGGATGGCGCCATCCAGAAAGGAGTAATGGGTGTGCAGGTGCAGATGAACAAAGTTGCCCATGATTTTTTACAATATGTTGAAATACCTGTGAATTTTTCTGGATTCCAGTTCTGTTCAGAGCGGTTCCGACCCGCATATTACCCGATTTCCGGCCGGGCCAAAGCAGAAAAAGGCTGCAGGCAAAGGCCGGACTCTCCCCTTGCGGAAGCAGGCCCGGCTGTGGCATAAAAAGGGGCGGCAAGGAACCCGCACCACTTTGGCAAGCAACGGAGCAAGATATGGAAATTACGATTCCGGAAGGCATCACCGGCCAGGAAGCACTCACGGTAACGGAAGAACTGAGCGCCCCGCACTGCGGCAGCGGCCTGGTTCCGGTCTTGGCCACGCCGGCCATGATCGCGCTCATGGAAAAGACCTGCCTGCGCTCGGTACAGCCCCACCTGCCGGAAGGCTACGGCACCGTGGGCACGCTGGTGCATGTCACCCACGAGCACGCCACGGCCATGGGGCGGCGGGTGTCCTGCACCTCGAAACTGGTTGAAATCGACCGAAGGCGTCTGGTTTTTGAGGTGGAGGCGCAGGACGAGGCCGGCATCATCGGCCGGGGCCGCCACGAGCGCTTCATTATCGAAAACACAAAATTTCTGGCCAGGGCCAATGGCCGCTAACAGGGCTCTTTTTCTGCCGAATCTTCGCCGGTCCTGCTGATGACGTAACGGCCCAGCACACCAACGAGCATATCCGGCAGGTCGTCTTTCTGGCGGGAGCTGCGCTGAATCTGTTTCAGGCATTTTTCATAGGTGAGGGTCTCGCCCAGCGAGAGATAGCGAAGCACCATGGAAATAAGCCGGGTAATGGTGGTGAGATTGGCAATGCGTGACTGGAGTTCGTGGTCACGGTCAAAGGCGGTGGAGGCAAAGACCTCGACCGGACGGCCGTTCAGCTCGCTGACCGACAGGTACCACTTGTTGCCGTCACGGTCGATGGTGCGGTAGCGTCTGGCGTCCAGCACCTCCGGCAGCTCCGGTTCGGATACGGCGTTGCCCGGCGGTGCCGCCGGCGGCTGGCCGTGCTGGGCGGCCCAGAGTTCCCGCAGCAGCTCCGGCTGCTCGCGTACCGCCCTGGCCAGCAGCGCGACGCAGTCCGGACAGATTGCAGTCTTGCCGCTGCCGACATCGGCCTTGCCCATGGCCCTGCCGCAGAGCGGGCAGGCCGCCGGGCCCTGTGCTTGCACTTTTCCCATCATGGTATCCTTGCATTCGATTCATCAAATCTGCAAAAACGTTGCCTGCAAATCTAGCACAAAGCGGTCCGGAAAACACCGGCAAAGACGGACAGAACGGCAGAATCCCGCCACAGGCGGCCATTCGCTTGAAAGTCTTGACATTTGCGGCTGATCAGGATAAGAAAATCCTTTGCATCTTAAATGGTGATAGGTAGAATCGCCTGCATGCCACCGCATGCATCTTTTGTCTCGGGTATGCCATGTTTGAGAATCTGACCGACCGACTGGAATCCGTTTTCAAAAAGCTTCGCGGCCAGGGCGTCCTGACGGAAGAAAACATCCAGGAAGCCATGCACGATGTACGCACCGCCCTTCTGGAGGCGGATGTGAACCTGGGTGTGGTCAGGGACTTTGTGTCCAAGGTGACGGCCAAGGCCGTGGGCCAGGATGTGCTGGACAGCCTGTCCCCCGGCCAGCAGGTCATCAAGGTGGTGCACGATGAACTGGTGCGGCTTTTGGGCAGCGAGGCCCAGCCCCTGAAGCTGAACGGGCCGCAGCCCGTGGTCATCATGATGGCCGGCCTGCAGGGTTCCGGCAAGACCACCACTTCGGCCAAGCTGGCAAGACTGCTGAAAGGCAGGGAGCGCCGGCCGCTTCTGGTTCCGGCTGACGTCTATCGCCCGGCGGCCATTGAGCAGTTGCACGTTCTGGGCGAGCAGATAGGCGTACCGGTGTTTCCCTCCGCGGCAGAACAGAACCCGGTGGACATCGCCCGGGCAGCCGTGGCCAGTGCCCGGGAAAAGGGCCAGGACACGGTCATTCTGGATACCGCCGGCCGCCTGCACATCGACCAGGAACTCATGGCCGAGCTGAAGGCCATTGCCGGGGCCGTGTCGCCTGCCGAGGTCCTCTTCGTGGCCGACGCCATGACCGGCCAGGATGCGGTCACCGTGGCCGGCGCCTTCAACACCGAGCTGCCCCTTACCGGCGTGGTCCTGACCAAAATGGAAGGCGATGCCCGCGGTGGCGCGGCCCTGTCCATCAAGTCGGTCACCGGCAAGCCCATCAAGTTCGTGGGCATGGGCGAGGCCATGGACGCCCTGGATGTCTTCCACCCCGACCGCGTGGCCTCCCGCATTCTGGGCATGGGCGATGTGCTTTCGCTGATTGAAAAGGCGGAGGCTGTAGTCGACCAGAAGAAGGCCGAAAAGCTGGCCAAAAAGATCCAGAAAAACACCTTCTCCCTGGACGACTTTCTTGACCAGATCCAGCAGATCAAGAGGATGGGCAGCCTGGAACAGATTATGGGCATGATTCCGGGCATCAACAAGCTGAAGCAGCTTCAGAACGCGCCCAAGCCCGATGCAAAACAACTGGCGCGCACCGAGGCCATCATCAAGTCGATGACCATGAAGGAGCGCAACAACCACCGCATCATCGACGCCAGCCGCCGGCAGCGCATCGCCAAAGGCTCGGGCACCACGGTGGCCGAGGTCAATCAGGTGCTGAAGAGTTTTGCCATGATGCTGAAGATGATGCGGCAGATGAAGGAAAAAGGCATTCTGGCGGGTGCCAAGCACCGCAAGGTGCCCAAGGGCCTGCGCCGCTGAAAAATATATCAAAGACCTTGGGCCGCTGCTGGCCCATCACCATCACAAGAGGAAAATACATGGCAGTGCATATCCGTTTGACGCGCAGGGGTCGGAAAAAGTGTCCATTTTACCGTATCGTCGTGGCTGACAGCCAATGCGCCCGCGACGGCAAATTTCTGGACATTCTGGGCACCTATGACCCCAAGTGCGACCCGGCTGCGGTGAAAATCGATACGGAAAAGCTGAACCACTGGGTCGGCAAGGGCGCGGTGCCCTCGGTCACCGTGCGCAGCCTCATCAGGAAACAGGCTGCCAGCGCGGCCTGAAACTGTTGCTGATGAGCGAGCTGGTTCGTTATATCGCGCAGAACCTGGTGGACCAGCCGGATCAGGTTTGTGTAGACATGCGCGAAGCGGAAGAAGGTCTCACCTGTGAGCTGCGCGTGGCGCAGGAAGACATCGGCAAGGTCATTGGCAAACAGGGCCGCACAGCCAAGGCCATTCGTGCGATTATGGCCGCCGCCCAAACCGATGACCGCCGGGCCCGGTTGGAAATAGCGGAAAAAGCCGCCGCAAATTGAGCTACACACCTCCTGCATCCTGGCGGAGCGGAATCGCCATGTCTGAGCGGATGCCGGCGCAGGACTTTGTCCGGGTGGGGACGATTACCCGGCCCCACGGCCTGCGTGGTGAAGTGAGCGTGGCGCTCTGCACGGCTGCTCCGGAAAACATGCTGGCCTACAGACGTGTCTTTCTCTCCGCCGCAGGGGACCGCGACTCTGCAGAAAAACGGGAGTTCCAGGTGCTGCAGGCGCGGCTGGCGGACAAAGGCGCCCTGTTGCAGCTCTCGGGTTGCAACAGTCGGAACGAGGCTGAGTTGCTGCGCGGCTGCCCGCTCTGGGTGAGGCGGAGGGATCTGCCCCAGCTTCAGGCCGGGGAGTGGTACCTGCACGACCTGATGGGCAAGGAGGCCCGCGACTGCGAAGGTTTGCCCCTTGGCCGGATAACGGCGGTGATGGACAACGGGGCGCAGACACTGCTGGTGCTTCGCCATGGCGAGGGCGAGAGCCTGATCCCGGCGGTAGCGGCCTTTATTGCCCGGGTGGAGGCGGACGCCGTGATTTTCAGCCTGCCCGAGGGGCTGGTGGCAAGGGATTCGGGGCACGATGCGCATTGACCTGCTCAGCATCTTTCCGGACTTTTTCACCACCCCACTGAACGAAGGCATTGTGCGCCGGGCTATTCTGGCCGGGATTCTGGACATCGGTATCCATAACATCCGGGAGCATGCCACGGGCCCGCACCGGACAACCGACGACCGGCCCTATGGCGGCGGCGAGGGCATGGTCATGAAAGCGGAGCCGCTGGCCGCCTGCCTGGCCGCGGTACCGCGGGTGGGCGAGCGACGGCGGGTGATTCTGATGAGTCCGCGCGGCCTGCCCTTCTCGCAGGGGCGGGCGCAGGACTATGCCACGAACTGCGATCAGCTGATCCTGCTTTGCGGCCGCTATGAGGGGGTGGACGAGCGCTTTACCGCACGTTTTGTCGATGAGGCATGCTCCATCGGCGACTACGTGCTGAGTGGCGGCGAACTGGCCGCCCTGGTGGTTGTTGACGCGGTGTGCCGCCTGCTGCCGGGAGCATTGGGCTGTGCGGACTCGGCGGAGAAGGACAGTTTCAGCCGCAGCCTGCTGAAGCACCATCAGTACACCAGGCCGCCGCTGTTTGCAGGCATGACGGTGCCTGGGGTGCTGCTCTCCGGGGACCATGCGGCCGTGGAACGGCACAGATTTCTGGAGTCCGTCCGTCTGACCCTGGAGCGGCGACCGGACCTCCTTGCAGGACTCAGCCTGAGTCAGGCTGAGCGCAAACTGCTGCACAGGGAAGGCCTGCTTGCCGCGGTCGAAGCGGCGCAGAGAGGACGCACGGCATGAGGAGCCCCTGCCAGCAGGAGTTCAGGCCTCCTCGGGGTATTTCGCCCATGGGCTGTCATCCCTTCGGCAGCCGTACTGCGCAGCCGGCTGTACCGTGAAATGACAAAAAAGCATGAATTGCTCTCTTCAGGCGTAAGGTGCGCCTCAGATCTCACAAGGGAATATTATGAATATCATTGAAAGGATTGATTTGGAGCAGATGCGTTTCGATATGCCCGATTTTCGCCCCGGCGACACGGTCAAGGTGCATATCCGCATCATTGAAGGCAACAAGGAGCGCGTCCAGGTGTATCAGGGCGTGGTCATCCGCCGGAAGCGCGGCAACATGAACGCCACCTTCACGGTGCGCAAGATCTCCCATGGCGTGGGCGTGGAAAAGACCTTTGCCCTGCATTCCCCCAGGCTCGAGAAGGTGGAAATTGTGACCCGGGGGCGGGTGCGGCGTTCCCGTCTCTACTATCTGCGTGAACTGCGCGGCAAGGCGGCCCGCATCCGTGAGCGTGGCCTGAACAGGTAAACAGGCGGCATTGCCGGCCTGCCTTTCCAGCTCCGGAGTCCATGTGCACGGCAAGCGCCTGCATCTGGCCTTCGGAGTTTTTTGTATGCCATCTGCCAGCAAGCGAGCGCGCCATGAGCCGCCGGCGTGATACTGCCACCCTGCCCCTGCCTGCCGTCAAAAATCCGGCCGACACCTTTGCCATCGAGCGCGGCCTCATGGCCCGGGGGATCAGGCCGGTCGCGGGTGTGGACGAGGCCGGCCGGGGGCCTTTGGCCGGGCCGGTTGTGGCGGCCTGCGTCATTCTGCCGCCGGACTGCGAGTACCGCATCTTCCGCGACTCGAAGATAACCAGCGAAAAAGAGCGGGAACTGCTCTTCCGGATCCTGCACGAAAACGGTGCAATCTTTGGCCTGGGTCTGGCAAGCGCGCAGGAAATCGACCGGATCAATATTCTGCAGGCCTCGCTTTTGGCCATGAAGCGGGCAGCGCTCTCCTGTGCGGAGAAAAACGGCGCCCTGCCCGCCTGTCTGCTGGTGGACGGCAAGTTTCCCATGCCCCTGAACGTGGCCCAGCAAACACTGGTGCGCGGCGAGAGCAGGAGCGCCGCCATCGCCGCAGCTTCCATTCTGGCCAAGGTCCACCGGGACCGGCTCATGGCAGAGCTCCACGAAAAATATCCCCGCTACGGCTGGCTGCAGAACAAAGGCTATCCCACCAGGGCACACCGGGATGCCATTGCCCGCTTCGGCCCCTGCCCTGAGCACCGGATGAGTTTTCGTGGAGTGCAGGACTTTGTCAACAACACATCGGGCAGGCGTGATGAAAAAACCTGACAGCAGGGCAGCCGGCCGGGCCGGGGAAGCGGCAGCGGTCCGCTACCTGCAGGCAAAAGGCTACAAGATCCTGGCCCGCAATTTTTACCGGGCCTTTGCCGAGGTGGACATCATCGCGCAGGACCGGGACACCCTCGTCTTTGTCGAGGTCAAGGCCCGTTCCTCCGCCCGCTACGGCAGCCCGGCCGAGGCCGTGACCGCGGCCAAACGGCTCAGGTTGTCAAAAATAGCCTTGGAATATATGATGCAGGCGGGACTGGAGCAATGTCCGGCCCGTTTTGACGTCATCGCGGTTCAGCTTGACCATGAAGGCCATGCCATGCATCTGGAACAGATAGAAAACGCCTTTGAGACTGCCATCTGACATGCGACAGACCAAGCCATTGCTCATCAGCATGGGTTGCCCGGCCGGCATCGGGCCGGAAATCGTCATGCGCCTCTTTGCCGGGACAGACGGCTGGCAGGCTGACCCTGAACGGCCCGTGGTCGTGGTTGGCGATACGGATATCCTGGCCCGGGCGGCGGCGGTGACCGGCACGCGCCGGCTCAGCATCAGAGCGTGGCAGCCGGGAGAGGCAGTGCCCATGGATGCGGTGCCGGTTCTCCAGGTGGCAGGAGATTTGCATGACCTGGAATGGGGCAGACCCACGGCCAAAAGCGGCCAGGCCATGGCCCGCTACATCGAAGCGGCGGTGCGCCTGATCCTCTCGGCCCGGGCCACGGCCCTGGTCACCTGTCCGATCAGCAAGTTCAGCCTCAAGGCTGCAGGCTACCCTTTTCCCGGTCATACGGAAATGCTGGCCGGGCTCACCGGGAGCCCGCAGGTACACATGATGATGGCCGGCCCGCGGCTCAGGGTCGTCTTGGTCAGCATTCACGAGGCCCTGGCAGCAGTGCCCGGCCTGCTCACAGTAGGGCGCATCCGTGACTGCATCCTGGCCACCCGCCAGAGCCTGGTGCAGGACTTCGGCCTGAAACAACCACGCATCGCAGTGGCGGGCCTGAACCCGCACGCAGGCGAACAGGGCCTGTTCGGGGATGAGGAAAGCCGCCTCATCCTGCCTGCCATGGCAGCGGCCCGGGCCGCGGACAAGCGGATGGCAGAGGCCGAACTCAGCGGCCCCTGGCCACCGGACACGCTCTTCCACCAGGCAGCCGGCGGCCGCTTTGACGCGGTGGTCAGCATGTATCACGATCAGGGTCTGATTCCCTTCAAGCTCATGCACTTTGACGACGGCGTGAACGTCACCCTGGGGCTGCCCATTGTGCGCACCTCGGTGGATCACGGCACGGCCTATGACATCGCCGGTCGCGGTCAGGCCCGGGCTAAAAGTCTGCAGGCGGCCGTGATCATGGCCCAGGACATCGTTGCCAACCGGGAACACCATGCCCACTGAGACCAGAACAGGCCTGCTGATCGCCTTTGAAGGCATTGACGGCTGCGGCAAAAGCAGCCACCTGCGCCGACTGGCCGCCTTTCTCCGGCGGCAGGGCCTGACGGTGGTGACAACCCGCGAGCCCACGAACGGCCCCTTCGGCCGGCGCATCCAGGCCATGTTTCGGCAGCGCAACGCCATCAGCAAGCGGGAAGAGCTGGAACTCTTCGTGGAGGACCGCCGGGAGCACGTGGCCCGCTGCATTCTTCCAGCCCTGGCCGCAGGCCAGATTGTGCTGACTGACCGCTACTACTTCTCGACCGCTGCCTATCAGGGCGCGGCCGGGCTGGATCCGGACTTCATCTTTACCATGAACCGCTTTGCGCCGGAGCCCGATCTGGTCCTGCTCCTGCAGGCGCCGGTCTCCGAATGCCTGCGCCGCATCCGGGAAAACCGTGGCGAGGAACCAAACGACTTCGAACAGGAGGCACAGTTGATCAGGGTCAGCCGCTGCTTCCAGAGCTTCACCCAGCCCTGCATCCATCGTATTGATGCCACCGGAGAGCGGAAACTCGTGCAGGAACAGATTCGAGCGCTGGTGCGGCCGCTCTGCCGGCAGAGGGGCTGGTCATGCTGAACCGTTTCCTTTTGCTCGCCGTCCTGGCGCTGCTGCCCCTGCTCTGGGCCTGCCAGCCGGCCGGCAAGGCCGCACCCGGCGACAGACAGCGGACAGACCTCGCAGCAGGGCCGCAGCAGGCAAACGGCAGTTCCCAAGCCGTCACCCCAAGCCCTAGCAGCGATGAAAAGGACTATGCCTGCTCCTATTTCTATTTCCTCAAAGGCCGGAGCGCCGAGCTGAGGCAGGATTTCGAGGAGGCCCTGGAAGCCTATGAAAATGCCGCCATCTGCGACAGCAAGGCCAGCTATGCCCAGAGCAAGATTCCCTTCCTGCTGCTCCGGCTGGGCCGCGTGCACGAGGCGGCCCTGTGGCTGCATACCTTTCTGGGCAAACATCCGGACAGTGTGAGCCTGCGCCTGCTCTACGCCAATATCCTGATGGGTCAGCGCAAGACCGATGCGGCCCTGCAGCAGTATCGCCGCATTCTGGCCAGCCACCCGGATGATCCGGCCGTGACGCTGCCGCTGGCGGAAATCTACATGGCAGCCGGCCGCACCGCCGAAGCCCGCCGCATTCTGGAGCAGGAGCTGGGCAGGGATGAGGATTCCTATCAGGCCCAGCTCCTCATGGCGCGCCTTTTGCGGCGTACGGAGGATTTCGCGGCCAGCAGGGCCCATTTCGCCCGGGCGCTCGAACTCAACTGGTCGGCGGATGTGCAGGCCGAAGTCGCCGAACTGCTGATCCGGCAGCACGACTTTGCCGCTGCCGAGGCCATGTACCGGGACATCATCGACCGGGAGGAGCAGAACGAAAACGCCTACGCCGGCCTGATCCGCCTCCTCCTGCAGGAAGGGCGGGAAGAACAGGCTCTGGAGGAACTGCTCAGGCTGCGACAGGCGCCGGACAAACCCGGCTGGGTGGATCTGAGCATCGCGCGCTACTACATCCGCCACGAACAGTATGACGAGGCGCGGCGGATTCTGGAGCAGCGCATCAAGCGAGACAACAGCAGCGAGGCCCGTTTTCTTCTGGCCGCCCTGCTCCAGCACGAACAGAAATACGAGGAATCCCTTGCCCAGGTGCGGCTGATCGACAACAAGGCCCCGGAATACCCTGAGGCCCTGGCCCTGATGGTGAGTCTCTGCCGGCAACTGAACCGGGTGGACGATGCGGTGCTCTTTCTGGAACGCAACATCGCAGGCGCCATCACCCGCCATCCAGCCATGTATCCCCTGCTGGCCGAACTCCACGACAGCCAGGAGCGCAGCGCCGTGGCCCGCAAGGTGCTGGAAGAAGGATTGCGGCGCTATCCCGAAAGTGAGGATCTGCTCTACAGCTATGGCGCCTTTCTGGAGCAGAAGAGCGAACACAGGGCAGCCATGGACATCATGCA
This sequence comes from Desulfobulbus oralis, assembly GCF_002952055.1. NCBI lineage: Bacteria > Pseudomonadati > Thermodesulfobacteriota > Desulfobulbia > Desulfobulbales > Desulfobulbaceae > Desulfobulbus > Desulfobulbus oralis. Next base: position 1,371,593 of record NZ_CP021255.1, on the reverse strand, counting down.
GAAGCTGATCGCCATCAACCCCTCCAATGCCGCGGCCCTGAATTTTGTCGGCTACAGTTGGGCCAACGACGGCATCAACCTGCAGATGGCGCTGGACTACATCCAGCGTGCCCTGGAGCTCATGCCCGACAATGCCTCCATTCAGGACAGCATGGGCTGGGTGCTCTACCGCCTGGGCCGGCTGGACGAGGCCCTGCCTGTCCTGGAGAAGGCCGCCCAGGGGAGCCAGGAGCCGGAGGTGCAGGAGCATCTGGCCGAGGTGCTCGCGGCCAGGGGGCAGCACAAAAAAGCCCTGCGCATCTACCAGCGCCTCCTGGCCGACTCCGTCAAGGCCGGCAACGAAAGCGGCCGCCTGCGCCTGCAAAAGATAATAAAGGCCCTCGAAGCGCCCGACCCACAAGCGAAACCTGTCCCATGAAGCCATCCCTTTCCCGGTCTCCTGTTCTGACCCTGCTCGCCGGCCTTTTAGCCCTGCTCAGCGCCTGCGCCAGCCCCAATCTGCCCAAAACCGTGGCGCTCGAACCGCCTGAACAGCGGCAGGCACTGGCCCGCCTCATGACCATGAGCAGGCAGCCCCAGCCCTCTTCCGTTGAAACCGGCTACCAGCTTTCCTGGCAGATCCTGGGCCAGAGCGGCAGGCTGGAGGTCCAACTGCAAATGGACGCGCCCGACCTGCTCCGTTTTACAGCCCTCGATCCCCTGGGCCGTACCCTGTATCTGGCCGTGGCTGATGGCCGGAAATTTGCCCTAATCGACAACCGTGCGGCCAGCGTGCAGCGCGGCCTGGTGAACGGCAGGGTCTGGCGTGAACTGGTGCCGGAGCCCCTCAAGGTGCAGGACGTGGTGGCGCTTTTGGCCGGCCGGCTGGAAAGGGTGCCCGCCTTTGGCGTCAGGGCCGAGCAGAATCCCGAGCATAACGGCTACTGGTTTTCCTGGGATCATCCGGGCCTGAGCCACCGCGTGCTGGTGGACAAAAAAACCGGCCTCATGGCCCGGCATCTCCTGCTGGAGAACGAGGGCGGGAAAACCGGGATTCTTTTGGATCTGCGCTACATCGACTATGACCAGGACCGGGGCAGCGGCTACTTCTGGCCCAGAACCACCGAGGTGCAGGGCAGCCTGGTGAAGGGCAGCCTCCGGCTTGCCCGCAGCGGCCCGCTCTCCTTCGATCCCCTGCCCCTCTCCACCTTTCATCCGGACATCCCACCCCACTTCAAGGTGCAGGAACTGTACTGAAACTCAAAAAACCAAAGCGCCGCTGCGGCGCTTTTCGGCAGAGCCAGCATCCCCAGGCTCAGGGCAAAGATCAGCGCCCTGCAAAGCGCGATCCCAGAAAATCGGCACCATCTGTCTGCAACGCTGCCCGGCATCCATGCAGCCAGAAGAGGCCGCCCTCTGCCGTAGCCACATCCTATAACAGCCCGTGGAAAAACTATTTTACTCGCAATGCGCATTGCTGCGACTTTTTTAACGGGCTGCCAAGAAGTTCAATTTCATTTCCGGTGAGTTTGACAGCGGAGCCATTATTTACTTTATACCACTGCTGTCCCACAAAATATCAATGATTTCGGGATAAAATAAAGGCTTGGAGCCCCTTGTGTGGTATAATGGATTTGACAAAAAGTTCATTAAAACCAAAGAGGTCCAAGCCATGGGATATTGTAGCACGGTTGTCGGCCAATTGCTTAGAGTTTTTCCGAGACATGAATTTGAGCAAGTCCGCCGGGCGGTTCAACCTCCTCTGGTATAGGGTTTTCTTGGACACCGAATTGGGAGTAGAAAGACTCCCCATGAGGTGATTCATGAGCAAAGAAATCGACAAGTGCATGACGGCCGTCTCCCCGGTGGAGGACGGCCGCAGGCCGACTGGAACCGGGGAGACTGAGGCGGCTCCCAAGCGATTCTGGGCACAGCACAAGACTGAGGCCGTCCTTCGGCTTCTGCGCGGTGAGGACATTGAAATGCTCAGTCGGGAACTCGGAGTCACAGCGGCCAAGCTCTCACAATGGAGGGACGCCTTTCTGGCCGGTGGGGCCGATAGTCTCAAGAAGCGCTCTCCGGCCGAGGATGCCGAATACAGGCGCCTCAACGAGAAGATTGGCGAGCAGACCATGGAGATCGAGCTGCTCCGCGAGAAGATTCGGCTCCTGGAGACAAAAGGCCCTTTGGCGTGGCGGAGGTCGAGGAAATGAGCCGGTCCTCCTCGCCCTCCACAGGACAGAAGTATGGACTGGTGAGAGTCTGCCAGGTCTGGGACATCCCCAGATCGACGCATTACGCGCGCAAGGCTTCGGCTGAGAGTGCGCCTGGCCGCAGAGGCCCTGTCGGATTCCATGGCGACGACGAATTGCTCGACCATATAGTCGCCTGCATCCAACGTTCTCCCTTCACTGGCGAAGGCTACCGGAAAGTGTGGGCCAGATTGCGCTTTGATGGGATCAGGACTTCCCCTCAGCGAACGCTTCGGCTCATGCGGGAGAATAAGCTGCTTGCCGTGCGCAACCTTGGAAGGCCTCACGGCCCCAAAGCGCATGACGGGACGATCAAGACAGAGCGGGTGGATGAGATGTGGGGCACAGACATGACCACGACGATGACTGCACGGGAAGGCAACGCCTCGATCTTCCTGGCGGTGGACCACTGTTCTTTGGAGTGTGTCGGCATCCACGCCGCCAGGTACGGGACGCGTTTCGAAGCCCTGGAGCCGATTCGCCAAGGTGTGCGCCATAGCTTTGGCGCCTTTGGCCCCGCAGTGGCTGAAGGCCTGACTCTGCGGCATGACAACGGCAGTCAGTACGTTTCCAAGGTGTTTCAAGAGGAAATTTCCTGTCTGGGTATTCAGAGTTCGCCATCCTTCGTCAGAGAGCCCCAAGGCAACGGCATCGCGGAGCGATTTGTTCGGACCTTGAAGGAGAACCTGCTCTGGATTCGGCGGTTCGACACTGTGGAGGAACTCCGCCTCGCCCTCCTGGAATTCAAGGATACGTACAACCGGGAATGGAACATCGGACGCCACGACTACAAGACTCCGTCAGCGGTGCGGGCCATCCAGAAAGAGGCCGTGAACATCGCGGTTTGATCAACAAAAAACGTGTCCAAAAAACCGTAGACCGATACAAACCAAAGAAACACCGCCGCGCCCTTTCTGGGTGGACGCAGTTTGTGGCCATGCTGGTGGGGCAACTCGCTGGACGCGACAGTTTACGCGGCATTGTGGATGCCTTTTCACCGCAAAGTCGCAAACTTTATCATCTGGGCCTCGGCTCATTCAGTCGTTCCAGTCTGGCGCGGGCTAATGAAAAGACAGCCGCCTAGCTGTTCGAAAAGGTGTTCGTAGCGCTTTTGGCTCGTTGTCAATCGCTTGCGCCTCCCCACCAAAAGTTCCGCTTCAAAGACGGCGGCAAGGTCTATCTCCTTGATGCCACGGTGATTGAGCTGCCGCTCTCGCTGTTTCGCTGGGCCACGTACCGCGCCAGCAAGGGGGCGATGCAGTTGCATGTGGGGCTTGCGGCGGACGGCTATTTGCCCAGCTTCGTGGATATGACGGCAGGGCGAGTCCACGAGATCAACAAGGCGCGTGAACTGCGGCTTCCCCGAGGTTCCTGGGTGGTCTTTGACCGGAGCTACACGGATTACCAGTGGTATCAGGAGTTGACGAAGGATGGTGTGCATTTCGTCACACGCCTGAAGCGTGGTGCTGCGGTGCAGCCTGGCGCGAAACGCCGGGGGTGCAAAAGCGCGGGTATCCTGGAAGACCGGGAAATCCGGTTCAGAGGAGTGGAGGGCGTGTTCCGGACAGTCCGCTTTCTGGATGAAGCGAGAGGTGAGGAATACGAGTTTGTGACCAACGCCCTGGATATTGCGGCAACCACGGTGGCGGCACTGTACAAGGAGCGGTGGCAAGTGGAGCTGTTCTTCAAGTGGATCAAACAGCACCTGAAGGTGAAGAGCTTTGTGGGCGGTAGCATGAACGCGGTGCGGACGCAGCTGTGGATCGCGTTGTGCGCGTATCTTCTGGTGGCCTTCATCAAATTTCAGAGTCGCCTGGGGCAATCTATCCTGCAGATTTTACGGCTTGTTCAGCTCAATTTGTTTGAACGGCGGGATTTAGACGAACTTTTTTGTCCGGAAAAACAAAAAATACCATTACATAACAACCAGTTATCGCTATTCCAAAGTTAGTGGGACAGCAGTGAACCACGCCATCATCGGTGCATTTGCAATTTGAATTCACCGGTATATTATTCCAGCTCTGCTGCAGTGGCATCTCACTTTGGTATTGTATCGCGAAACAGCTCCATGATACCTTCTCTGTTTTATTTACTGTTAAAATTATAGTAATAAATAGGATAGAGGTGCTCTGTATACTGCGAAGAATGTGCAGTCAACGTTTGTATTAATCGGTAACCAGTCCCTGGACGATCTTCTTCTCGCTTGTATGACTCATGCCAGGATACCGCCTCTAATTTTTGTTTTTTCTTACGTTCAAGTAGACGGTAGTCTATTGTCAAATGATCTCTCTCTATAAGAATTACCAAATCAGCATATCCACCAAATTTTGATCTTGAAAGATCAATTATATTAAGATTATTTTGCAATTCTATAAACAGTTGTTTTAAATCAATATCTTTTCTTATATTCTATCCATTTTTTAAGGTAAAATTCAGATAAAGTTTTCCCACATTCTGATATCCATAGCGCCCCAATTCATTAATTGGTATTATCTTACCATCTTCCGCTGTATATTTATAATTTCCTTCACAAAAAATATCTCTATCTACATAAAAACGAATACCAAATAAATTTAAGTCAGGATTTCCTGGTAATGGTAGTAACTCATTATTTTCCAATAATGACTTCTCAAATAATGGATATTGATAATATTCTGATATAAGAGGATTCATGCTTTTTGTTTTATCTAACGTATAGTCTATAACTATTCTTTCTCTGTCAATTTTTACATTGACCTCAGCACCTCCGTTATATTCTAGATGAGTATCGCTAAGATCCTGAATCTGATATCTTTGTAGCATATCAGCCATTAACTTTTTTAAAGTTATGACCTCATGAAAAATACGACCACCCTTAAATTTAAAATCCAGAACCAACTCACCGAAAGCCCCATAACCCGAACGCCCTCCTCCAAGACCATGAGTCTCACTGCCGCCGCCATACCTGTATGTATAGGTGGCACCTTGTTCGACAACCTTGTAGTCAACTCTAAAATGCAGCGCATAATCATTTGTTGTTGGATTCCCTGGTGTCTGTCTCTCAAAGGGCATCGCCTCATAATGATGGGAACTATTGACCTCACTACAGTCAGTAATTCCCGTCATCAGTATCAATGCTCCTATAACGAATAAATATCTGTACATATAACAAATTTCCATCTATTTTATTATTGTATTTTTAGTGGTATTGCTGTTTTGTGTAAAGTGCTGACTCTGAATCAAGAACAAATCGTCCAGGGCCTTTCGCTTTTATATATCCCAGCGCATCAAATTTCAGAGGCTTTCCCATACCATCAATATAGTCTTGACTTTTAGTATAGCCTATATTCTGCTGTTTGCTATTCTTTGCATATAAATCAGGTATAGAGTCCCCCACCAATTATTTCAAAACAGGTTGAATCATTATATTTAATATGGATAGGAATCCTTCATGCGGCATTTGCCACAATTGTTAAATCTCAGATAAATTTCAGATGGATTCGTCTCAGTAACTTCAGGGCCGCCATTAATGCTGATTTTCTCTGTGGTCAGTGACTTGACCACGACACCGTAGGAATAGCCTCCCCAAAATCTGTCCCAAAAGGTTATCGGTTCGTAATCGACATATATTTCTTCATAAGGAATAACCGTGCAGCAGTCAGGATTTTTCTGCAAGAATTCCAATACATTGTTGTAGGGAACCAGGGTATTACGCTCTTCTATAGTACCATCCGGTGTACCAGGATAACGTACAATTGGGCGATCTTTGCCATCACTGATAAATCTTGCCGCAATCATTTTTTTTCCCGCAACAGAAAGCCAGCGCATCTCCTGCACACAGAAACCAGCAGCCTGCAAACAGGCAAGCGCACAGAGAACGCTGCAAATACAACTACAAAGCAAGGTGACGAAAAAAAATAAAGAACCTTTCATAGTCATATCCTGCTCCCTATCTTATCTCAATCACTCAAGCAGAATTGCCTGCTCCGCACCGGCAATCCAGCTTCAGCCTTTGCCATAGTGCCTGTGGCAGTGTGCGCAGGATGCTCTGCCACAAACATTTCCGGGGTTCAGACTTTCCTGTTTTTTGCTCCGTCTGACTACCCCGCTGCTTCCGCTTTGACAATTGCCTGAAAAATCCGACCAGGGCCTGGCACAGGCTCCCGGGAAAAAGTGCGGAACAGCGTTTCTTTACCTTTGCTCGGCATATGTGGGCCGCAGCAAAGCGACTGTCAGTTCCCAAGCATTTTCAGCCACCGGGCCGCAGGAAGGAGTGCCGGGGACACCGGGCGCGGCATTGGCCCTGAGCGCTGAAGCCGGCCCCCGCCTCAAAACGGACATTGCCGTTCGCATCCGCCAATCCCGGCCTATTCCGCCATGTCGGAGTCCGGGGACTCGGCAAAAATCCGGGCGACCAGCGCCTCAATGCTGGCATTGTCCGGGCAGCGGTACGCTCGCCTGCCGCTGCCCAGGAGCTGTGCCCACAAGCTGTTGCCCCGGCGCTCGACATACAACACTTCGCCCAGGGGCTTGCCGTCAGACTTGCGAATGATCTGGTCATGCACGCGCCAGAATGTAATGCCGTCCGGGAACTCAAAGCCTTTCGAGAGGTTCAGTGCAGGGAGGGCAAGCGGCTCGGTGAACTCTTTGACCAGATAATCCGGCCCCAGGGCCGCTACCCCGGCAGATGGATCAAACAGGCGCGGATTCAAAATGCGGCGACTACGCCTCACCGGCCTGAGCCGATACCGTGTCACGGGCGCATAGACCCTGTACGGTTCGTAGGCTGTGTACGATTCCACAGTGTACAGTGGGAGCCCGGGTGGCAAGATGACGCGTTCATGGATCTGAAAGCCGGCACCAACGCAGAGCCGGGCAAGGGCGGCATTCGCCCTCTTTTCCCCGGGGCTCGCGCAGGCGCTGGCAAGGACCAGGCCCGCACAACACAGGGCATGAACAAAAGTTCCGGACAAGCGGAACTGGCCCCTCTGCGGCGTCCTCATCCCCTGGCTGCTCCGTTCCAGCCTTGCAGACTGTCCTGTTTTCCAGATGGCGCTGCTCATTGTTCGCGCGCGCGAACCTTGGCTGCGCCTGGCCCTTCCTGAAGAGGCAGCTCGCTTTGGCCGGTGAGCGCGACAAATTTATAGTATAAAATCATGTAGTTGTTTCGCACATTCTGCGCCTGGTTCAGCGCGCTGTAGTATTTTTGCTGGGCGTCCAGCACGTCCAGCAGGACCTTGACTCCTTCCCGATAGCCGGCCTCTGTGGCCATCATGGCCTGCCGGTTTGCCTGGGCAGCCCCTTCGTAGGCCTCGGCCAAGGCGTAGGTGCTGCCCAGGGAATCCCACATGGATTGCACCGAGCGGGCAACCGCACGCCTGCTTTCTTCCAGCCGCGCCTGCGCCGCCTCGAAGCGTTGCCCTGCGGCTATCGACGCGGCGGTATCTGCACCGCCGTTCAGCAAATCCATCTCCAGGCGCAGGCCGATGTAGCCTTCCGATTCTTCTTCTGCGCCGTAATACAGGCTGTCGCTGGGCTTGCTGTAGGTGTAGGAAGCCACCGCATGCAGGCGCGGCGCGAAACGGGACCATGCGGCCTGCCGTTCCAGCCGGGCCATTTCGGCCTGCCGGTCTTTCATTTGCAGGTCAGTATTCCTCTCGCGCGCCTGCTGCTGCCAGAAGGCCAGATTCCGTTCCCGGCGGGGCAGTTCCGCAAGGGCGGGAGATGGGGCCAGATCTTCGAGCTCTTCCTGATGCAGCACTTCCTGAAGCGCCAGGCGCGCGTTGTTCAGTTCATCGCGGCCGGCGATTGTCGCGGCCCGCGCCAGGGCCTGCCGGGCCTCCGCGTCATGCACGTCGATGGCGGTGCCGTAACCCAGAGCCTGCCGGGAGCGCGCGGCTTCGACCTGCTGTTTCAGTGTCTTTTCCTCGGCCTCGCGGACAGCCAGACTGTCCCTTGCCGCCAAAACGGCATAGTACAGTTCCGCCACACGAACAGAGAGTTCTTCACTGGACCTGCGCCGCATCTGATCTGCCAGATCGATCTGCCGGCTCCCGTAACGGGCCGTATGCAGCCGTTCGAAATCGAGCAGGGGCTGCCTGAGCGTGATCCCGATTTCGGTGTCATGGTAGGAGCTGCTCCGGTCGTCGCCGGCGTATTCCAGAGCCGGAACCGCATCGCGCTGCAAGCGGTCTTCATTGAACGAGGGTTGCAGGTGTGCGGTCAGGGTGGGGCCCATGCCGGCAATGGAGCGCCAGCCATCTGCCCGGGTTGCCCGGGCCTCGTGCTCTTCGGCCTGATGCCGCGCCTCCTGGTCAAGCGCCCGGGCAAGGGCGTCCTGGTAGCTCAGCGCGGCCTGGGAGGCGGCGGGAAAACCCAGGCAGAGGCAGAGCAGCAGACAGCAGCCGTACAGACAGGGCGGCCTGATCCGGCAGAAGGGGGATTTCGTGGAAGGGTTCATGGCTTTCATGCGTTACCTGCGTCTGGACCCTGAAAGGTTTCCTGCGGCATGGGCCGGGGCGGCAGCTCGCGTTTGCTGACCCCGCCCGTCTCCGGGTCGGGCACCAGGAGGCGGATCGTTCTGCCGGGGAACTCGTTCTGCTGAATGTCGGCCAGCACCCTGTCCGCCCCGCCGAATGGCGCGACAATATCCATCAGCCACAGACGCTCGCCGCATTTCCAGTCCTGCGGCCGGAGTTTGCCCCCGTTCAGAACCAGCCTGTTTTCCGCCTCTTCGTTGAGAAAGGCCCAACTGACATAGGCGAAGGGGTAGGACTTTTTCATGAAGAGCTTGCACTGCCTGCTCATCAGCGGCGGAATGAGCAGCCATTCCAGGTCGCTGATAAACTGAAAACGGCGATGGGCCGACTGCAGATACAGCATGATGACCGGGCCAAAGGCGGGCAGGCGGCGCAGCAGCTCCATGGCCTGCTCGTGCAGTTTTTCCGCGAGACCGTCGTTCTGGCCGTTCTGTTCCTGCCTGTCCGCGGCTTCTTCCGGCTGTTTGCTGGCCGCGTCCTGCTCTTTGGGGGATTTTTCCGCCATGTCAGTGCTCCCTGAAGCTTTCTTGGGTGTAACGGAGAATGGGGGTCAGGAAAAATTCGATGACCCGTCTTTTGCCTACCTTGATATCGGTGGTCACGGTCATGCCCGGCGACAGCAGACCCTCCCGCCTGTCCACCAGCCGGGGCAGGCGGGTGCTCTGCAGAGAGATCCGCACGGGGTAGATCGGCCCAAGCTGCTCGTCCATAACCGCGTCCTGGGCCACCCACTCGATGCCCCCGGCAATGTCGCCGTACCGGGTGTAGGGGTAGGCCGTCACCTTGACCGAAACCTGCTGGCCGCCCGCGATGAGGCCGATATCCTTGTTGAGCACCTTGGCCTCGACTTCGAGCCCGTCGTCAAGCGGCACGATCACCATCAGGGTCTGCGCGGGCGTGACCACGCCGCCGATGGTATGGATGGCCAGTTGCTGGACAAAGCCGTCGATGGGCGCTCTGAGTTCGCTGTACTCCTGCTTGTTGGCCGCCTTGGCCAGCTCCTGCGTGAGCGTGTCCCGCCTGTTCAGCGCTTCCGACAGCTCGGCCAGCAGATCGCGTTTCTTTTCACGCTCCTCCAGTTGCGACTCCTGCATGGCCTTGGCCAACTGCGCCTCCGCGGCCCGGAGCCGGCCCTTTTCCGCCTCCAGATTGCCGCTTGCGTCGTCAAAGGCCATCTGGGCCTGAATGTACTCGATTTCGGGAATCAGGCCCTTTCTGAGCATGTGCCTCTTTTTCTCATGCATCTTTTTCAGGAGGGGCAGCGCCCGCTCCTGCTTGTCGACGCTTGCCATCAGGCTTTCCCGTTCCGCCTGATTGCGCGAGAGTTCGTTGGCCATGGCAGCCTGGCGCGCCTTTTCGGTCAGCAGGGATTCCCGCAGCAGATCACGCTGCAGTTTGACCTCTGCGGCACGGGATGCGGGCCCGGGCTGAAACAGGCTTTCGTCTCCGGAAAGCTGGGCCCGCAGGCGCATGGCGCTGAGCGCGGCGCTCTCCAGTTCCTGCCGGATGGTGGTCAGATCGGCCTGACTTTCCGTGCTGTCCATGGTGACCAGCACCTCGTCGCGCCTGACCTGCTGGCCGTCCCGCACGTGAATGGCGGTCACCCTGCCGCCTTCCATGGGCTGGATGACTTTGACCTTGCCCCTGGGCACGACCACGCCTGTGGCCGAAACGACGATATCCACTTTGGCCAGCGCCGACCACGCCAGGAGGATCAGGGCCAGCAGCAGAATGAGCAGCAGGGCCGCCCGGGCAAAGGGAGCGGGCGGCTGGTCCAGCACCTCGAGGGCCACAGGCGAGAAATCATCCTCATGTCCCGGGCCTTGCGCCGCAAGCAGGTCCGCAAGAGCGGCGCGAAATCTCCGAATCAGCTTCATGGGACTCATCTGGCCGGTCCTTCAGGCCCCGGCCTGGATGCGGTGCAGTTGGGCATATCTGCTCTCCCGGGCCAGGAGCCTGTCCGGGGCGTCGTCCTCGACTATCCGCCCCTTTTCGATGCACAGAATCCTGTCCGCGTGCCTGATGGTCGAGAGCCGGTGCGCTATCATGAAGACCGTCCTGCCGGCGCATATCTTCTGCATGTTCGCCTGAATCCGCTGCTCCGACTCATAGTCGAGCGAACTGGTCGCCTCGTCCAGAATCAGCATGCGGGGATTTGCCGACAGGGCCCGGGCAATGGCCAGTCGCTGGCGCTGGCCGGTGGAAAGCCGCAGACCCCGCTCGCCAGCAACCGTGTCATAGCCGTTCTGCAGCTCCATGATGAAGTCGTGCGCTCCGGCCAGTTGCGCTGCCTCCACGATGGCTTCCATGGACAGCCCGGGGTTGCCGAAGGAGATATTGTCCCTGATGGAGGCGTTGAAGAGCACGCCATCCTGAATGACCACCCCCAGTTGACGCCTCAGCCAGGCGGCGTCGACCAGGGCGATGTCAATACCGTCAACCAGCACCCGGCCCTTTTCCGGCACATACATCCGTTGCAGCAGTTTCATCAGCGTGGTCTTGCCCGAACCGGTCGAGCCGATAATGCCCACCAGCTCGCCCGGCCGCACGGAAAAGGAAATGTCATCCAGAATCACCGGCCCATCGGGTCGGTACCTGAAGGTCACATGGTCAAATTCCAGGGCTCCCCGGATAGGGGGCAGGTCCACCCTTTCCGGATTGAAACCGGGCTCGGCCGGGGCCTTGAAAATATCGGCAATCCGGGCGATGGAGACCTTCACCTGCTGAAATTCCTTCCAGATCTGCGAAAGCCTGAGGATCGGCGCCACGGCGCGCGAGGACAGCATGTTGAAGGCAATGAGCTGACCGACCGTCAGGTGCCCCTGCATCACCTCCCTGGCGCCGAACCAGAGCAGGAGGACGGTGAGCACCTTGTTGACCGTTGCGGAGCACTGGTTGATGAGGTTGGCCAGATTGCTGCCGGCAAAGCCGGCCCGCACCTGCTCGGCCAGCCTGTTTTCCCATCTGGCGCGCATGAGGGGTTCAGCGCCATTGGCCTTGACGGTTTCGATGCCGGAAAGGAGTTCGACCAGAAACGACTGATTTCTCGCGGAAAGCACATACCTGTCATCCAGCTTGTTCCGCAGCATGGGCGTGATAAGCATGGAGGCGAGAAAAAGGAAGGGCATGGCCGCAATAACGATAACGCAGAGAAAGCGGCTGATAAAAAACATGCACAGCAGGAAAATGACGAGGAAGAGGAGATCAAGAAACAGGAGTATGCCTGAACCGGTAATGAATTGGCGAACAACTTCCAGCTCTTTCATCCGGGCAATGGTATCGCCAACCGGCCGGCTTTGGAAATATCCCAGAGGCAGATTCAGCAAATGCCTGAAGGTTCTGATACCCAGTGTCAGATCAATACGGTTTGCGGTATGCGATAATAAATATGTTCTCAATGCGTTAAGCAGGATTTCAAAAATTGAAATAATAATCAAGGAAAAGACCAGAACATCAAGGGTGGACATGCTGTTATTCGATAAAACCTTATCGATAACAATCATAAATGCGAGGGGAGATAACAGACCGAATATTTGTACAAATATGGATGCCAATATGCATTCGCGGAGCACATGCCAATATTTCATTGAGGCTTTGAAAAACCACGAGAAGCCAAAAGCATTATCTTCTCTTGTTTGTTTCTCTGCTGCCCTTACAGAGATAAATTTCGCAAGCAAGTCGGAATTTTCCTGTATGGTGACAGAGGTCGCCCTGTTATCTCCATATTTCTGTACCAAATATTTATGGCTTTCCTCCTGATCCCTTTTGAGGATAAGAAAAAATTCACCCGTGCCTGTTTCAGCGATAAGTGGGAATACGCTGTTTTTAATTTTATCCAGCTTGGTATTTATTATTTTAACATTTAATTTTATATTTTTTATTGTCTTACATAAATAACTGCCATCATACTTTCTGTTTTCTTTAAAAAAGTTATGGTATAGCTGCTCATAACTTAAGTGCCGTCCATGCATTCTCCCCGACATCAAAAGACAGAATATTGCGCTGTCTCTGTTTTTCGTCAATTCTGTCTCGGTCATTGAAATTTCTTACAGGTTTTATATCAGAAATTTTTTTGGTTATCTTTCCTTGCAATATCAGTCAATCCTGTTCCTTTATCTCTGCGTAACTGTTTCCGTCTGCACGGTGCAGGGGGCGGAGCGATATCAGATTGCCGGGTTTGGCGGAAGGCGCCTTCCGCCAGCATGCCGCCCCCTGCCGGGGAGTGTGTTATGGTTTGGCCGGAACCGCTCTGGCCGGGACCACGGTGGCGATATATTCGCCGAGAATATGCCCCATGTCTGATGGCAGACTCCTGTCCGTATCCCCAATAGTCCATGCTGCAGCCCAGGGATTGTTGGCGCTGGCCAAAGCCTTCATTTTTACTGTATTGCCACTTTCCGCGTCTATCAGATAGGCTTCCATGCTCATATGTGAACTGCCTAAAAATGTGCCGCCAAAAGCCCGGGCAACACCGCCAACAATTCTCATGTCCGGTATTCTTACCTTGACAAGCAGGGTTGATTTTTTATCGAAATTACCACTGACTTTATCAATTTTCCTGTATTTCTTCTTATCCCGCAGGTGCCTGATTACCGCATGCAATGATTCTTCCCTTGCCTTGGGGTAGTATTTTTGTATTTCTTCGTTTGTTTCAAAGGGATAGAAGAGAATATTCTCGTATGACTGTGTCAGCGCCTGCTCCATCCTGAAGGGGTTCTCTTCCGGCGCTTTTCTGCCGCCGCAGGAGCAGAGGAATGCTGCAGACAGCAGCAGCATACAGGCCCATACAACTTTGCTTTTCATCTGTTTCTCCCTGATCGTTTTTGGTTGGCGCGGTTATGAGAGTCTCGTAGGCCTGGGCCGTTTAGAAACGTACCGTATTGAACTTTACATATCAATGGAATAGTTAAGTTTTCAGAATTTTGGAAAGACTTGCCTGGTCGTTCTCAAAGCTTCCAAAAGTATGCCCTTTCTTTCCATTTGAATGAATGCAAATTTTGTTTTATCCATACACACAAGGACATTTATCAGCTTGCACTGTAAACGATCAATAGACACCCATAGTGGAACAAGTCTTTATTTATCCTGAGCTTCCTTGATCTTTGCCGAGATCTGGCGCAAAAGGTGAAAGACATTTCTGATTTCCTCATCATTTGTAGCGTCAAAATCGGCATTAATTTTGAGAAATCCGATTATTTCCTCTTTTGATGCCCGGGACATGTCAAGCAGCGCCAATGCCATCACACTTTTCCATTTGAATGCTGCAGCGTCAACGCACACTCTATATTTTATATTTTGCCTAATTACATCAATCCATCCAGAAATTGTACCTAAAGCGATTCCAGAAACAATATTTACAAGTAAATCTGCAAAGCTTGTTACGTTATAAAATAGTGCATAAATTGCATCACCTGCAAACATCGTCCCTGTACATTTCTGGATTTCTAAAAATACCAGATTAGTGATACTTTTAACATCATCATTAATCTGGGTCGCGGTTGCACTCAATGAGCCACTAAATACTTTTGTAATAAATTCAACATAATAATCTTCGTTAGACATATTGAACATTCCCTTTAAGAAATAAGTTGTTACTCTATAACAGTTATGGCTTTTGCTATATCTCTAAAGATTTTTACAAAATATCTCGTTATATTAACGCATTAATTCAGTTGAAATTGGTGCTTTATCAATATGGATGATAATTGGATATATCCAATTTCCAGCATACTTAAACTCTGGATTATTGCATTCCAACTGTTTTACACCATTTAAATTATTCCAGAAAGGCCCTGCTGGTCCTTTCATAGGTGTTGAAGACAATCCTAGTCCCAATATTTCAGGAATACTCTCAACTGATTCTACTTGAATCAAATTAAATAATATTGTATTTGGCTTTCCATTATTTTTATTGTAACCGATTATGATCGGTGCATCTTCCTGAAAAAAGCAAACTTTCTCCTCATTATATTCATAGCAATGGAAAGGTTGGCCCAAAATGCTCTCGGAGCTGATGATATCAGCCTGTAAAAGCTGTTGAATATCGGGCAATTCGTCCTTCTTTATCCAGCTCAAAGTCATTTTTGCTATTTTGTTGCATTCATACTTCACTTCCTGCCCAGGTTCCCACGGCCATTTTCTTTCCATTCTTGCACAGTCTGAAGCATGGGCAGGCAATGCAAATAAAAAAATAAAAAGCAATATTGTGAAAATATTTTGCTTTTGCATAACGCAAGGTTCGATTAAGAAGGAATTTATAAACTTCCGCTGGTATCTCAGATGTCTTCCAGCAAAAAACATGAGATACAACAAATTTTCTCATCATTTCATGAGGTTATATCAAATTTGCAGTATTGATTTGGTAGGGCCCAGCACTTCTCTTTCCTTGTCTAACGTATCCTCTGTATTCGTAATCCTGCCTGTCAGTCAGGAGGGTGTTATTTAAAATAATCGCCGCTGCTACCGAATTTCGGTTGTTCATCCGAAGGGCGAGGTGTTGTCCTGGAAGTCGTCGAGTTGCTGGTGGATGTCGCTGGTGACGTCCGCCGGGCTGACGAGGCTGACGGCATCTGCCTGGGCCGTGCTGTCTTCCGGGGCCATGGCCAGGTCTGAGGCGATCTGGGCCGAGAGGGTATTGAGCTGGGCCTCGGAGCAGCAGGCAGGCACTGCGATGTCTGCCGCCTCTCCCTCTCCCCCATTTGTCTGGCCGGCGTCGACCAGGCTTTCCTGGCCGCTGCTGTCGCCCCCGGCAGCGGCGGGTTCTTCCGATGCGTCCGCCCCGCCGACACTCTGGCCCGAGCCGGTCAGGCTTTCCTGGGCGCTGCTGTCGTCTGCGGTGGCAGTGCCGGCGGCCGCTTCAAGGCCTCCGGATTCAGCGCTCAGGCTCTGCTCCGCTCCGCTGTCAGTCTGGCTGCCCCCGCCGGCACTCTGGCCCGAGCCGGCCAGACTTTCCCGGACGCCGCTGTCGCTCCCGGCGGAAGAGGCGGCGGAGCCTCCGGAGGGGTCTGGCCGGCCGGCGCTTCCTGCGGCCCCGTCCTCAGACCCCGCCTGTTCCAGCGCGAACTCCTCCCCATACAGGGCCACGTCGGCCGCTGTGCCGGTGCTTCCGTCCGTCCGCGTGAAGCTCACCGTGCCCAGGATGCTGCCGCCTGCCTGCTCGCCGCCGCCCTCTTCGCCCCGCAGATCGATGGCCGCGATCCCCGCCTCGTCCAGGGTCCGGAACTCGCCTGTGTCCGTCACGCCGTTGCTGTTTTTGTCCTGCCAGAGGCCAAAGGATGACCACTTCCCGTCCTGGCTGTCAAAGACCTGATCCTGGTTGGTATCAAAACTGCGCAGCCCCTCCAGGTCGCTCATGGCGCCGGGCGTGTACTCGCTCAGCATGAGTTCGTCCGCACGGTCGATCATCCGGTCCCCATTGTAATCATAGGCCAGAAAGGCGTCCCTGCCGCTTATCCACCCCGTCTTTTCATCCACCCCGTCCCGGTTCCAGTCAAAAGCCGGCCCGGAGTCCAGGGCCAGAAGCTCCAGCCCGTCCCCCTCCAGGTCGAACACCACCGGCGAGTAGCGGTGGATGCCCACAGCCCCGGCCAGCTTCGTCAGGTTGACCGTTATCGTCCCGGTCGCGCCCTGGTAATCAACCGCCGTTATGTGCATATTCGCGCGTGAGCCGGGCATCCGGTCAAAACCAAACTTGAAGTGACCGTTGCCGTAATCGAACAGTTCGTGCTTGCCGTAGCTGGTCGATGAACCCAGGGCGCCGTGGATCGCCATGATGTCGCCCCAGTCGTAGCTCCAGCTGTTGCCCCCGTTTTTGTCCTCCACATGGAAGCTGAAGGTCTGCCAGCCGTCTTCATCTCCATGGCTCCCGTGGATGTCCTGGTTGGTGATGCGGTACAGGCCGGTGAAGCTGGGTGCGTAGTTGTGATCCAGCACCCGGTTGATGATCAGTTGACTGGGCGTCTCGCCGCCATGCCCGTCGCTCACCGTATAGTCCACCACTATCCGCCTGCCGGCCATGCCTTCCGCCGGCCGCACGGAGAGATTGCCATTGCTGATCCGCACCTGGGCCCGCCCCTGGCTCACCTGCGGGTTCACAAGCGAAAGCTGGTCCCCGTCCGCGTCATAGTCGTTGCCCAGAAGCGCGCTGATCCTGTAGTTGTTCCACACCACCTCTTCCGCGGCCTCGCCGTAGTCGGACTGGGTCAGCGGCGCGTCGTTCACCGGCTGCACGTAGATGCCGGAGACGCCGGTCGTCACTGCGCCCTGGGCGTCAGCCACCTGGTAGCTGAAGCGCTCCAGCCCGCTGAAGTCCCGGTTCGGCGTGTACAGGATATTGTCCGTGGCCCTGTCCCAAACGAGGCTGCCGTGCTCCGCCGACAGCCCGCCTGCAAAGTGGACGCTGTCCTGCTCATAGGGCGAGGCCATTTCCACATCCGTGACGCCCTTCATGAGCTGGCCCACGTTGAAGAGGAACTGATTGTCTTCCACCGCCCCGAACAGCACTTCCGACTGGACAAGGGGCGCGTCGTTCACCGGCTCGATCTCGAAATACGCACGCCCCACGGTGCCCTGGCTGATCCCGTCCGTCACCGTGTAGGCAAAGCTCGCCTGGCCCGGATAGCAGTCGTTAAAGTTCTGTTCCGGCACAAAGAGCACGCTGCCGTCCGCCAGGAGCTGCACCTGGCAGTGGCTGGCCTCGCCCACAGAACTGATGAAGAGATGGTCGCCGTCCGGATCCTGGTCGTTTTTCAGCAGCAGGCGCTGGGGCAGCGCCGAAACCGTATCTTCCTTCGTGGTCAGCACCTCGTCGTACACATCGGGCGAAGTATTGGGCCTGACCTCGAGCGTGGCCCTTGCCTCCGAGAAACCGCCCCTGCCGTCCGTGATCCGGTAGCTGAAGCTGTCGAAGCCCACCCAGTTGTCTGCAGGCGCCCGATAGTGGATCCCGCCCAGACTGTCCACCGACACGCTGCCATGCTCTGCCGGCCCCACGCTCAACAGGGTCAGCGGATCCCCGTCCGCGTCATGGTCGTTGGCCAGAAGGGCGGCCCCGCTGTACACGTTGTCATAGCGCCCGTTGCTCCAGGCCACAAGGTCGTTGTCATCCTCAGCCACAGGCGCATCCGGCGTGCCGCTCACCTGGACCCTGACATGGCCGAAGCCCACGCCGCCTTCCGTATCCAGCACCCGGTAGCGTACAAAGGCCTGGCCGTTGAAGTTCTCGTCCGGCTGGAAGAAGAGCGTGTCGCCCCGCACCCAGGCATCGCCCGAAAGCGTACTGTCAATGCCGCCAAAGCGCAGTTCCTTCCCGTCTTCCACGTCATGGGCGCCTGCAAGAAGAGCGGCCACCGAAAAGGACACGATCCCGTCTTCCTCTGTGCCCGCACTCTGCAGCGCCACACGGGGCAGATCGTTCACCGGCAGGATGTCCATGGCCATATGCCCGGACAGGGCGGCCCCATGACCGTCCGTGATCACATAGTCAAAGCCCGCGGGCCCGTAGTAATCGGCATCCGGGACAAAGGTGTACAGCCCGTTCTTCAGACTCAGCGTCCCGCCGCTGGCATGGCTCACCGCGCTCAGGCTCAGGCTGTCGCCGTCCGCGTCATGCACGAAACGGCTCAGGGCCCGGCTGTCCAGAACCCAGGGCTGATCCTCGGGCAGACTGACCCGGTCATAGCGCAGCACCGGCGCGTCGTTGACGTTTGCCACCCCGACGCTCACCCAGGACGAGGCCTCGTGCCCCGCCGCATCCCGCACCGTGTAGCGAAAGCCCGCATCTGCCCCGAAGTAGTCCGCAGCCGGCGTGAAAACGATCTGCCCCGCCCCGTCTTCGGCAAGCGTCCCGTGCACCGCCCCGTGGGCAGCCACAAAGGCGAGCGCCCCGTCTTTATCCGTATCGTTTGCCAGAAGCGCTGCCGGATCGATCCGTATCGCCTCTTCCTCCCTTGTCGTATAGCGGTCTTCGCCAAAGACCGTGGGCCGGTCCGCCAGCTCCACCCCGACCTGCAGCAGGCCGCTGTGCTCCGCCCGGCCGTCTGTCGCCACATAGGAAAGCGTCACCGGGCCGGTAAAGCCCGCCTCCGGCCGGAAGACAAAACAGCCCTGCTCCGAAAGCACCCGACCCTTCCCGCTCTGCACCTGCAGCGCGGAGAGGGAGAGCTGATCCCCGTCCGCATCCCGCACAAAACGGCTCAGGGTCCTGGCATCAAAGCGCAGATCCGTTTCCCAGGGCAGGGCGAGACTTTCGGCAATGGCCTCCGGCGCCCGGTTCACCGCAGCCCCGGAGCCATGGCCCGACGGCCCGGCAGGCGGGGCAGGGGAGGGCGTCCCGCTCCCGGCCGGACTGGCTGTCGGGCTGCCGGCCGCAGCCGGGGCAGAGGCGCTCACCCCAAACTCCAGATGACCGCTCACCCTGCCCATGTGCCCGTCGTCCGCCTCATAGTCAAAGGAGCCATGGTCCGCGCCCGCGTCCGCCACAAAGGTCCAGACCCCGCCCCGCTGCTCCACATGCCCGCCTGAAACGTTGGTGACGCTGCTCAAACGCAGGCTGTCCCCGTCCGCGTCATGCACAAAGGCCGCCACCGCCCCGGGCGTCAGGGCGAAGCCCGCTCCGGAGACCGGAGCGATGCTCGTGGCCGCGACCACAGGCGCGTCCTGCACGTTCAGCACCCCAACACTGACCCAGGCCGAAGCCTCCGCCCCGCTGGCGCTCCTGGCCGTATACGAAAAGCCCGCCTCCCTGCCAAAGTAGTCCGCATCAGGCCGGAAGTCGATGCTCCCGTCCGCGTTCAGGCGCACCCGGCCGTGCGCGGCGCCCTGTACCGAGAGCAGCTCCAGCCCCTCACCCAGGTCGCCCGCCAGCAGCTGCCCTGCCGAAAGCCTCAGCTCCCCGTCCTCCAGCATCAGAAAGCGGTCGTTCTGCAAAGCCGGCGCGCCGTTCGCATTCACATAGCTCAGCCGCGCATGCCCCATCTCCGGATAGGCTCCAGGCCGGTCACAGGCGAAATAGCTGAAATCGATATCCCCGGTAAAACCGGGCTCGGGTTCAAACACCAGCTCGCCGCCCCGCTCCGTGACCCGGCCGTGGCTGATGCCCCGGAAATGATCCAGATGCAGGGTGTCCCCGTCCCCATCCCGGTCGTTGGCCAGCAGTTGCGAGAGCTGAAAGGGCGTGCCCATGGCCAGGGTAAAGGCGTCGTCTGCAAGCTCCGGCGCTTCGTTGACGTCGTACACATCCACCAGGGCCCGCCGGGTGATGATCCGGCCCGCACTGTCCGCAAGCTGGTACAGAAAGGAGGCCTGACCGCTGAAGCCGGCCTCCGCCTCAAAACGGAGATCCCCGTTGACATCCCTGTACACCCGGCCATGCTCCGCCGCACCCAGACCCACAAAGCGCAGACCCTCCGCCTCCAGCCCAAAGCCGGCCTCGTGCGCAAGCTGCGACTCCACAAAGCGCAGACTGGAATCCTGCGGGGCGATAAAAAAAGCCCCCTGTTCCACCTCCGGAGGCAGAGGGGCAGGGGGCTCGTCGTGCAGGGCCTGCCAGGCCCGGGCACTGACCTGACGTCCGCTCGCGGACTGACCCAGGCTCATGCCCAGCATGGTGTCAAAAAGCGTCTCTCCAGGGGGCGCGGCAGCCGCACGGCCCTCCCAGCCGTGCCACCAGGGCCCGGCCGGCGGTTCCGGCGCGGCCCGGCTCCCGTCCTCGTGCAGCACCGTGCCCGCAACCCCGCCCCGGTGGTAGTAGGACGAAGTCCGCGGCAGCTCCGAAAACACATTGCCCTGCCGCTGCAGACCCGCCCACTCCGCAGCCACAAAGGACTCCAGCTCCGCCCCGGAAAGACCGGAGAGCCCCGCATAGCCCTCCAAAACCTTCCCGGAGATCCCGCCGGCCGCGGCAGGCTCCGCCTCAGCCGGGCCCTGCGCCCCGGGCAGCCCGGATGCCAGCAGCCGTTCGTAGAGCCCATGCTCCAGCCCGTCCAGGGGCCGCACATACCCGGGGCCCGGGGCCTGGCCCGCCGCAGCGCCGCGAGACCCCGCTCCAGGCGCCGCCACGGCTGTGCCCGCAGGCCCCAAGAGCCCGCCCAGACCCAGCAGGAACAGCTCGCTCCCATAGTCCACAAAGGCCCCGCCCAGGCTCCGCGCCCCGAGAATCGCCCCCACCTGCCGGCCAGACCTCGCCTCCTCGCGCAGCGGCAGGGACAGCACCTGCTCGTCCCTGGCCACAAAGCATCGACCCACCGGGCCCTGCTGGCCACCGCCCTGGAATACCCCCGTGCCCCAGCTCCCGCAGTCCCGGCTCCTCGTCTCCCCGTACTTCCAGGTCAGCCCGTCTTTCACAAAGCCCTGGCCTGCCAGAATCGCGCCCATCCGGGCCTCGTCCACAAAGCCATGAACATCGGTCGCCGATTTCATGGCCGCTTCCACACTGGCCCCACGGTCGCGCGCGTACAAAACCCCCAAGAGCTCCCGCCCCGCCTGGCTGCTGTCCTCCACCAGAACACTCACCTTCCCCACGCCGTCCGTGCTCGGATACTCGAACTGCACCGGCTCGCCCTGCTTCAGCACGAAGTGCGGCAGACTCCCGTCAATCCGGGCCCTGCCGCCGCCGTTCACATAGCTCTGGATCACCGGCAGCAGGGACTCGCCAAACTCCAGCGCCTGATCCCGCATGCCCGAGTCCCCGCCGTACACCCCCTCCACCTGCACATGGCCGTCCGCGTCGATCATAAAGCTGCCGCTCGCCGACGGCGCAGAATGATGACCAAAGAACAGCGCCCGCACCACCTGAATCGCCACCGCCGCCGCTATGCAGTAGCCATTGCCGGTCTGGAGCAGCGCCGCGCACACCGCGTCCACCGCCGCGTCCGCATACTCGCCCTCGCAGAGTTCCACCACCGCCACCGCGGCCGTGACCGCAGCGCCCGCATTGCCCGCTGCTGCCGTGCTCATGCCCGAACCCGCCGTGGCCCCTGCCCCGGCCGTTGCCCCGGCTGTGGTACCCGCTGCGGCGCTCGCCGCAGTCGCATTGCCGAGCGCCACCGCCCCGGTGGTCGTGGCCGCGCTCAGGCCCGCGCCCTGCGTGTCCCCGTCCAGAAGCTGCACGACAGAGGTCGCATAGCCCACAACAGGCACCAGATCCGCCGCCAGCGTCGTGCCCGTGCCCCCGGCCAGTTTCGACAGCGCGTCATAGGTCCCCAGCGCCGACACCGCCGTATGCCCCCCGCTGACCGCCATATCCTTCACATTGCCGGACTCCAGCGCCTCGCTCAGGTTCCTGAGGTCCAGCGCCAGCGAGGCCGCGGAGGCCGCCCCGGACAGGCCCGTCAGCCCGCTGCCCGCTTCCGGACCCGGACTGAGGCTGGTGCCCCCCGAATCCAGGTAGTTGCCGATGTCGCTGGCCAGATGGAGCCCGGAGGCGGCTATCGAAAAGCCGTCGCCCCCGTCCAGCGCCGCCCCGAAGTGCAGGGCCGAGCCCAGGGCGGACAGCGTGATCCCGCCCTGCTCACCCAGAAAACTGCCCCCACCATTGGCCTGCACAAAACTGTCGATATCCCGCACCAGGGCCGCTGTGCTCGATACCGCGTTCCAGCCCTCGCCATGGTGCAGGGCCTGCGCCAGATCGAGCGCGTCGCCCGTCGCGGAGAGCCCCACATGGGCGGCATCCGCCTGCCCGCCGAAGAGGCTCCCCCTGTCCCGCTGCATGGCCGCAATGTCCACCGTGTTGATGCTGTTCACCAGTTCCCTGGCGATCGCAACCCCGTCTCCGCTCTCTATCGCCGTGGTCAGCCGCAGCAGTCCCTCGGCCGCAGCCAGACTGCTCTCCCGCTCCTGCCGCGCCTCCTCGGACGCCGCCCAGGCCGCATAGGCCGCAGCCAGCTCCCCCTCACCGCCAGACTCCGGGCCGGTCTGGGCCATAATCCCGGCCAGCCACTCTGCCCCTGCCTGGGTATATGCCCCGTGCTCATCCAACAGCCCACGCTGCCAGAGCTGCTCCAGATCCGCCATGTAATCCCCGGGATCGAGCCCCTCAGGCCCGGGCCCCTCGCCCCCTGCCGGGAACTTTGACTGGTCGCTCAGGTGGATAATCCCGGAGGCATCGCCGGATTGCGCAGCCTCGGGGCGAAGTCTGCCGGAGAGATTCCAGAGTTCATCCACAGAGGCAGTCAGGATGAGCGGCGCTCCTTCCGGCAGACCCAACTGCCCGCGCAAGTGCGCCTCATACTCCGCTTTCGTGAGGTACTCCTGTTCATAGCCTCTGGCATCAGTTCCCGCGGCATGATCTCCTGCCGCATCACCAGGCTTGGTCATGCTGGTGGGGGGACCAAGCTGCCACCAGTCGGGAATCGCATGGGGATAGGTATACTCCCCTGCCGGGGCGGTTGGCGGACCGCTTTTGATGGCGTCCCAGAGGGATTTGAGACCTCCTGCAAAATCCTGCCACATCTTGGGGAAAGTATAAACGGGTGCGTCATCACCGCCCCCAAACGTAACGAACTCCCTCACATGACCATTTGGATCTTGCCTTAGATTTGTATTATCAGGGGGTGATGATGATACCTGCTTTAGAACGAAATCTCCTTTATCTGTAGATTTCTGCTCTTCAGGGCTCATAGATTGCCAAGAAGTATACGCAGCACTTAAATAACATGGCAGCGCGAGTGATTTCCACGCCCCGGGAGCAAATTTTTGTATAGCTGAACCACCTAGAGTAAACGCACCGGATAAAGCAGAATCATATGTACTGTTATATATATGACCAGTAGTATCAAATTCATCCTTTGCTAGAAAGATAGCCCCAGTTGTCATAAGTGCGCCACCAAAAATGGCCACATTATTCATGCCTACTGCAAACCGTTTAAAATATAGAGGGGTTGACGGTATATGTGAATATAAATCAAAAATAGCAACTGAGAAATCAATACCTGTTCCTGTTCGAGATAATATAGTTCCGTAGTCATGCAATTGTGTATCACTTTTCAGTGAATACGCATCAAGAGTACCAGTTACCACGTCTGAAGTGGTTAGGGTTGCATTTTGAGTATCTATTGCTTTTACTCTATTAACAACATTATACCATGTGTCTGAAGGTTGTAGAACATATTCCTCTCCTTGCCCAATAAATATTCTTGTGCCAACAAGATTGTTTGCAGAGTTAAAATTGGTATTTGTTATTTGTTGAATGTAATCATCTAAATTAGGCGCATAATAGAAATTTGATGACTCCGTATTTGTTGCTTTCGAAGCCGATTCAGCTTCTTGTAAAAATTGACGTATCCATTTAATTACATTGCGAGGTATAGTCATATTATCACCTGCATTTTAATGTTAATCGCATGATGGATTTCGTTTGTCGTATGTTGAAAAAAATGGAATCAGTGAAAGTATGGATGTACAAAAGCACAAAAAAGACAAAGTGGTGAAAAATGCAATTACATTTTCATGTCTATCGGTGTTTCTCTCTAATATGGATACGCCATCCTTTTGTATTGTATATATATATTTATAATTACCGCACATAAGAATGTGTCCAACTTTTGAGTATGATATTTCAAATGTAAATTCATCATGACTATTTAAGTTAGAAATCTGCTTTTCTATTAAATTTGTATATAATTTTTTTGATATACCATTAATATTTTTTATATATATTATTGTACTTCCACAGAAACTTAATCGATCTATTGGTTCAATTTTTTCTATATAACCTTTCTCATAATATGTTTTCCCTTTGGCAGAGCCTGAAGGGGGAAGAAATGTTATCATTAATATGATAATAGATCCAACGAAACACATATAACAAAAAAACCTGCAAAAAGGCAACCAGCCTTCTTTCTGTGTGGCATTTACATAGAGTAACCTATAAAAATACGTTCGCTTCCATCGTGCCACCACCTTATCCTGATAGGGGAAAACAGGATATTCTAAGTCTTCCAGAATGAAATTGCGGTATGCCAAATAGCCTAGAACCACCCAGAATGAATACTGTAAGCCCATCAATAGCGGATGAACTATCAGAAAAACAGTGTACATCCAGAAGATGACAGCACAAACCAGCACCAGCAACGTGTTACGCTGCTTTTTTGCAGGTGCGGCCAGCGCCGAAACTTCCCTGTCTGTTTGCTGCTCTGCCACAAAATCTCCGGGATGCAGACTCTCTTTTTGCTCCGTCAGATTACCCCGCTGCTTCCGCTTTGGCAAGAGCCTGAAAATCCGGCCCTGCCCTGCGCAGTGCTTCGTCCGGTCTCCAGGAACAGTGCGGCGTAGGTTCCCGATTTTTGTTCAGCCTATGTGAGCAGTCGCAAAATAACTGTCAGTTCCTGAACATTTTCTTTCCCAAAAAGGCGCCGAAACCGTATCTTCCTTCGTGGTCAGCACCTCGTCGTACACATCGGGCGAAGTATTGGGCCTGACCTCGAGCGTGGCCCTTGCCTCCGAGAAACCGCCCCTGCCGTCCGTGATCCGGTAGCTGAAGCTGTCGAAGCCCACCCAGTTGTCTGCAGGCGCCCGATAGTGGATCCCGCCCAGACTGTCCACCGACACGCTGCCATGCTCTGCCGACCCCGCGTCCGAAAGACTCGGCGGATCTTCGTCCGCATCCCGCACAAAACGGCTCAGGGTCTTTGCATCAAAGATTCAGCGAGTAAAGCAACCGGTACTGTTCCCTTGTTCATAAGCTCTGCTCCAGGGTATAGCTGGCCAGCAGGCTGCCCTGCCAGTAGTCGTATGTTCTGAAAAATTGCTGAAAGAGCGCCAGGCTCTCCCTGCGCAGCACCTGGCCCCTCAGTTCCACCTGCATGTCGCGGTACAGGGGCGCAAGCCTCTGCAAATCGAGCCCGGTGCCGCCGCCCATGACATCTTCATAGGCCCACACGATGCGCCGCACGCCGGAGAGCAGCAGGGCGCTGTAACACATCAGGCAGGGCTCCAGGGTGCTGTAGACAGTGAGCCCGGCCGGATCGAGATCCGGCCGCTCCCGCACCAGGGCACGCAGGGCCCTGATCTCGGCATGGTCGATTTCGTTTCTGCTGCCGCGGCCGCTGTTGCAGCGGCTCCCGCGGCCCACGATCGCACCCTGGGCCGCCAGCACCACGCCCACAGGAAATTCGCCTGCGGCCAGGGCGCGGGCCGCCTCGTCCAGCGCGGCCCGCATCAGGCTTTCGTGCCCACTCATGCTTTTTCGCCCAGGGCCCTGGCCATATCTTTTGCAAAGTAGCTGATGATGATGTCCGCCCCGGCGCGGCGGATGGCAAGCAGCGATTCCGCCATCACCCGGGCCTCGTCGATCCAGCCATTGGCTGCCGCGGCCTTGATCATGGCATATTCGCCGCTCACCTGATAGGCCGCAACCGGCAGGTCGAATTCGTCACGCACCTGACGGATGATGTCAAGAGAGGACAGGGCCGGCTTGACCATGAGGATGTCCGCGCCTTCTTCCACGTCCAGGGTGGCCTCACGCAGGGCCTCGCGGCTGTTGGCCGGATCCATCTGATAGGCCCTGCGGTCGCCGAATTGGGGCGTGGAATCGGCTGCATCCCGAAAGGGCCCGTAAAAGGCGGAGGCGTATTTCACCGCATAGGACATGATCGGCACCTGGTACAGGCCGGCTTCGTCCAGGGTGGAGCGGATTTCCGCCACCCGGCCGTCCATCATGTCGCTGGGCGCCACCATGTCCGCGCCTGCCTCGGCGTGGGAGAGCGCTGTTCTGGCGAGCAGCTCCAGGGTGGCGTCGTTGTCCACCTCCCTACCGTGCAGGCAGCCGCAGTGCCCATGGTCCGTGTACTCGCAGAGGCAGACGTCGGTAATCAAAAGCATCTCCGGCACCTTGTCCTTCAGCGTGCGGAGCGCCTGCTGCACAATGCCGTTTTTGGCATAGGCGCCGGAACCCAGGGCGTCCTTCTTCTCCGGCAGACCAAAGAGGATGAGGGCGCGCAGGCCGCACTGCAGACAGGCTCTGGCCTCTTTCACCAGCTCGTCAACCGTCAAACGGCACACGCCGGGCATGGAGGCGATGGCCTCACGCCGGCCCCTGCCGGGCTGGACGAAAACCGGCAGCACCAACTGCTCGGCGGAGAGGCGCGTTTCACGAATCATGGCGCGCAGGGTGGCGTTTCGCCGCATCCGGCGCGGCCGATATTCAGGAAAAACCATGACAAACCTCACAGGAAAGGGAAGGGGATGGGGCCGGCACTGCCGCAAACGGTCCCGGAAGCTGCCTCGACGCTGCAGGATACCCGCGCGCTTGGGCTCCGGCCATCTCTTTTTATGGGCCCGGCGGAAAGACAAGGCCAGTCACCGCAAAGCCGTGCGCCGAGCTTTGTCCCCGCACCTGCACCGGGTCGCCGGGCCGGGCCGCGTGCCAGGCCTTTGCATCCACATTGCAGCTTTGATAGCGTTTTCTGGTCCGGCCCAGATCGAGTTCCAGGGTCAGGGCCTGCGGGCAGAGGCGGCCCGTGTGTTTGGCCACGATGAGGGCCGGAACCGTGCGGCTGCTCTGCGGCCCCGCGTTGTGCAGCAGGGCGGGCAGAACCCGGAAGCAGTAGGGCGCGCAGGCCGCTGCCAGACACAGGAAGCCCAGGGCATGGAGGCGAAGGGCCTCGCGGCGGCAATCCGGATTGGTCAGTTCGCGGCAGACATTCCTGTAAAAGGCGCAGCCGGTGAACAGCAAAAGCCCCAGGAGCACGGCGAGCAGGGCCCACCAGGCGGTCGCGCCGGCAAAGAGCAGATCCGGCTTGGTGCACCAGAGCGCAAAAAAAGGCAGAAGCACCAGCAAGAAGAGGGCTGTGAGCGGCAAGAGCCCGATCCTGCAGCGCAGGAGCCGGGCATAGGCCTGTTCGTCTTCATTCATGAGCCGGCCCCGCGCCGTTCCGGCCGCCCAGGGATCGATGCAGCGTGCGGAGTTCCGCTCTGGCAGAGCGGATGGCCGCCTCCGCGGCTGCCATTTTCCCGTGATTCTTCAGGCCGGGCGCGTCTTCCACCCCGGAATTGAGGTCCACGCCGTCCGGACGGCTTTGGACAATGGCCAGGCTGAGCCTGTCCGCATCCAGTCCGCCGGCGAGAATCCAGGGACGGGGCGCGCGCAGGGCGGCCAGGGCCTGCCAGTCCAGATTCCGGCCGCTGCCGCCCGTGCCTGTCGTGCCGGCATCCAGCAGAAAATGGCCGCAGTATGCCGCGTGGCTCCGCATCTCCGCTTCCAGCCCGGCCAGGCTGGCATGGCGGCCGGGCCAGAGGACGCGAATCACCCGCTCCGGGCCGATGACCCGGGCCAGCTCCGCTTCGCAGGCCAGGGTCTGCGCGCCGTGCACCTGCACCCAGTCCAGCCGGGCCCTTGCCACGGTGCGGAGGATGGCGTCCGCGTTCTGCAGGACAAAGACGCCCACCCGTTTGAGCGTGCCGCTTGCCAGCCGGGCCGCGGCCTCGGGCCTGAGCGCGCGCGGGCTGCCTTCGTGAAAGATGAAGCCGCAGCAATCGGCGCCCAGGCGCAGGGCTGCATCCACATCCGCCTGGCGGGTCATTCCGCAAAATTTCACCAGCATGGCATTCCGTCCTCGCTCCGTACATGGGCAGTGCCCTGAAAGCCCGCCTCGCCGCCTCGTTAGAGCAGAAAGGAGCTGCAACCTCGCGATCCGCGTCTGTCCCCGGGGGCTTGCCCAAAAGCCGGACAAAATGCCCCGATTGCGGGTCGCTCCGCTTGACAGGCAGGGCCCTTGTTTGTACTCAGGCATATACTATCCACCTTCCTCCTGACAAGCTTTTTTGCGGAGACACAATGGACGAGATGCAGGCATGGCAGGCCGCAACCCTGGGGCAAAGGGCCGTGGCGGCACTGGTCAGAAACGGCTTTACGGCGCAGTTTCTCGCCAGCGGCAGGGAGGCCGCAGACTACGTGCTCTCCCGGGTGCCGAAAGGCGCCAGCATTGGTTTCGGCGGTTCGCGCACGGTCCAGGAGCTGGGGCTCGCCGCCACGCTGAGTGCCCGCGGCCACACCGTGTTTGACCACGGCCGGCCGGGCCTGAGCAGGGAAGAGCAGGTCGCCGCCCGCTACCGCCAGCTCACGGCAGACATCTTCGTCTGCAGCAGCAACGCCGTCACGCTCCGGGGCGAGCTGGTCAACCGGGACGCTGTCGGCAACCGGGTGGCTGCCATGATCTTTGGCCCCAAAAGCGTCTTTGTCATCGCGGGCGCGAACAAGCTGGTGCGCGATCTGGAGGAAGCGGAACGCCGCATCCGCCTGGTGGCCGCACCGCTCAACAACCGGCGTTTTGCCACCAAAAACCCCTGCGTGCAGCAGGGCGAATGTGTGGAGTGCCGCAGTGAGGCCCGCCTGTGCAACATCACCACCGTCATCAGCCGGCGGCCGCCTCTGACCGACATGCACGTCCTGATCCTTGGCGAAGCACTCGGCTTTTAGCACGCAATGCACGACCTGCTCCAGCATCTTGTGCAGTGGCGCCTGCTTCCTCTGGGCTCGGTGGAATTCGTCTCCGTCGAATTCGCGCTCTTCCTGCTGCTGTTTTTGCCGCTGTACTGGGCCTGCGGCCACTCCTTCCGGGCGCAGAACGGGCTGCTGCTGGCGGCAAGCCTGGGCTGGCTTCTGCTTCTGAATCCGCTCTTCGCCCTGGTGCTCGTGCTGTACTCCGGCCTGATTGTCGCTACGGCCGCCGGGCTCCATCGCGCCGTGCAGAGCGCGGCGCATGATCCCGAAGTCGGCCGGCCCTGGCTCCTTGCCGGCATTGCCTTTGCCCTGGTCCATCTCGCGCTCTACAAGTACGCCGGCGCCTTTCGCAGCCTGATGCCCCCGGCCTTTCAGAGCGGCACGGCCAGGATTCTGATGCCCCTTGGCCTGTCGTACTACACCCTGCAGAGCCTGAGCTACCTGGTGGCGCTGTACCGCCGTCGCATCAGGCCCTGGCCCTGGTACGAGGTGCCGCTCTATCTGGCCTTCTTCCCGACCGTGAGCGCCGGCCCCATCTGGCGCGCGGACAGCATGGAGAGCATCGCGGGCGAGGGCTGGGCCGCGGATCCCCAACTGCACAGCCCCCGGCAGCCGGTCCGGCCGGCGCTCGCCTTTGGGCTCCTGTTTCTGGGGCTGCTCAAAATCTGGTGGCTCGCCGCCACGCTGAACGACGGCTTTGTCGAGCCGGTTTTTGCCAATCCGGACAGTTTTGACAGCTTCAGCATTCTGCTCGCCATTTACGGCTATACGGCGCAGCTCTATCTGAACTTTTCCGGCCATGCCGATCTGGCCATCGGCACGGCCATGCTCCTGGGCTTCCGGCTGCCGCCGAACTTTGCCGCGCCCTTTTTTGCCCACAACCTGCGCGAGTTCTGGAGGCGCTGGCACATCAGCCTGTCCACGTGGATCCGCGACTATGTCTACATTCCTCTGGGGGGCAGCCATGCCGGTTTCCGGCGCACCCAGCTCAATGTCATCCTGGCCATGTGCCTTTCCGGCCTCTGGCACGGTTCGGGCTGGTGCTTTTTTCTCTGGGGTCTGCTGCACGGGCTGGGACTCGTGGCGCTGAACCTGGGCGACGCCTTTTTCGACCGCCGCGACGCATTGGCCGAGACCTGGCCTGGCCGGGCGCTCGGCATCCTGTGCACCCTGAGCTTTGTGGCCTTTGCCTTTCTCGTGTTTCGCAGCGAAACTCTGGACGAGGTGGTCGGGGTTCTGGCCGCGCTGCTGGCCCATGTCGCCGTACTGCCGCCGCTTGGCTCCGTGATTGCGGCCCTGTTGCTGCTGCTGGCCCTGCTCAGCTGGCCGCTGTGGCAGATGCTGTTCAGGGGGCTGGTCTGCCTGCTGGAAGAGATGCCCATGCTGCTCTGGTGCCTGCCGCTCGGTCTTTTGGCCTTTTTCCTGCTGATTGTCGCGCCTTCCGGGGTGCCGGGCTTTATCTATGCCACCTTCTGATCCGCAACAGGCAGCGGGCCGGCGGACAGGCGCCAGGCTCGCTCTCGTGCTGGCCCTGACCGCGCTTTTTGGCCTCTGGCTGGCGCAGGATTCGCTCTCCGCCTACTGGCAGGAGCACTACTACCGGGCATACCCGCTGGCCTGGCTTGAACGCTTTGCCCTGTGGCGGAGCGGGAGTCTGCTGCATGACCGGGCGGCGGCACGCTGGGCCGACAACGATATCGCTTGGTTCTACAGGTACCTGTTCGTGCGTTACGAGGCCTTCCGAAAACGGGGAGACGAACCGGTCGCAGCCGGGCCGGAAAGGCCGGACCTGGTGGCGGATGTACGGCCCGGGGCGGCGGCCGGAGCCGGGGACAGTCCGCCCGCTGCGCCGGCCCCGGCCGCTTCTCCCGGCCTCCGGCCTGTGTCCTCACCGGCTGCCCTGTCCCGGCTGGAGCCGGAAAGGCCCCACAGCGGCGATGCGGAGCCCATGATCCGGCCTGAGGATCCGGCCCGGCCGCCCTGCATCCTGCACTCCGGCGCGGCGGTCTTCTTTGGCGGCGATTCCCTGATGGAAGGCGTGGCCCCGCACGTCGCCCACTGGCTTTTTCGCCAGGGCATCGCCTCCTGCAACAAGAGCCATCGCAGTACCGGTCTGTCCTATCCCAACAAGGTCAGGGACTGGCCGCTGGAAGTGGAAAGGAGCCTTGAAGGCAACCCGCAGATCAGGCTGGTCATCATGTTTCTGGGGCCCAACGACCCTTGGGATTTCCCGGATCCGGAGGAGCCCCGGGGCAAATTCCTGCGCTTTCGCTCTGCAGCCTGGGAAAAGGTGTACCGGGAACGGATCAGCCGCATTCTCACCGCCGCGGAACAGCATCAGGCCAGGGTCATCTGGCTGGGCCTGCCCTACATGCGCCAGCCGCAATTCGACCAGCAGATGAGCTATCTGGACGAAGTCATGCGGTCGGAAACCGCGGGCCGCGCCCTGTTTCTGCCCACCAGGGATCTGTTGTCCAGCATCGGGGCCTACAGCGACGACATGCCGCTTGGCGGCAGGGCCGTGACCGTGCGTGCCCGGGACGGCGTGCATTTTTCGCCCAGGGGCCAGCGCATTCTGGCGCAGGCCATCCAGCAGCAGATCCACATCCTTCCGAAAGAACCGCAAGATCAGCACCTGTAGGCAGACCATGTTCCGCATCCGCAGCCAATCGTGCACCCTGGCGGGCCTGGTGGTTCAGGCCCTGATCCTTGTCCTCTGCGGCAGGGCCATGGCCTCGCCGGAGGCGGCCATCCGCGCCTACGAAGCGGCGCAGGAGAGCAGGGTCCTGCTGTCCGCCCCGGCCCCGCTCTCCCGGCGGGTGGACGGGTCCGGCCTGATCAACTTCGGCCCGGCCGCACCGCCCTGGCTCACGAAACTCCGCGACCTCAGGCAGCGGGGCACTGGCGTTTTCCGCATCGTGCTGCTGGGCGATTCCCATACCGCGTGCTCCTATTTCGGCGATGCCCTCAGGGAGCGGCTGCAGGGCAGACTGGGCAATGCGGGCTTTGGCTGGATGCAGCCCAATGCCGCGCGCGGCCAGTATGTCGCCCTGATGTCCTACAGGGGCGAGCGCTGGAGCACCAAAAGCAGCCGCGAGGGCAGCGGCGACTTTCCCCTGGGCGGCCTGGTCGCCCAGGGCAGCGGGACACTGACCCTGACGCCGAAAAACGGCGACAGGCGGCCCATGAGCCTGAAGCTCATCGCCCGCTGTGACTGTGGGACAGGCCGGCTCGTGCTCCGGGACGGCGAGGGCCGGCAACTGCTCCTGCCCGTGTCCGGCGCGGTCGCGCAGCGCGGCTGGCAGGTGCTGGAAGCCCACTGGGTGGCCCTGCCCCTGAGTTTCATCGATCCGGAGGCATGCTGGCGCATCGGCCCGATCGGGCTGGAACTCGAAGCCAGTCCTTCGGGCCTGACCTTGAGCGCCCTGGGCATCAACGGCGCGGAGCTGCATGAAAACCGCAAGTGGCGGAGCGGCTGGCCCCGTGATCTGGCTGCGACGGCTGCGGATCTGGTGATTCTGGAGTACGGCACCAACGAGGCCTTTGGCAGGAAGAACGTGGATATTGCCCAGCTCGCCTGGCACTGGCGCCAGAGCATCCGCAAGATTCGCTGGGCGCTGCCCGAAGCCGGCATTCTGATCGTGGGCGCGCCCGAGGCCCTGCAGGATGCGACCGCTGGCTCCTGCGGCGAGCGGCCGCTGCATCTGGACAGGGTGCAGGCCATGCAGAAAAGTGTGGCCCGCTCCAATCAGGCCCTGTACTGGTCATGGCAGGAGGCCATGGGCGGTTCCTGCAGTATGAGGCGCTGGATGAGCCAGGGGCTCGCCCTCCAAGACGGCGTGCACTTCAACCAGGCCGGCTACCGGCAATTTGGAGCCGCCCTGGCCGAGGCCATTCTGGAGCTGGCGGAGTAAAACCAGGGGCCTGGAGCCGCTCCGCGATCCCTGCTTGACAGTGCGCCGCAAATGGTATTTTAAGCGGCATTCAGGCTCCACTGCCGTATACCCCGGCTGGTGGAGCGCCTCTGCTCTTCCGGAATGCGTGTCATGAAACCATCCCTCTGGCTTATCGTCGTCAACCTCTTTCTGGTCTACATTTCCTGGGGCTCCACCTATATCGGCCTGAAATTCACCCTGGAGGTGCTGGGGCCCTTTACCACCTGCGGCGCCCGCATGGGGCTGGGCGGCTTTCTGCTCTGCCTGATGCTGATGCTCACGGGCCGCTGGCGCTTTCCCGCCCTGGCCGACTGGCGGCATGCCGCCGGCTATGGGGTGCCGCTCGTTGTCATGGCCAGCGGTTTTCTCGGCAAGGGCCAGATGAGCATCGACAGCACGGTGGCTGCGGTCATCTCCGGCAGCACGCCCATCACCATGCTGGTGGCGGCCTGGCTCTTTGCCGGCGAAAAGCGGCCCTCGCTCCCGCAGTGCTTCGGTCTGGCCACCGGGCTGCTCGGGCTGGTCTTGCTGGCGACCAGCCATGGGGCGGGCAGCGGCATCAAAAGCACGCCAGGCGGCATGCTCTGGGTGCTGCTCGCCACTTTCGGCTGGGTGGCCGGCTCGCTTTTCATGCGGGGACGCAACCTGCCCACCCGGCTCTCGCCGCTGGAATCCTGCGCCCTGCTCCTGCTCATGGGCGGGCTGGAATCTCTGGCACTGGCCTTTGTCTGCGGCGAGGCCAGCATGGTGCATTGGGAAAATCTCAGGCCCTCCGTACTGGCCGCCTTTTCGTGGATGGTGATCGGCGGGGCCATTCTGGCCTATTCCAGTTATTTCTGGCTCCTGAAACACACCTCCATTGCCACTGCGGTTTCCTATGAATACGTGGTGCCGGTGATTGGTCTTGTCCTGGGCTGGCAGATCGGCGGCGAGAGCGTGAACAGCCAGATGGTGCTGGCCTCCTGCCTCACTGTGGGTTCGGTCTTCTTTGTGATGTGGCACAAGCGAAACGGCTGAGGCTGCCAGCCCCCTTGGCGGGGATGAGGCAGGAACGGTCCGCTGCCTTTGGCCGGTACCGGGGGGCGACATGGGCAAGTCCCCTGATTCAGGGGCAGGACGCACGCTCCGGGGCTGGAAGCCCGGAGACTGTCCTGTCTCAGCTAAAAAATTGCGGATGCAACAGTCCGACAGGCCTTTTGGAGCACATTGTTTTCACCTGGGCCGGTGCGGCGGAGCTGGCCGGTAACTTTGCGGATGACTACTACCCGGAGCAATGCCTGTCGCTTGCGGGATAGCCGGGCTGCTTTTCCGGCTTCAGGCTCTGTTTTTTTCCGGCCGACATTGCAAATAACGGATTGCAAATACCCCCAAGAATTTGCTTTAATGAAAGTGAACTTGGCAGCCTCATCGCCGGCGGGATGCAGGGCCGGGATGAGCAAGACAGGAATTCGGGCTGAGGCATCAGCGTATGACAACAAATGAAGAAAAACCTAAAGGTGGACTCTCGAAAATTGTCAAAGTCGTAAAGAGTGAATCTAAAATGAGGCTTACGCAAGAGAGAAAGTTGCTTGTCATCATGCTTGCTTTATACTATCCCTTGGCATTCCAGTATAGAGACTATTCTGATTATATATTCGGACTTTATTTCTTTGTAATAATATGCTACCAAATTAAAATTGAAATATTTAAATAAATAGGATATGCAATGAATAAAGATATTGAATTGTATGGATGCTTTGCAGTAACATTCTTTCTTCTTTTCTGGCATCTCATAGTTATACATCTTGCCAATCCGTTGAAAAAGTCACTGCAATGCGCATGGCGAGTAAAAAACCTCGTAAGGCTGAAGAGCTACTCACTGATTCTGCGTCATTTAAAATTTGCAATTCTTGTAGTTTGGAACCTGAAATATAGTTTCCAACGGGCTGCTATGCAGCAATATTTTTTAAAAGATACTCCCACTTAATCATGTTCTTCCTGAAAGATAATATTGTTAATATCTTTGTTATTATAGTTAATATTAATAATTTAATATTTACTTTGGCAATTATTTTAATTTTTGTAGAGTATATTTCTATTAAAATAAATAAACCTATTGATTTTAATTTAAAAATATCAAATATAATTTATAGTTGTTATGCTGTCTGCGGCGTAATAATGGTTTATTTTGTCTTAGGAAAGATGATGTTCATTGAAAAATATCATTATTTTCATGAATTCTTTCTGGAGGAGGCTCTTATTCCTATAGCTTGGTTAGGAAATAAAATTATGGGTCCTGTAGTTAGCAATAGGCATAAGAATAAAAATAAGTAACAAGAAAAACATAAAATGTTAATTCCTAGATTGTCAATCCAAAAGCAACAGGCAAATTGATAAAGGCCTCCCGAGGGATACGAAAGCCAAGACACTTTCTGGGGCACTTGTTCAGACCTTCTACAATCCGTAGAACATTATCGTTTCGCACACCCTCTGTTGCTGTAAGATGCTTGTTGCCCACAGGTGTCAGTCTCCTTCGCTGATTGTGCTTGCAAATCTCATTCTGGCGAATAACTGCCGTCTATGGGCTTTTTATCTTCTCCCAACCCCTCCTGTTGCCTTTAGATTGTAAATTCAAGGAGCAAATTATTTTCACCTGGGACGGGGTGGCGGATGTGGCCAGTCGCTTTGCGGATGACTACTACCCGGAGCAATGCCTGTCGCTTGCGGGATAGCCGGGCTACTTTTCCGGCTTCAGGCTCTGTTTTTTTCCGGCCGACATTGCAAATAACGGATTGCAAATACCCAAGAATTTGCTTCAATGAAAGTGAACTTGGCAACCCCATTGTCGGGCGGAGGCATCAGCGTATGACAACAAATGAAGAAAAACCTCAGAATTGATTGTTAGGAATTATCAATAGGCGCACTTGCAATTTGAAGGCACTGCCTCCTTCTGGCTGGTTGGTGTTTGATACTGTCAACCCGACCAAAATGTCGCCTTGTCCTTTCAACTATTTCTTCTTTTTCGAGGGTGGTGCATTTACAGCTAGATTCTGCCCTCATATCTTCAAACGCCCCGCTTGGAGGTGAAAAAATGCACCTTTCATTAAGTAAAATTTTACGTTTTATCTCAATAGCTATTGGTTTTATGCTGTGGTGGTATGGTATCATAATGTTTCCAGCTGCGCTAGTTTTTGATCCTATATTTTTCTATACATATATTACAATTTTATTTACATATACTTTCTTTATGTATAAATTGAAGATGATTAGTAGAGTAGTAGAGAAATGTTTTATTATTATGGTGGTATCAATTCCAATTATGCATATAATAATATTTATATGCATATAATAAACATATTTTATTTTTAATAAGATTTACTATCTCTAACCAAAGGTAAGATTATGGATGAAAGATTTTAAGAGGAAGGAATAGCTCAGCAATATCTCGATAAATTTTAAGATCCAGAAAAGACTTGGCAGCAAGCAGTTGTTGATAGGTGTAGAAATAATTATGCAAATGATAGTTCAGGATTTAAAATGCTGAACACTACTTATACGTTTATTTTATCACATCATCAGGTGAACTTGATGCGCTCAGTGCATCTTTTTTTAACATCAAGTTATTATTTATATAAAAAAGGAAAAGGACAAGTTTATAAAAATCAATCACCGGCTACTGTAGATCAAATAAAAGCTGGAAAGGAATGTGCGTTTGACAGAGCAAAGGAATATAGAAAAACTCATTTTGCACCACTGCTGTCCCACTAAATTTGGAATAGCGATAACTGGTTGTTGTGTAATGGTATTTTTTGTTTTTCCGGACAAAAAAGTTCGTCTAAATCCCGCCGTTCAAACAAATTGAGCTGAACAAGCCGTAAAACCTGCAGGATAGATTGCCCCAGGCGACTGCGAAATTTGATGAAGGCCACCAGAAGATACGCGCACAACGCGATCCACAGCTGCGTCCGCACCGCGTTCATGCTACCGCCCACGAAGCTCTTCACCTTCAGGTGCTGTTTGATCCACTTGAAGAACAGCTCCACTTGCCACCGCTCCTTGTACAGTGCCGCCACCGTGGTTGCCGCAATATCCACCGCGTTGGTCACAAACTCGTCTTCCTCACCTCTCGCTTCATCCAGAAAGCGGACTGTCCGGAACACGCCCTCCACTCCTCTGAACCGGATTTCCCGGTCTTCCAGGATACCCGCGCTTTTGCACCCCCGGCGTTTCGCGCCAGACTGCACCGCAGCACCACGCTTCAGGCGTGTGACGAAATGCACACCATCCTTCGTCAAGTCCTGATACCACTGGTAATCCGTGTAGCCCCGGTCAAAGACCACCCAGGAACCTCGGGGAAGACGCAGTTCACGCGCCTTGTTGATCTCGTGGACTCGCCCTGCCGTCATATCCACGAAGCTGGGCAAATAGCCGTCCGCCGCAAGCCCCACATGCAACTGCATCGCCCCCTTGCTGGCGCGGTACGTGGCCCGGCGAAACAGCGAGAGCGGCAGCTCAATCACCGTGGCATCAAGGAGATAGACCTTGCCGCCGTCTTTGAAGCGGAACTTTTGGTTGGGAGGCGCAAGCGATTGACAACGAGCCAAAAGCGCTACGAACACCTTTTCGAACAGCTAGGCGGCTGTCTTTTCATTAGCCCGCGCCAGACTGGAACGACTGAATGAGCCGAGGCCCAGATGATACAGTTTGCGACTTTGCGGTGAAAAGGCATCCACAATGCCGCGTAAACTGTCGCGTCCAGCGAGTTGCCCCACCAGCATGGCCACAAACTGCGTCCACGCAGAAAGGGCGCGGCGGTGTTTCTTTGGTTGAACCGCCCGGCGGACTTGCTCAAATTCATGTCTCGGAAAAACTCTAAGCAATTGGCCGACAACCGTGCTACAATATCCCATGGCTTGGACCTCTTTGGTTTTAATGAACTTTTTGTCAAATCCATTATACCACACCAGGGGCTCCAAGCCTGTATTTTATCCCGAAATCATTGATATTTTGTGGGACAGCAGTGAACATTTACAAGTTTTGAGTATTCATTCTTGAATGCTAAGAATAGCTTCTGGCAGGCCAGGGCTTTGTGCGGGCGGGCTGACCTGGAAGTACGGGGAGACGAGGAGCCGGGACTGCAGAAGCCGGGGCACGGGGGTATTCCAGGGCGGAGGCGGCTTCAGCGGTCAGGGCCAATGCCGCGCCCGTGTCCCCGGCACTCCCTCCTGCGGCGCAGTGTGCTGAAAATGTTCGGGAACTGACAGACGTTTTGCTGCGGCCCACATATGCCGAGCAAAGGCAAGGGAACGCTGTTCCGCACTTTTTCCGGGAGCCTGCGCCAGCCCTTGGCCGGATTTTCAGGCAATTGCCAAAGCGGAAGCAACGGGGTAATCTGGCGGAGCAAAAAACAGGAAAGTCTGAACCCCGGAGATGTTTATGGCAGAGCAGCAAGCAGACAGGGCAGTTCCAACGCGGGCCGCACCTGCAAAAAAGCAGCGTAACACGTTGCTGGTGCTGGCTTGCGCTGTCATCTTCTGGATGTACACCATTTTTCTGATAGTTCATCCGCTATTGATGGGCTTGCAGTATTCATTCTGGGTGGTTCTAGGCTATTTGGCATACCGCAATTTCATTCTGGAAGACTTAGAATATCCTGTTTGCCCCTATCAGGATAAGGTGGTGGCGCGATGGAGGCAAACCTATTTTTATAGATTACTCTATGTAAATACCACACAAAAAGAAAGCTGGCTACCTTTTTGCAGGGCAATTTTTTATTTGTGTATTATTGGATCTATTATTATTACTATGATAAGATTTCTTTCTCCTTTGGCCATAAACCGGGATACATATTATGAAAAAGGTTATATAGAAAAAATTGAACCAATAGATCGATTAAGCTTGTGTGGAAGCGCTATTATATACATAAAAAATTTTAATGGAATATCAAAAAAAATGTATATAAATTTATCGGAAAAAAAGTTTAATGAATTGAACAATTATGATGAATTTACATTTGAAATATCATATTCAAAAGCTAATCGTGTTTTAATGTGTGGTAATTATAATTATATATATTCACTGAAAAAAAATGATTTATATATACTAAAAATAAATGCTGATTTGCGTGAAAAAGTAGATGCATTTTTTACAAGCATATTTTTTCTGTGCTTTTTCATGTCCATAATTTGGTTGATTCCATTTTTTTCGACATACGACAAACGGAATTCCACCTCGTAACCCACAGCAGATTACAGGTGAGAATATTACAGCCTTCAAATTTTCTCCTTTCTGGACATTATGCAGGGGGCGCTGCACCAGACTGGGGTATCAGGGGTACGGGTATGCCCAGGGCGGCGCAGAGGCCACGCAGCATTTCCCACTGCCGGGGCTTGCCGGCGGTTTCAAAATCGTCGCCAAGGCAGCGCATGCAGCCGGCCAGCAGGCGGGCCTGTTCTTTGGGCGCGAGGCTGGCCAGCGCGTCCACTGCTCTGTCCACCACCGCGAGGCCAAGGGCCGAAGCGGGCAGCAACTGTTGTCCGCTGAGCCCCGTCTCGGCGCAGGCGGCCTGAAAAAGTGTTGCCGCTTTCTTTTCCTGGTCTGCCGAGAGATGGGCACAGGCGGAAAAGACCACGGCCGCCGCCTCGCCCACGGCGGCGAGTTCGTGCAGCCGCGATTTTGGGGGCCGGTATTCGGGCAGCATGGTGTGCAGGTACTGAATCACCATTTTGCCCAGGCACCACTCAAACAGGCTCACCTTTCCGTCTGCCCGAATCAGCGCCTGCACATTGTCCAGAAAGATCCGGGCCTGCCTGGCGCTCAGGCCGCGCAGGCGGGGCAGCGCCAGTTCGGCCAGCGCTACCTTGTGTTCCTCTCTGGCATAAACGCCACTTTGCACGAGCCGCTCGAGCTCGGCATGGACACTCTGATCTGCCGCATCTTTGAGGCAGGCCAGTTGCTTTGCTCTAATCTCATGGCACTCATCCAGCAGCAGAAAAAAGATAAGGGCGTGGGCTGAGTAGGGATTCCGGCTTGCCTGATGGAGCAGCTTGGGGAAGCTCTTTTTGAGTGCGCGCGCCGCGGCAAGCTGGCCGGCGCTCAGGAAGGAGGCCGAGAGCATGGCCGCTTCGGCGGCCGGCCCGGCGCCGCTCCGGACGCCGCCCCCGCCCTGGCCGGAGGCTGCCGTTTCTTCGGGGCCTGCCGAAGCAGCCTGCGGAAAAACGCCGTCCCAATCAGGCAAAAGGCGTTTGATGCGGCTTGCCAGCGGTGGATGGGCGGCCAGGAGCCGGGAGAAGAAAAGATGTTCCTCCGTGTTGCAGAAAAAGGCATGGCTCATCTGCTCGATGTTGCGGTGGCGCAGTTGTCCGCCTTTGCCGCTGGCGCCAATCTGCAGCAGCGCGCCGCCGATCCCTCCGGGATTTCTGGTAAATTGCACGGCTGCCGCGTCGGCCAGATATTCCCGCTGTCTGCAGATGGCCGCCTTGATCAGTCTGCCGCAAAGGCAGCCGAAATAGCCGGCGATCATCAGGCCCAGCCCCACCAGGGAAGAGCGTATGGAAGGTCTTCTCACCTCCCATGATTCCTGGTTATCGGAATGGCTCAGGCCCCGGCCGATGAGGCCCAGCAGCATGATGCCGTGCAGCACTCCGGCCATGCGCACGTTCAGGCGCATGTCGCCGCTGAGGATATGGCTGAACTCGTGGGCGATCACCCCCTGGAGCTGCTCGCGGTTCAGGTGCTCCAGGGCCCCTGCGGTAACGCCTACGACCGTATCGCTTGGTTCGAAGCCTGCGGCAAAGGCGTTGATGCCTGCCTCCGGCAGCAGATAGACCTGTGGCGCGGGCACTCCGGCTGCCAGCGCCATTTCATCGACAACGTTGAGCAGTCTCCTGCATGCCGGGTCCGGATCGTCATAAAAGATGGGCTGGCCGTCCAGCATATGGGCCACCGCGTCGCCTCCGCCGGACAGCGCGGAGATCTTGTAGGCAGTGCCGCCCAGGATGAGCAGCAGCACGGCCAGGTTGATCCAGAACAGGAACTCGAGGGTCCAGCCGCCTGCATCGGCAGACATGTCGCCTGAAGAATCGGCCAACAGCGTGTGCAGACCCAGGCCGTAGAAGAGCACCAGATCGGTGAAGGCCAGGATCAGCAGAATGGCCACGCCGAAGAGCACGAACAGCTTCGTCGTATTGCGGCGGGCACAGTCCTGGGCAGCGAAAAAATCCATGGCCATAACTGAAGCGGCGGCCGGCTAGAAGCTCACCCTGGGCGCCTGCTGGATCTCCTGGCTGTTGGCGAATTCCAGGAGCGCCGCGTCTTCGCCATGGCCGAAACTGCCGGCCAGGAGCACCGCGGGGAAGGATTGCCGGTAGGCATTGTAGGCCATCACCTGGTCGTTGTAGGCCTGACGGGCAAAGGACACCTTGTTCTCGGTCGAGCTGATCTCTTCGCTCAACTGCATCATGGTGGCGCTGGCCTTGAGATCCGGATAGGCCTCCATCAGCATGTTGAAGCGCCCCAGAGCCTGGCTCAGGCCCTGTTCCGCACCGGCGAGCTGCTGCAGGGCAGCGGCATTGCCCGGCGCGGCTGCGGCCTGATCGAGGCCGGCCACCGCCTGATTGCGTGCGGCGATGACCGCCTCCATGGTCTCCCGTTCGTGCCGCATATAGGCCTTGGCGGTTTCCACCAGGTTGGGTATGAGGTCGTAGCGGCGGGTGAGCTGCACCCCGATCTGGGCAAAGGCATTCCGGTAGCGGTTTTTCAGGGCGACGAGCTGGTTGTAGATATGCACGCCGTACAGCACCACGGCCACGGCAAGGACAAGGACAATCAAGGCAAAGGTACCCATGGCATCTCCTGCGAAAATTTGCGCATCATGGTTTGGATTGTACGATAGCTGCGCGGAGGAATACAGCACAGCCTGTCTGCCCGGAAGAAGCCCCGGCGCCGCAATGCCCCGCCCTGCCGCCCGCTATGCCGCTGCGCCGGGAGCGCATCCGGCTTGGCGGACAGGCTGGCAGGGCTGCCGCGACAGCACCCCCGCGGCAAGTCGGGAGCAAGCACCGGCCGGGCCGGCGCCTCCCCTGAGTTCGTATGCTTTACGAGGCCTCCTGTCAGGCGCTGGCCTCCAGTTTCTCCAGGTTTGTTTCAAAGCGCACCAGCACGTCGTTCGCCTCCACGGCCTGGCCGGCCTTGACCAGCACCTCGGCCACGATGCCGTCTATCGGCGAGGGCACGCCGCTTTCCATCTTCATGGATTCCAGAATCACCAGGCTCTGGCCGCGGAAGACGCGGTCCCCCTTCTGCACCGGCACATCCACCACCAGGCCGGGCATGGGGCAGAGCAGGGCATTGCTTTTGGCCTTGTCTCTCCTGTCCGGCATGTACTGGATGAGCGCCCACTCCCTGGGCGTGTAGACTTCAAAGATCTGGGCAATGCCGTTGAAGGAGGTGAAGATGAAGGGATCCTCGAAGCGGAGCCGGAAGCGGTAGGTCTGGCCGTTGATGACCAGTTTGAGGCGGCGGCGGTAGAACTGGAAGTAGGGAATGCGCACGGCATAGCGCTCCTCGCCGATCCGGATCATGCAGATCTCGCCGCTGACCGGTTCGCTTTCCATGACGATATCGAACTGCGCTCCGCTGGTGCGGCACTTGTAGTGGATCTTTTTCCGCCCCTCCAGCGTGGCGCCGATGTCCGAGACCAGATGCTTCAGGGATTCCCGCACTGCCACGGTGCGGCTGTGGAACACCAGGGTGGTGGCCAGCGCGGCCAGGGCCAGATCTTTGGGATTGGGCTCGGCCCTGGCCACGCCGCCGTCGAAGTGCTGGGCAATGAAGTTGGTGCTGAGATCGCCTGCCGCGAATTCCGGCATGGAGAGCACCCGGGAGACAAAGTCGATATTCGTGGCCAGGCCCTCGATGTGGTAGCCGTTCAGCGATTCCAGAAGCAGGCGTCGGGCCGCCTCGCGATCCGCGCCGTGGCAGATGAGCTTGGCCAGCATGGAGTCGTAGTACACGTCGATCTTGCTGCCGATGTTGACGCCGCTGTCCACGCGCACCCCCTCTCCGGTGGGGGCTGCGTAGCGGGTGATCATGCCGGTCGAGGGAATGAAGCCCCGGCTCGGGTCTTCGGCGCAGATGCGGGCCTCTATGGCCCAGCCCCGCAGCCTGATGTCGCTTTGCCTCAGGGCCAGGGCCTCGCCGCTGGCAATCCGGATCTGGAGTTCCACCAGATCCAGACCGGTGACCATTTCCGTGACCGGGTGTTCCACCTGCAGCCGGGTGTTCATCTCCAGAAAGTAGAAATTCTGCTCCCTGTCCATCAC
Organism: Desulfobulbus oralis; assembly: GCF_002952055.1. Lineage (NCBI taxonomy): Bacteria > Pseudomonadati > Thermodesulfobacteriota > Desulfobulbia > Desulfobulbales > Desulfobulbaceae > Desulfobulbus > Desulfobulbus oralis. The sequence continues at coordinate 1,328,171 of NZ_CP021255.1, read as the reverse complement.
ATATTCCACCGTGCCCGCGTTGACGTAGCCGGCCTTTCTGGCCAGGGCGCAGGCGGCCTCGCCCATGCGTTTGCGCAGTTCCGGGCCGACCGCGGGCGATGGCGCTTCCTCGATCACTTTCTGGTAGCGGCGCTGGATGGAGCATTCGCGCTCGCCCAGATACACCACATTGCCGTGCACGTCGGCCAGCAACTGAATCTCGATGTGGCGCGGATCCTCGATGTAGCGCTCCACAAAAACCCGGGTGTCGCCAAAGGCCTTTTCGGTCTCCTTGCGGCTGGCTGCGAGTGCTTCCTGCATTTCCTCCGGCCCATGCACAATGCGCATGCCCTTGCCGCCGCCGCCGGCCGCGGGCTTCAGCAGCACCGGGTAGCCGATTTCCCCGGCCACGCGAATGGCCTCCGCCTCGTCGGCAATGGCTTCGATGTGGCCGGGAATGACCGGCACCCCGGCTTTTTTGGCCAGTTCCTTGGAGGTGATCTTGTCGCCCATCAGTTGCACCGCTTCGGGCGGCGGACCGATCAGGGTGATGCCGGCCTCTGCGACCGCTCTGGCAAAGGCCGCGTTTTCCGAGAGAAAACCGTAGCCCGGATGAATGGCGTCCGCACCGCATTCCCTGGCCGTGGCCACAATCCTGTTGATGTCCAGATAGGATTTTTTTGAAGAGGATTCGCCGATGAAGATGGCCTCGTCGGCCAGCCGGCTGTGCACGCAGCGGCTGTCGGCGTCGGAATAGACGGCCACGGAGCTGATGCCCATGCGGTTGCAGGTGCGCATGATGCGGACAGCGATTTCCCCACGGTTGGCAATCAGAATTTTCTTGAACATGGGTCACCTCACAGGGGAATGTTGCCGTGTTTGCGGGCCGGAGCGTCAACCCGTTTGCTGTCGAGCATCTGCAGGGTGCGGATCAGGTGCACGCGCGTGTCTCTCGGGAAGATGACGTCGTCGATATAGCCCCGTTTTGCCGCCAGGAAGGGGTTGGCAAAGGCGGCCCGGTATTCTTCCATTTTCTGGTTGAGCAGCTCCTCCGGGTTTTCGGCGGCCTGGATTTCCTTGCGGTAGATGACCTCGGCCGCGCCCTTGGGGCCCATGACCGCAATTTCCGCGGTGGGCCAGGCCAGGTTGACGTCGCAGTGGATGTGCTTGGAGTTCATGACGATGTAGGCGCCGCCGTAGGCCTTGCGCACGATGACCGAGATCCGCGGCACCGTGGCCTCGGTGAAGGCGTAGAGCAGTTTTGCGCCGTGGCGGATGATGCCGCCGTGCTCCTGATCCGGGCCGGGCATGAAGCCGGGCACGTCGACGAGCGAGATCAGGGGGATGTTGAAGGCGTCGCAGAAGCGCACGAAGCGGCCGGCCTTGAAGGAGGCGTCGTTGTCCAGAACACCGGCCAGCACCGCGGGCTGGTTGGCCACCAGACCCACGGTCTGCCCGCCCAGCCGGCCGAAGCCGCAGATGATGTTGCGGGCAAAACCCGAGTGCACCTCCATGAACTCCGCGCCGTCCAGAATGCTTCTGATCAGCACCCGCATGTCATAGGCCTGACTGGAGTCCCGGGGCACCAGATAGTCGAGGGCCGGATCGGTGCGGTTGGCCGCGTCGCTCAGGTCGTGGATGGGACAGCGCTGGCGGTTGCTGGAGGGCAGATAGTTGATGAGCCGCCGCACTTCCCGCAGGCAGAGGATGTCGTTGGGCACCGTGAAGTGGGCCACGCCGCTTTTGGTGGCGTGCGCCGAAGCGCCGCCCAGCTCTTCGGCGCTGATGTCCTGGTGGGTGACGGTCTTGACCACGCTGGGGCCGGTCACGAACATGTAGGACGAGTCCTCCACCATGAAGACGAAGTCGGTGATGGAGGGGCTGTACACCGCGCCGCCGGCGCAGGGGCCCATAATGCAGGAGATCTGCGGCACCACGCCGCTGGCCCGTACGTTGCGGTGAAAGATCTCGCCGTAGGAGCCGAGCGCATCCACGCCCTCCTGGATGCGCGCGCCGCCCGAATCGTTGATGCCGATGATGGGCGCGCCCACCTTGACCGCCAGATCCATGACCTTGCAGATCTTTTGCGCGTGAGCCTCGCCCAGAGAGCCTCCCAAAACGGTGAAGTCCTCGCTGAAGACAAAGACCTCGCGGCCGTCGATGGAGCCGTGGCCGGTGATGACGCCGTCGCCCAGGTAGGTTTTTCCTCCACCGAGCGCGCCGCCGCGGCTGGCCTTGAGGGCGTCGAATTCCTCAAAGGTGTTTTCGTCCAGGAGCAGGTCAATGCGTTCCCGCGCCATGAGCTTGCCCTTTTTGTGCTGGGCCTCCCTGCGCGCCGGACCGCCGGCGTCCAGAGACTCGGCGCGCAGACGCTCGAGGGTTTGCAGGGTCGTGCTTTCCTGAAGTTTCATGTATCACCTCGTCATGGTCAAACTTGTAGGGACGCGGGAGCAGGCCCCTGGCGTGGCCTTTGCCGCTGAGGGCCCGGCGGCCGCAGAGCCGCAATGCGGCCCGGGCACGTATAAAATACGGAAAGTTCGCCGCGCGCAAGAGAAAGTGCGGGCGCGGTCCGGAAAAATGGGCCGGGAGCACCGAAAAACGGCGGAGGCCAAAAAGCGCGGAGGCTGGGGGCCGGGGCCCTACAGCCTTTTCCGGCGCTTGATGTCCAGGTAGGTGTTGACCAGCAGGGGCGGCAGTTCGGCTGCGGTGCAGTCCAGGGACAGACAGCCCTGACGGCCGAGCTGGAGCGCGAAGCGGCGGCGGGCGCGGCTATAGGCCAGAAGCGCCTGCCAGCGCAGGGCCTCGTCCGGCCCCCGGGGCTCCTGCCGCAGGCAGTCGGCCACTTCCTGCTCCATCAGATCGCCGATGACCAGAAGGTGCCGGCGGCCGAGCTGCCGGGCCAGCTCCTCCAGGCGCTCATAATCTTCGGCGCGGCTGTTGGTGAGGAGAATCACCAGCGAGCGGCGTTTCAGCCGGGTGGCCAGCTCGCGGGCCAGGGCCTGGTAGTCCGCGGCCACGGTCTCCGGGAAGAGGCGGGTGCTGGCCAGCAGCAGACTGCGCGTGGCGCCCGCCTTTTTGCCGGGCGGCTGCCAGAGGATGGTATCGCCTGCGGCCATGAAGCCCACGCTGTCGCCCTGCCGCGCCGCCACGTGCGCCAGCAGCAGGGCGCTGTTCAGGGCCTGGTCGAACAGGCAGAGGCCCCTGCCCCGGTGCCGCATCCGGCGGCTGCAGTCCAGGGCCAATACGACGTTTTGATCCCGCTCCTCCTGATATTCCCGGGAGATCAGCCGTTGCAGGCGGGAGGTGGCCTTCCAGTCGATGAGCCGGAGCGGGTCGCCCGGATTGTAGGCCCGCAACTGCTGGAATTCCTGGCCTTCGCCGTGCAAGGCCGCCTGCCTGATGCCCATGAGCCCCAGTTGCGCGCTACGGGCCAGGAGCGTGTAGCGGTGCAGTTCGCGGAAGTTCGGAAAGACCCGCACCCGGTCCGGACAGGGCAGGAGCCGGCTCTGCCGCCAGAGCCGCCACGGCGAGAGCACGAGCGCATCCAGCCCGGCCAGTTCAAAGTCGCCCCGCTGGCCTGGCCGGATGCGGCAACTGATTGCCACCTTGTGCCCCGGGGCGAGGCTCAGGCTGAAGTCCTCCGGCGCCAGCTCTATGCCTGCGGGCCAACGGTCGGCAAGCTGCGCCGTGAAGCCGCCCGGCCCGGCATTGACGAGGCTGATGCCGAACCCGGACCAGACGTTCAGGGGCAGGCTCCGGCGCAGCCGGCGTTCCACCCTGATTTCCGGCTGGCAGCGCTGCAGGCGCAGCAGATCGACCAGAGCGGGCAGCGCGGTCAGGGCCAGCGCCAGCAGGAACATCCAGGGGCCGGCCAGCCACAGGTCGGCCAGCAGAGCGCAGAGCAGCGGCGGGATCAGCAGCAGGGGCAGATTCGGGCCGGGGGTCAGACGCATGGGCTTCAGCTTCTGGGCGCCGGGGTGGCGGCGATGAGGTCCTGCAGGAGATCGTCTGCGCTGTAGCCTTCCAGTTCCATGTCGGCCGTGAGTTTGACCCGGTGACGCAGCGCCGGCAGGGCCATGCGCTTGAGGTCGTCCGGGATGACATAGGCCCGGCCGGCGATCAGCGCCGCGGCCCTGGCCGCAGCCAGCAGGCCGATGCCGCCGCGCGGCCCGGCCCCGTATTCAAAGCCGGCCCATTCCCGGGTGGCGCGCACCAGCCGCACGCCGTAGGCCAGAACCTCCGCGTCCACGGTCAGGGCGGCCAGCACCTGCTGCAGGCCGCGGATGTCTTCCGGCCGCGCCACGCCGGCCAGCCGGGAAAGATCCATGCCGCCCGGATTCGCGGCTGCCGCCTGCACGATGCGGAGTTCCGCCTCAGCCTCCGGATAGCCCACGTGCAGCTTCAGCATAAAGCGGTCCAGTTGGGACTGGGGCAGAGGATAGGTGCCTTCCTGTTCCAGGGGATTCTGGGTGGCGACGACCAGAAAGGGCTCCTCGAGCGGCATGCTGCGGCCTTCGATCGTCACCTGCTTTTCCTGCATGGCTTCGAGGAGCGCGGCCTGGGTCTTGGCCGGCGCGCGGTTGATTTCATCGGCCAGCAGGATGTGGCAGAAAATCGGGCCGCGCCGCATTTTGAATTCGCCGCTTTTCATGTCGTAGAGCACGTGCCCGGTGATGTCGCTGGGCAGAAGGTCCGGCGTGAACTGCACCCGGTTGTACTGTCCGCCGCTCAGGACGGCCAGGGTGCGGGCCAGCAGCGTTTTGCCCAGCCCCGGCACGCCTTCGATCAGGAGATGCCCGCCGGAAATCAGGGCGGCCAGCGCGCCCACAAGCGTTTCTTCATGCAACTGCACCGTGGCGGTGACGCCGGTCTTCAGCCGCTCGATCATTTCCTGCGCCCAGCGCAGGCCTGCCTCCAGCCCTGCCATCTCTGCTCCTTCATAAATGGGTGGACGTATTCGTTCCCTGGCGCGGCCGGGGCTCTCCAGACAGATCCCTGCCGCCCGCCTTCGCCCGCGCCTGATGCAGGCGGGCCCGATACAGCGCTTCCCGCCCGGGGATGCGGTTTGTTATGTCCTGTGCCGCCCCGACCCGGCCCGGCGCAGGGACTGCTTCAGCCGGAACATGTCCCGACTGAGCCGGAGCAGCTCGTCCTCGTTCTGCACGACCGGCCCTGGCGCTGCGCCCGCCGGGCTCCGGCTGCCGCTTTCGGAGAGCTGCGCGCCCGGCGCGCCGTCATCCCTCGGGTTGCGACCGCTTTGAAGCCGCCGCTCCCGGGCCAGACTTTCCTGATTGTCGGCCAGCAGTCTGGCCGCCCGGTTGATTCGCCAGGCGAAGCGGCCCGCGCCGGTGAAATAGGCGAGCACATCGCGCCGGGCCGGCTCCGGCAGCGGCAGCGGCGGATGCAGCCGACTCTGGCGCTGCCAGATCAGCACGGCCAGCAACAGCAGCAGCCCCGCGAGGGTGGTGGGATAGCGGTGCAGCACCTGGCGCAGCAGCGAATCGGCCTGCCCCTGCCCAGGCAGCCACAGACAGACGGCCTTATGGCCGCGCACCAGGGCGCTCAGCAGAAAGGCGTTGTCCCTGCCCCTTTTGCCCAGCCCCTCCCCGGTAAAGGGCTGGATGCCGCTGAGGAGCGTGACCCGGCCCTGGCCCAGCCGGAAGCGTTCGGCCCAGTCCCCCTGCGACCGGAAAACGGGATTGGGCCCGAACGGGGGGGGCATGCCCATCCATTCATAGCAGCCCTGATGGGAGTGATGCTGGTCGCAGTCCCGCATCAGCTCGCCGTCCAGCCGCCATTCCGGCAGAAAGGGCGGCTGGGGCGCCAGACTGGGCGGGCTGCCGATGTCCAGGATGACCGGCTGGCCCAGCACCGTGCCGCGCAGCAGAAGATCCCCCCGGCCGGGCGCCTTGTCTCCGGAGAAACGGACTGCGCCCACGCGCCGCAAGAAGTTCTTTTGCTGTGGGGAAAGCGGTTCATCGGGGGCAGGCACGATCAGATGCCCGCCCCTGGCCACCCAGCCCAGGAGCCGCAGGTGCAGGTCATCCCGGCCGGATGTCGGCAGGGCATAGAGCATGAGGGTGGTATCCGGCTCCGGCAGGCTGGCAAAAAAACGCAGACCTTCCCGCTCCGCCACCTCGTGACCGGTGGCGCGCAGATAGGCGGCCGAGGCGGCGAAAGCCGACTGTTCCCTGCCGCTCCTGTCCTGCACCTGCACCGCCTTTTTTTCGTAGTTGGCGCGAAACCAGAGGACAGCGAGCAGGAGCGGCAACAGGGCCAGGACGCTGAGCCAGCCGCGTGTCGGGCCGAATCTCATGAAAAGGCCTCCCGGTAGCCCTGGGCCAGTTCCCGGTGGCAGGCTTCGCTGAGTTGCTCGTGGCCGTAGGCGGTGCGGATCCAGCAGACGGTGAGACTGCGGAAATAGCGACTTTTGGCGGCCGCACCGGAGCGCCTCACCTCACGCTCGCATTCCAGCTCGGTCATGGCGGTTTCGAGCGGCAGGCCATCCTCATGGATGAAATGGGAGAGCGCGGCCCGGTACAGCAGGGCCAGGGCATCACGGGGCCGGCCCCGGGCGAAAAGCGCCAGGCTCGCCGCCGCCGGTTCGGCCGGCAGGCTTTCCGGCCGCAGGTCCAGACCAAAGAGCATGTCGGCTTTCTGCCTGGTGGCGCTTGGGGCCGCTGGGCGCAGTTGCAGTCTGCCCAGCCGTTTCATGTGGAACAGGTACGCGGCGAGGCCGCCGCCCAGCACCAGCACGACCAGGATCCTGCCCAGCTCGGCCGCCCCCTGGACCAGTCCCCGGAGTCCGGAAAAATCCCGCCTGTCCAGCCATTCGATGAATTTTTTCAGCCAGTCCGGCTCCTTCCTCTCCGGCTGTGGTTTTTCCTTTCGTTGCCAGCGGTACTCGGTTCTGGTGGCCGGCCTTTGCTCCAGTTGCAGTCTGCGCACCAGGCGGCGGGCCTCCTCGGGCGTCGCGGGCGGATGAGCCGGCCCGGCTGCCTGCCCCTGCCCCTGCCCTGTCCCTGTGGCCGCATCCAGCGGCCCGGCCAGCAGGAGCACAGCGGCCAGGGCGCTCAGCAGGAGGGCGGGGCCGTTTGGCTGCCGTCTCGCCGGTCTCATGGCCCTGCCCCACCAAGCCGCTGGTTCAGGGCGCGCAGACCCAGCTCCAGATCCCAGGCTTCAAGTTCGATCCGGCGGGAAATGTAGAGCATGAAGCCGCAACTGGCCCAGAACGGGGCCAGGAGGGCGGTGGCGAGTAGCCAGGCTCCGGTCAGGAGGGGCGGCCAGGTGAAGGGCGCTATGCCCTGCAGGCTTTCCGGCACCAGATGCATGGCCGCGATGGCTGCACCCAGGGCGAGGACGAGCGTCATCAGCAGGGCGATCAGGTGGCAGAACTCGCCGCTGTTCCGGCCGCGGCCCAGTGTCGCCACCCGGCGACCGCTCTCGCCCCGGGCCGGCCCTTCCAGCAGCAGCACCGGATAGGCGAAGTGCCGAAAGGGGCTCAGGCGGAAGCGCAGCAGGCCCAGGCAGCCGCCAAGACCACAGCGCCGCCGGAAGGCCCTGAGGGTGGGCCGGATCTGTGGTCGCGCGCCGAACAGCGCCCCACCGAGCCAGAGCATCATGGGGCCTTCGCTGAGCGGCTGCAGGAACCAGAACGCCGCGAGCACGACCCAGCCGGGCCGGCACCAGAGGATCATGGCCAGCACGGGCAGGATGGGGAGCATGCCCAGAAGCCAGAGCCAGAGGAGCGGCGCATACCAGCGCCGGGCCAGGAGAATCCCCAGATCCAGAGCCTGCCACACGTTCCGCCTGCGCAGGCGGACCAGAGCCGCCTCAAGCTGCATGGCCCCGCCCGGAAAGGCAGAGATACCCGAGCACAGCGCACCAGTTCAGGGCCGAAAAGCCGTACTTCACAGCGGCTGACAGGGGCAGGGCCGACCAGAAAGCCTCGATGGCGGCGGCCAGCACCAGCATCAGTGCCCCGCCCAGCACCAGTTGCACGGCCTGAGGCGCAATCTGACGGAGTGCGTCCACGCGGCGCAGCGGGCCGGGCTGCACCAGCCTGAGGCCCAGCATCAGCCCGGCCGCGCCGCAGAGGACGACGGCGCTCAGCTCCCAGGGACTGTGCCCAACCACATAGGGCCAGAAGCTGGCCGCATAGGGCGGATGCGAGAGATGGCCGGCCACACCGCCCAGGATCATGCCGTTGTAGCTGAGGAAGAAGAGGCTGCCCAAGCCGAAGAACAGCCCGCCGGCAAAGCACTGGAAGCCGATGCCGATATTGTGCTCGATATAGTAGCCAAACATGGCGGCATCGCCCTGCGTGCCCCGGCCCTGCTCGATCAGCTTCTGATTGCTGTACATTTTCTCCATGTTTCGCACTTCACTGGCCGGCATCAGGCTGTAGACAAAGGTGTCGTCCCGGTAGGCGCCATAGCCCAAAACGAGCGCCGGCAGGAGAAAAAAGGCCAGACTGAGGGCGACGAAGCGCCAGGCCCGCCGCACCCGGCAGGGAAAGGTGACGCCGATGAAGCGGATCAGATCCCGCAGCCCCTGGCCACGCTGCTGGTAGATCAGGTGATGGCCGCGCAGGACGAGGGTGTGCAGCCTGCCTGCCAGACCGGTGGTGTAGCGGCGCTTCAGCGCCAGACCGTAGTCGCTGCACACCTGCCGGTACAGGGCCGGCATTTCTTCCAGCTCGGCCTTTTGCCTGGCAGACAGTCTGCGGCCGGGCAGCTCGTCCAAAAGCCTTTCCAGGCGCTGCCAGCGCGGGCTGGCCTCTGCTTCAAAGCGGGACTGGTGCATCGGGATTTCCTGCCCGCTTGAGCGGGGCGCTGCGGACCGGGGCCGGCTTGCCGCCGCGGAGGAACCAGTTGCCGAGCCGGAGCAGTTGTTCCCGGGGCTCCCCGCCGCCGGTGAGGGCCGGCACGAGAGCGGCCAGCTCGGCTGCGCGTTCGCCGGGCAGATCGGCCTCACGGCTGCAGAAGTCCAGCACGAGCTGCTGTTCGGCGAGGCTCAGCGGCTGGCTGGGCGCGAGCGGCCGCTGCTCCGGAATCCGCTCCTGGTCGGGGGACGGATCCTTGTAGACGACGAGCGTGCCGGCAGCCATGTCGCCCAGCCGCTGCAGCCTGGGATGCACCAGCATGGCGGCCAGACCCAGGGCATAGCAGGCGGGCAGCAGGTCTGCTGCCCGAAGGATGTTGCGGAGCATCGCGGCCGTCCAGTCCAGGGGGGCGCCGTTTTCCCGCACCACTTCGAGCCCCAGGAGCCGCTTGCCGGGCGTGGCGCCTTTTGTGGCCTCGAAGAAGACCGGATACAGCCATTCGATGACAAAGAGGCAGATCAGATACGCGCCACGGCCCGCGCCGCCCCACAGGTTCAAAGGCAGAAAGAGCAGGAGGCAGAGTCCCATCCTGAGCACGAAATCGCAGCCCCAGGCCAGGCCGCGGGCTGCCGGGCCGGCCAGCTCCAGGCGCAGGGCCACGCCTTCGGGCGTTTCATAGGTGAAGATCGTGTCCAGGGGGGCGGCTGCCGGCTCAGAGTTCTTCATCGTAAAAGCAGTCGATGGTTGCGGGGTAGCTCATGATGAAGAAAATGGCGACCAGCGGCAGGGCCGGCAGAAAAAAGAACATGGCCAGCAGGGCGCCGCCCAGATACAGACCCAGGGCGACCAGCAGGGCCAGACCCAGGGCAATGGGCACGACCAGCAGCCCGAGATTCAGAAAGAGAGCCCAGTTCCTGAGGCTGGCCATCAGGCTCTTGCCCATGGCGCCCATGGCGCTTTCTCCGCTCAGCGCCACCAGCGCGGGCGCGAAGAAACAGGCGGAAACGAGCGGCAGGGCCAGGAACAGGGCGCCCAGGCCCAGTCCGATCCGGCCGCCGCTGTGGGCAAAGGCTTCGGGCCAGGAAGAGCGCAGCAGGAAAAGCCCCAGCGCCAGCAGACCCAGATACAGGAGCGCCAGCAGACCTACGCCCATCTGCTGGCCCGCGTTCCGCTGGAAACCGGCAAAGACCCCGCCGGCCAGGATCTGCTCGCCCGCCTTGTGCCGCTGCACCATCAGAGTGATGCCGCCCACGAAAACCGGCAGCAGCAGGATGGTGACTGCCGCGGAGATGGCAGGGGGCAGGGACGGGTATTCGCTCGCAAAGAGCAGAAGCATCAAAAGCGGCAGAAACAGCACGGCCGCAGGCAGATAGAGCGCGGCCAGCGCGGCGGAAACCCAGATCGAGGGCAGGGCGGAAAAGATGTCTCTGGCCTCTTCCAGCCACTGCCGGCCCAGCTCGGCCGGCAGTTGGTCGGCGCTGTCGCGCCAGATGCTCACGGGTGGCGCATCGCCCCCGGCCTGTTGCGCCGGCTCCGCCTGCTGTGCATATATGCCTGTGGGCGCAACCCGGGGGGGCATTTCGGGATCGAATTCCGGAACAGGCGCCTGTGCCGCCGGCTGGGCCTGCCGGCCCCGTGCCGGGGCTGTTCCGGCCCGGGAAGGCGGCGCGGGCCTGGACATTCCGGCCGCTGCCCCCGATGGAGCCGGCTTTGTCCGCGCCTGCGCTTCTGGGGCAGCGGCCGGCGCGGGTGCTCCGCTCGGCCGCAGACCGGAGCCGATGCCCAGCGCTCTGAGCTGCAGGACATAGGCGCGCCCCTGTTCCAGACTCAGGCTCCGCTTGACGAGGCGGGGCCTGCCGGAGTTCAGCAGCGTCAGGGCCTGTTCCGGGCGCAGGCCGGCTGCCCGGGCAAAAGCTGTTGCCGCCTTTTGGCTGTCTGCACCGGGCAGCAAGGCGCCGGCCAGCCATACATCCACCCTATCCATACCCCCCTCTCCTTGCCCTGCGGCCTAGTCTTTCGAGAATACGTCCTTGGTGGCAAAATAGCCCATGATCGAGAAAAAAGACCACAGCATGGAGGCAAGCAATGCGGAGGCTGCCAGGGTAAGCAGTTCAGAGTCGGTGACAATGATCACCACACCCAGGAGCACGCCAGCCAGGAGCAATACGCCGCAGCCTACGGCGCAGTTCACCAGCAGGGCCTTCCAGTTTTTGAGGCCTGCCGCAATGCTCTTACGTACGCAGGCCAGAACCCCGTTCCCGGCCAGCGTACCCAGGGTTGGGGCGAAGAACGCCACGACCAGCAGCGGCACACAGAGCAGGATCAGCAGCAGCAAGCCGAAGAGCATGGTGCCCACGAACTGGGAAAACACCGGAGCCTGGCCGTCTGCCATGGCCTGGATGGTGCTGACCCCGACTGCGAGAGCAACCAGCACCCCGACCACGATTTGATACAGCACTCCCAGGAGGCCCAGCCTCAGCATCCGGGAGAAGATAGCCTTGACTTCGTCACGGCCCAGATCTGCCACCGCGCCTTTGCCGAAGAGCGCCGCCCCGAGACTGTCCTCCTCGCCCTGCTCCTGCCGGCTGGCCATCATGACCAGAACGCTGGCCATGTACGGATACAGTAGGCCCAGGGCGACGTTGCCGCCTTTGCTGGCCATGGCCATGGCCAGCACGAAGACAAGGGCACAGCACAGGATCGCCCCGGCCCAGAGCTTGCCGGAGCCCATCATCAGGGCCCAGGTGTCTTTTGCCCACTCCAGACCGTTTGCGGCCGGCACCTCATTGGCCTCGAGGGCCCAGAGATCCAGCCGGCGGCTGGGGTTGTCCAGACTGGCCTTGGGGGCGGCGTAGGGGTTCAATGGCGCAGCACCTTTTCCGTCCTCCGGCGTGGCGGCTCCCGGATTTTTCCGGGGCTGGGCCTGTACGGTTTCCATGAACTCGCGGGTCTCCGGTTCCGGTTCGGGCTTCTCCTTTGGTACGGACCAGTCCATGGTCAGGCCCTCGATTTTTTCGGGCATGGGCGGCGCGGCCGCTCTGGCGGCGGCAGGGCTCGCTCCTTGTGCCGCAGCGGCTGTCCCCGCTCCTGCCCCCGTGGCTGCGCTGGGCCGGATCAGGGCGGCAATACCCAGGGCCGCGAATTTGGCGACCAGGGCTTCCCCGGCTGCCGGCGTCAGACCGCGCTTGGCCAGCCGGGGCTTGCCGGAGCAGAGCAGCAGCCGGGTTTTGGCCGGATCGAGGCCGGTCATTTTGGCCAGCGCCGCTGCGGCCCTGTCCTGATCCGCTCCCGGCACCAGCTTGCCGGCAAGCAGCACATCTACTGTGTTCATGGATTGTTCCTCCTGGATAAGTTCGGCAGGGGCTGAGCCGCCTCTCATGTCTCTTCGTAAAATATGTCGCGGACTGCAGTGTAGATCATGGCCTCGGCGATTATCCCCAGACACAGGCAGTACAGGGCAGTGACGGCCAGGAAGGCCACGCCTATGACTGCGGAGATCCGATGGCCTGCACTCATGGTGAACAACGCGACAATGCCTGAAAGCAGCGGGATGCAGGCTATGACCAGGAAGTTGAGCAGTATGGGCCGCCAGTTTCTGAAGGCGGCCATGCAGCCCTGGTACAGGGCCTGCCACGGGCTGTGTCCGGCCACGGCCACCAGAGTCGGGGCCACGACGGCCGCCGCGGACAGGGGCAACATCAGAAGGCCGATAACGATAACAAGCAGAGCGATGACTGCGATTTTACCCAGCATGCTGCCCGCAAGAACGGCTGTAATCACGGCAAGCATGCCGACGCCAAACGAATAGAGCAGCTGGAGCAGGCCCAGAAGCGCCAGGTGACCCGGGCAGCTTTGAAAACCGGCGAACACATCCAGCGCGCCGCAGTCTTGGTCTTCATGCTGCCGGTGCGCCAGCAGCATCATGCCGCCGGCAAGAATCGGGCCGAGCAGTATCTGGAGGACAGAGTTCAGGATCGAGCCGATGGGGCTGGGGAGCAGGTTGAGCAGAAATGCCATGAGGACCCAGCAGAGCACCCAGAGCAGCCAGGCGCCAAGCCACATGCCAAGCCGGCGGCTGACCAGACGCCAGGCATCCTTGAGCCACCGGATGCCGTGCCCTGCCGGCACGCTTCTGCCAATGTCCCGCCAGATGCCCCGGCTGTCCCCGTCCCTGCGCCGGGCACTGTGCAGATCGGCCCTGGGCGCGGCGTAGGGGTTGAAGGCGCCGGTCTCCGGGCCGCTGTCTGGCTGCATGGGCTCCGGCCGGCGTACCGAGGGCGCTGCCGCAGGCTGCTCTGCCGCCTGCGGGGCGCTTGCTCCATGGGCCTGGGCAAAGGCGGCAATGCCCAGGGCCGCGAATTTGTCCACCAGGGCCTGGGCAGCCTCTGGCGACAGGTCCCGCCTGGCCAGCCGCTGCCTGCCGGAGCAGAGCAGGGCCCGTGCCTTGTCCGGCTCCAGGCCGGCCATTTCGGCCAGGGCTGCCACGGCCTTCTGGGTATCTGCACCCGGCAGCACTCTGCCGGCGAGAAAAACGTCAAGGGTCTGCATGGGCGCTCCTTTTCATGCACGCTTCGCCCCGCTGCGAAATACTGCCAGGCTGCCGGGTTTGGATTTTTTGTCGCATTGGTATCGTGTGATTTTTCTGACGCTTTTGCCTTTTCACTCTTCGTAAAACATGTCGCGCACGGCGAGGTAGATCATGGCCGGGCCGATCAGCAGCAGCCGCAGGCAGAACAGGCCCAGCAGAAAGCCGACGATCAGCATGAACACGACCAGGATGGTGATACTGCCGCCAGCCGCTGCCTGGGGTACCAGAATGGCGGCGGCAATGCCCACGAGTGCCGGGATGCCGCACAGGACCAGGCCGTTCAGCAGAATGGCGAACAGGTTCCTGAGGGTCGCCTGCAGACCCCGGGCCAGGGCCTGTGTCGGGCTGAATCCGGCAACAGCCACCAGAACCGGCGCTGACCACCCAGCCAGGGACAGAGGCATGAGCAGAAGCGTGCTCAGGAGTGCTTCCAGCCACACCTGGCCGGTGATCTGGCCCACGAAGTCGGCCAGAGCAGTCACGGCAATCGAGACGACCAGCAGCAACACGCCCAGGAGCAGCAGCCGTCCGGGACATTCCCGAAAACCGGCAAACGCGTCCATGGCGCCGAATGCTTCACCTGCCATCTGCCGGTCCGCCATCAGCACCATACCACCGGTAAAGACCAGCGCAAACAGGTAGGGAATGGCATTGGCCACCCATATGTAAACCACGGGCGGGAGATCCCCGCCGGCCAGCGAGGCCGCGGTCCCCAGGATCAGCATGCTAACAATCAGCAGCAGCCAGGCGCCGATCCACGCGCCGGGTCGGCGGCTGACCAGATGCCAGGCGTCCTTGAACCACCGGATGCCGTGCCCTGCCGGCACGCTTCTGCCGGTGTCCCGCCAGATGCCCCGGCTGTCCTCGTCCCTGCGCCGGGCACTGTGCAGATCGGCCCTGGGCGCGGCGTAGGGGTTGAAGGCGCCGGTCTCCGGGCCGCTGTCTGGCTGTATGGGCTCCGGCCGGCGTACCGAGGGCGCTGCCGCCTGCGGGGCGCTTTGCGCGGGAGGCGCGCCTGCCCCATGGGCCTGGGCAAAGGCGGCAATGCCCAGGGCCGCGAATTTGTCCACCAGGGCCTGGGCAGCCTCTGGCGACAGACCCCGCCTGACCAGCCGCTGCCTGCCGGAGCAGAGCAAAGCCCGCGCCCTGTCCGGCTCCAGACCGGCCATTTTGGCCAGGGCTGCCACGGCCTTCCGGGTATCTGCACCCGGCAGCACTCTGCCGGCGAGAAAAACGTCAAGGGTCTGCATGGCTTCTCATTTCAGCATCAGAGGATTGCAGCGATATTCTCCTGTTATACAGACAGGGCATGGCCAGTGCAAGCAAAGCGGCGGCGTTCCTCCTCCAGGCCGGATGAAGACCCGGTCTGGCCCGCGCCGGCCCTGCTGACTGGCGGGCGCTATTGGTAACCGCAATCGGCAGCCCTTGCAAGACATTGCTTATGCATCCCGACCCTGCGCTGCTGCGCGGTGCTGCAAAAGTTTGGCCACCTTGTGCAGGCGCTTTTCCCTGTCTATGAGATGCCAATCCTCCAGTCGGGGCGCCCGGCATCCACCGCATCGGCGGCCAGAAACTCGTCCACCGCCTCGAGGACGCGGCGGTCGTAGATCATGAGGCTGTGCCAGAAGACCCGAAAGCGGCGGCTCTGGCCGATGGGCAGGAGCGAGCTGCAGGCCGGTTGAATGATCAGGTCATGGGCTGTCCACAGCGTCAGCACCGGAATTTGCCCCAGCCTGTCCAGACCACGGTTCAGGCTCGAGAGAAAGGCGCTGCCGGGTCGCATCTGGCAACAGCCGCGGTTCGGCAGCAGCCAGGCCAGGCGGCTGCCGTGCTGCGGCACCGAGACGGCCACAAAGCGCCGTACCCGCGCCAGACCGCCCAGCTCCTGCAGGTAGTAGCGGCTGATGAGCCCGCCCATGCTGAAGCCCAGCAGGTAGAGCGGCGCATCGGCCGGCGCTTCGGCGTCGATGAGCCTTTTGAGCTGGCCGGCCATGGGCTCCAGGCCGCCTGTGCCCGAGCTGGGCTTCAGATCGGGCGCCAGAACGCGCAGACCCCGGGCCGCAAAGTGGCGGGTCATTCGGGCGAAGATCCTGCCGGTGTCGAAGATGCCATGCACCAGCACCAGCGTGCCGTGCAGGGCAGGGACTTCATGGTTCATGGCTGATGCCCTGGCGATGTGTAAAAGGAGGTGATGGGCCAGTATCGGTCTTTTTGCCGGGCTGTGCCAGTCTTTTCATACTTGTTGAGCGGCACGAAGTCGGGTAGCCTGCGCGCCTGCTTCCGGGGTGCGGGCAGGCCGTATCCCCTTTGATCAAACTGGCCCGACAGGGGATCTTTCATGCAGTGGCCCGACATGAGACTGAAAACAGCACTGATCCTGGGTGGCGTTCTGCTGCTCTTTTGCGGCTTTAAACTGGTGATCAGCGCCACGGTCTGCTCCAGCTTTTTTCGGGTGACCCTGGACGCCCGTTTTGACCGGGCGGAATGCGTGCAGGTGTACTACGGCCTGCGCCCGGTTTTCGACGAAAAGCATGTCCGGGGCTCCGCACTCTTTCCCGCGGGTGAGCGGCAGAGCACTTCGGTGACCATCAACAACCATGTGGCCCGCTACCTGCGGCTCGATCTGGGCGAACACCCGGGCCGGGTGCAGCTCTACGGGCTGCACCTCACGAGCTTCTTCTTTCCGGAACGGCATTTTTCCGCGGCGCAGATCGCGGCGGCTTTTGCGCCCGGCCCGGGCGTGGACATGCAGCTTGCGGGCGATCATGTGGCCATAAGCAGCAGCACCGAAGACCCCTACCTTGTGGTGCAAGGGCCGCTGACGCACCAGGGTCTCTTCTACTCCTGGCTCCTGCCGCTCCTGATGGCCATGGCCGGCATCGTCCTGCTCTCTTCCTTCTCTCCACGCAGCTTTCCGCCCATTGCCGATCTTCTGGGCCAGAAGCGTTCATCCGCCGGCCTGCATTTTGCGGTCCTGGACGGCATCCGCGGTGCGGCGGCCCTCTTGGTGCTGGCCGAGCATATCGGTTTGGTGCCTGGCGGCGTGGGCGTGGTGGGCGTGCTGCTCTTCTTTGCCCTCAGCGGCTTTCTGCTGGCCATTCCCTTTGCCCGCAATCCGGAGCGGGCCATCACCCTGGAATACATGCGGGCCTACATGCGGCGGCGTTTGCTGCGCATCATCCCCATGTATTACACGGTGATCAGCATTCTGTTTCTGTTTCGCTACAAAAACCCGGACATGATCCGCCACTACCTGTTTCTGCAGGGCGACGCCTATCTCTGGACCGTGCCGCAGGAGATGTTTTTCTACGTCCTCCTGCCCTTTATTGTGGTGGTGGTGGCCCTGGCCATGAAGATCAAAAAATGGCTGGGCCCGCTCCTGCTCCTGGCCGGGCTGGTGGTGATGAACCACCTGTCCCATCAGGGTCTGGCCACTCTGTACGGCAACGGCGAGGGCAGGCCGGCCCTGATCGGCGTCTTCATGAGCGGCATGTTCTTTTCCTGGCTGTACCAGTGGCTGCGGGAACAGCCTTTCTGGCAGGGGCGATACGGCACCTGCTGTCGCCGCTGCCTGGGACTCGCCGGTCTGGCGGTGCTGCTCCTCTTGCTGATTCTGGGTTTCCAGTTGGCGCCAGGGCTGGGTTCGGTGGACATCTACAGCAACTACGGCGTCAATGGCTTTCTGGCCGCCTTCGTGCTCTTTAGCGCCGTGGCCTCAGGCCCCTCGCTGCTCGTCGCTGTGATGAGCTGGCTGCCGTTCAGGGCCGTGGGCATTGTCAGCTTCAGTTTTTATCTGCTGCATCCCAGCCTGATCACCCTGTGCGACGAGCTGGCCGGCTACTACGGCAACTGGAGCATGGGCGTGGTGACGCGCTTTCTGGCGGTGGGGCTCCTGAGCTACGCGTTTGCAGCCGTGACCTATGCCTACGTCGAGCGGCCCTTCATGAAGTAGGCTGCCGGCAGACGGGAGCAGGAACAAAAAAGCGCCCCGCTGCTGTTGCCGGGCGCTTTTTTGTGGGCTTTGCCTCATGCCAGCTCACGCGGTGAGGCGCTTCAGGGCCTCCTGATAGCGGGCCGCGGTCTTCTGCAGAATCTCCGGCGGCAGCGGCGGAGCCGGGGCCTTCCTGTTCCAGTCCAGGGTGGCGAGATAGTCGCGCAGAAACTGCTTGTCAAAGCTGGGCTGGCCCTGGCCCGGCCTGTAGCTCTCCAGGGGCCAGAAGCGGGAGGAATCCGGCGTCAGCACCTCGTCCACCAGAGTCAGGACGCCGTCTGCATCCAGCCCCATTTCAAATTTGGTATCCGCAATGATGATGCCCTGCCCACGCGCATAGTCCGCCGCTTTCCTGTAGAGCGCAATGCTGGCGGCAGCCATCTTGTCGGTCAGCTCCGCCCCGACCTGCTGCCGCATGGTTTCAAGCGAAATGTTCTCGTCGTGCATGCCCGCTTCCGCCTTGGTGGAAGGCGTGAAGATCGGCTCCGGAAAGGGCGCCGACTCCTGCATGCCGGCGGGCAGATCCAGGCCCAGGACCCGCCCGTCGCCGCTCTTTTTATAGGCGCTCCACAGCGAGCCGGAGATATAGCCGCGCACGATGCATTCAATCGGCACAACGCGGCTCTTCTTCACCAGCATGGAGCGGCCCTCGAGCTGCTCTCCGTACTGCCGGCAGACCTCGGGGTACTGGTCCACATTCGCCGTAATCAGGTGGTTTGGCATGACATCCCGCAGCAGATCGAACCAGAACAGGGAAATGGCGGTCAGGAGCCGGCCCTTGCCCGGCACCGGCTCGGCCATGATCACATCAAAGGCCGAGATACGGTCGGTCGCGACCATGAGCAGCTTGTCGTCATGGCCCGGGATGGCGTACATGTCGCGGACCTTGCCGCGGTTCAGGAGTTTCAGAGCAGGGCAGTTGGTGGCAATGATGGCAGTGTCCATAAGGAATCCAGGGTAAAGGGATGGGGCGCGGGGCCCCGACAAAAGAAGGCTGTTTTTTACCCCGAAGCCCGCATCTTGACAAGCCCCGCGGCCTCCTTATCATCTTGCACAAATGAAATCCATATCTGTATCTCAAGGAGGCAACCTATGGCATTTATTCGTTTTACCGACAGGCCCGCTTTCAGGAACCCCTGGCTGGAATTCGAGCGTATCCGCCAGGGCTTGGACGAACTGGCCCACTCGTATACGGACCAGGACAGAGGCCGGATGCACGCCAATGTCTACCCGGCGCTGAACGTCTTTGAGGAAACCGACAAAATGGTGATTACTGCGGAAATGCCCGGCGTGAAACCGGAAGACCTGGAGGTTTCGCTGCAGGGTGACACCCTGACTGTCCAGGGCCGGCGTACGAGCCAGAACGAAGAGGGCATCCAGTCCTTTCACCGCCGGGAGATCGAATCCGGCAGCTTCAGCCGGGCCCTGTCCCTGCCGGTGAAGGTGGACCCGGGGCGCATCGAGGCCAGGCTGGCAAACGGCATTCTCACCATGACCCTGATGAAGGCGGTCGAGGCCACGCCGCGCCAGATTCGGGTGCAGACCGCGTGAAGAAGGAGGCGGATTATGAGTGAACAGGAATTGAAGGTTCAGGAAAAGCACAGCGCCCAAACCCAGGGTGAGAGCACCAAGGACGAGCCCTGCTACGCACCGCAGGTGGACATTTTTGAAACAGAGCACGAGATGGTGGTCGTAGCCGACATGCCGGGCGTGCGGCCGGAGGGCGTGGACATCTCGCTCGAGGACAATGTGCTGACCATTCGGGGCCGGCGCGAAGCGGATGCCCGCGGCGGCAGGCAGATTCTGGAAGAATATGTGCCGGGCCACTATCTCAGGCGCTTTACCGTGGCGGAAAGCATTGACCAGGAGCATATCGCCGCCTCCCTGGCCGACGGCGTGCTCAAGGTGCGACTGCCCAAGGCAGCGCCGGCCCAGCCAAGGAAGATTGTGGTCAGCGCCGGATGAACCAGGGCGGAACTGAAAAAGGGGCAAAGGGCGGGCCGGATGGTCCGCCCTTTTTTGGTTCAGGGCCCTGCTGCCGGAGGCCTTGTCACAGCCCGGCCTGCGGAGCTGCATGGCCCAGGACATACGTTATTTTGCGGGCAGAATTTCCTGTTTCAGAAGACAGCAGGAAATGCGGTGCAGGGGCCTGCCGTTCCTGTCGTAGCCGATGTTGTCCGGCTGCAGCAGCCGGTTCATGACGCAGCCCTCCGGGATATTCAGGGCAAAAAAACGGTCTTCGTTCAGGCCGGCATGCCGCACCAGGGCATTCCCGGCAATTTCCAGGCTGTGGATGGGGAAATCCTCGCAGAGCGGGCAGCGGTACACGCGGCCATTCGGAAACACGAAGTAGTTTTCCGCTGCCGTGCCGGCGCATTCAAAGCGATCTGTCTCCTCCAGATAGACCTTGGGATAGACCACGTGCAGGCCGCGCGCCGCCGCGTCCATCGCCACCTGGGGCACCGTGGCGAACCAGTCTTCCGGCTGCACCTGCCAGCTCCCGCCGGCAGAGGCCGCTCCGGCGGCTGGCTTGCCACGCAGACCGATCACCTGCAGAAAAAGGCGTTTGATGCCCAGGGAAGCCGCCAGCGCCGGCATCCGGGCGATATGCCGGATATTCAGCGCCGAAACGGTGCAGATGAGACTGGCCTGGAAGCCTTTGGCCACGGCCCGGCGGATATTTTCCGTGCAGACCTGAAAGCTGCCCGTTCCGCGGATGGGGTCGTTGACCGCTGCCTCCGGCCCATCCAGACTGAAGCTCAGATAGTCCAGTTCCTGCGGCGTGGTTTTTTCCAGGAGATCGTGAAAGAGATAGCCGTTGGAATCCACGGTCACCGCATAGCGCAGGCTTTTGGCCAGACGGATGATGGCGGCCAGATCGGGATGCAGGGTGGGCTCGCCGCCCAGAAGAATCAGATTGCTGGCCTGCCCGCTCTGCGCAGGCCGGGCGAAGAGCGCCAGCCACTGCCGCACCGTGTCCAGGGAGAGCATGTTCGTGCCATGCTCCGGCGGGTTGATGTAGCAGTGCCGGCAGTGCAGATTGCAGGCAGTCAGCAGATGCAAAAACACATTGCGTTCACCTGGCTGGAAACCGACAGTGCGGGCCAGTGGCACAGAAATCGTTTCGTTCATTTCTCGAAAAATACGACCCGGAATGAAAAGGTTGGCAAAACAAACGGTTCTTCAATATGCTCCGGCAGAGTTTTTCCTGCTCGTATATAATGCAGAAAAACGGAAATCAATAGAGTGACCATTTTCAGAATCAACTTCTGTTTCAAAAGATATTGCTTCATTCACCATTAAGACCTAAAACAGCGATTACCAAGTAGATATTTTTAGATATAATTTATGTTTATTGTATTCATGGACAGGAAGTAGATTTTTGATATATATATTATATTTGCCTTCAGATAATTCAGCTTCATGAATAAGCCTTGATATTGCCAATGAACTTCGATAATACATATCAAATCCTGATGCAATTCGACATGTTTTTGATTCTACTTTATCTATTACAGGTATATTTTCCCCTTTCTTTATAATTTTTATATAAATAGAGATAGGAGCCCCATAATTCATATTAATATTATTATAACATGATCCTCCAACTAATTTCTCTACTTCATCTCGATTATTTTCTTCAGAAGAAACAGTAAGTACGAACATATAATCAGTTCTAATCTCATCTCCTCCTTTTTTTACTTCAAAATCAAAACTAACCTCTTCGTTCCCCCGAGAAAGTGAAAAAGGCGTCCCTACGCTCAATAGCTCTACTTTTGTTTTGGTTTTATCATCGTGCATCAAGAAAGAATTACCCAGAATGCCAGTAAATGGCAATCCGTTTGCCTGAAAATGAATCAATTTTATGGCGTTTTCCGGTGGTTTCTGCTCTCGCAGCGGGGCAAGCAGGAGGAAAACAGTTAGCAAAACCCAGAAAATAATGAGTTGCGGCATAGAAATGCTTCCTCAGGTTGGGGTGGAAAATGCGCCTTCGCTCTGGTTACAATTTCATGCATCAAAATACATTTATGCAATGACATGTTATCGAAGTCGTTTTGTTCCTTTTGAATAAAGGTATATTTATATGGAAGGCTCTATTTACATTTTATAGTAAACAAAAAATGTTGCGTTTATATCAGATATGATAAAATAAAGTTATTTAATAGTATTTTTATATTTAAATAGTTACATAAATAATAAATACTAATAATTACTAGATATTTCCAACGAAATTATATCAATTACATTTACATATAGACGATTTTATATCAGCAATGCCTTTAAATATTATTCATCTCTATATACGATTACTGTTTAAATTATAGCGTGACGTTCTTTCATATTAAGAGCAATGGTCGCCATATTGTTGCGCCCGTATTTTTTTGTCATTCTTGTCTATTCACAAAGAGGCGTGATAAATATCGATCATTGTATTGATAATCTCTCGATGGCAAAAAGAGTAAAGTTCACCAACTCGTTCTTGGGGTAAACTTGAGATGGTTTTTTCTGATATTGTATCATTACCAGATTTCTCAGTTTTATATAAAAAAATATGTTCATTATACGGTAGTGAAGAGAGTGAAAATAAAAAATCAAAAAAACTTCCTTTCATTTCAAATTTACATTTAATTATATTATATGAAATAATATTATATAAATATATAAAAATATCATATTCTTCATTTAAAACGATTCTTTTGTTTGTTACATATGATAGTTGTCTTACTTTAGTATATGCAAGAAGTATGCATGTATTTACTGATACAGAAAATGCTAAGGCTGCATATATGCCAGTCTTTTCCTGCATTGGGTATATAACATATATAAATAATAATAAAAGGATAAAATATGTGTCCCTGCTATGGGTTTCTGCAAATCTGAAAATTATTATTTCGTCTTTTTCAAATTCAAACTTCTCTCCATGTTTTTCCTGCGCCAATTTGTCTGTGATTCCTCGTTTCCTCGCTTCCATGTATAATAAGAAACGCAAAACAGAATCGATTATTCTGGCATTCCTGAATGCATCAAGCACTTCCTCATCCGAACTTTGCGCATACCTTTGCTGCAGCTCACGAACGCGCGGCAGCTCGTCAAAGCTGAGCCCCCTTCGTGGCGGCTCATTCCCGAACGCGGACGGAATCCTCCATTTCCCTGGAAACCAACTCATAGAATACCTGCTTTCTGCTCTGCCACAAAATCTCCGGGATGCAGACCCTCTTTGTGCTCCGCCAGATTACCCCGCTGCTTCTGCTTTGACAAGTGCCTGAAAATCCGGCCAGACCTTGCAAAGATCTTTGCCCGGCCTTCAGAAAAGAGCGTAACAGCGTTCCCGGACTTTTTTGGGAAGCCCCTGGCAGGCCATGAGCCATGGCAAACGGCTTTTTATAGCCGCAGAAATGCATCCGGCATATGTGACCAGCCGCAAAATAACTGTCAGTTTCTGAACATTGCCTTTCCCGAAAAGACAGCAAAACAAAGAAAGCGGCACTTCCTCGTACACATTGGGCGCGGCATTGGCCTGAGCGCTGAAGCCGGCTTCGTGCACACGCTGCGGCTCCATGGCGCGCAGACTGGAAGCCTGCGGGGCAATAAAAAAAGGCCCCCTGTCGCTCGAAATGCCGGACCTCTCCCGGACACCCGCATACAAAAGGCCCAGAAGCTCCCGGCCCGCAGCAACAGAAAGATGAACAAAAAAATGCTGAAAATTGACCCAGATCAAGGACAGAGGGCGCGGCCATGTTTAGAATGGCCGCAACGCTGTGAACAACACCCACACTTGACCAACATTTTCCAGGGAGATTCATCATGTTTTGCAATCAGTGCGAACAGACCGCAGGCGGACATGCCTGCACCAAGGCGGGCGTGTGCGGCAAAAAGGAAGATCTGGCGGGCCTGCAGGACCTGCTCATCCACGCGCTGGAAGGCCTGGCGCTCTTTGCCAGGGAGGGCCGGCGGCTGGGCATCGTGGACACGGCGGCTGACCGCTTTACGGTCGAGGCCATTTTTTCCACCCTCACCAATGTGGATTTTGACCCGGAGCGTTTCGTCGAGCTCATCCACAAGGCTGTGGAGCACCGTGAGGCCCTGAAACAGCAGATTGCGGCCAAAGGCGGCAAAACGGACTTTCCGGAGCCGCAGGCCGGCTTTCAGCCCCAGGGCACGACAGCGGACATGGCCAAAACCGGCGCAGACCTGAAACTGCTGGAGACGCTGGACACGGACGAAAACATCCGCTCGCTCAAGCAGACGCTGCTGTTCGGGCTGAAGGGCATCTGCGCCTACGCCGACCACGCGGCCATTCTGGGCCAGAGTGATCCGGAAATCGCGGGCTTCTGCTACGAGTCCCTGTGCGCACTGATGGCCAGGGGTCTGAGCGTGAGCCAGTGCGTGGACGCCGCCATGCAGGCGGGCAGGATCAATCTGCGCGCCATGGAGCTGCTGGACGCGGCCAACACCGGAACCTACGGCCATCCGCAGCCCACCGCCGTGCCCCTGGGGCATCGCAAAAACAAGTGCATCCTCATTTCCGGCCACGACCTGCGCGACCTGGAGCTTCTGCTCGAGCAGAGCGCAGGCAAGGGCATCGACATCTACACCCACGGCGAAATGCTGCCCACCCACGGCTACCCGAAACTGAAGAAGTACCCGCATTTCTACGGCCACTACGGCACGGCCTGGCAGAACCAGCAGAAGGAGATGCCGGCCTTCCCCGGTGCGATTCTCTTCACCACCAACTGCCTGCAGAAGCCGGGCGCCGACTACACCGACCGCCTGTTCACCACCGGACTGGTCGGCTGGCCGGGCGTGAAACACATCGGGCCGGACAAGGACTTTTCACCGGTGATCGAGGCCGCGCTGGCCGCACCCGGCTTCAGCGAGGACCTGGACAAGGGCAGCGTGCTTGTGGGCTTTGCCCGCAATGCGGTTCTGGGCGTGGCGGACAAGGTCATCGCGGGCGTGAAATCCGGCGCGATCCGCCACTTCTTCCTGGTGGGCGGCTGCGACGGCGCCAAGCCGGGCCGCAACTACTACACCCGGCTGGTGGAACTCGTGCCCAAAGACTGCGTGGTGCTGACGCTCGCCTGCGGCAAGTTCCGCTTCTTTGACAAGCAACTGGGGGAGATCGACGGCATCCCGCGCCTTCTGGACGTGGGCCAGTGCAACGACGCCTATTCAGCCATCCAGATCGCGCTGGCTCTGGCCAAGGCCTTCAGCTGTGACGTGAACGAACTGCCACTCTCGATGATTCTTTCGTGGTACGAACAGAAGGCGGTCGCGATCCTGCTGACCCTGCTGTTTCTGGGGGTCAAGGACATCCGCCTGGGGCCCTCGCTCCCGGCTTTCATCACGCCTGCGGTGCTGCAGGTGCTGGTGGACAACTTTGCCATCAAACCCATCGCCGCCAGCCCGGAGGAAGATCTCAAGGCCATTTTGGGATAAAAGCGGGCCGCGAGGCCGCAAAACGAGCGGGGCGGCCGACACCTGCCGGGCCGCCCCATTCTCCAGTCTTCCGGGCCCGCCGCTTTGCACGTTCAAGGAGAACAACACGATGAAAACCATAGATTTGCGAAAAAGCGTCCATGAGATTTGCACGGCATACCCGGAAGTGAAAGCCATCATGGCGGAACTGGGTTTTGCCGAAATTACCGATCCCCTTGTCCTGAACACGATGGGCCGGGTGATGACCCTTCCAAAGGGCGCGGCGCTCAAGAAAGTGCCGCTGGACCGCATTGTGGCGGCCTTTCAGGCCAAAGGCTTCGAGGTGCTGGGCAGGGAAGCAGACCCCGCACCTGCGGACGGGCAAAAGACGGACAGCCGGGCGGAGCTGCTGAAAAGCTATGTCAAGCGCCTGAGCGACGGCGAGGACCTGGAGAGCGTCCGCAAGGACTTTGTCAGTCATTTCAAGGAGGTGGATGCCTCGGAAATCATGCACGCGGAGCAGGAGCTGTTGCGGGACGGCGTACCGCTGGACGAGATGCAGCGCCTCTGCGACGTGCATTCGGCGCTTTTCCACGGCTCGACCCGGGAGGAGCGGAACATCAGGGCTGGCGGGGCGCCCGTTTTGCCGATGTTTCAGGCCGCACCGGCACCGACGCCGGCCACTTCCCAGACCGCCGAGCTGGCCCGGGAAAGCGGCCATCCAGTCAATGTCTTCATGCGGGAAAACGAGGCCATCGGGAAGCACATCAGCATGTTTTACGAGCAGTTGAACGCGGGCGCTGCTTTTGAGACACTGCAGGCCTCCTTTGCCGTCCTGCGCGCCCTCGGCAGCCACTACGCGAAAAAGGGCGACCTCATCTACCCGCTGCTCAAGTCGCGCTACGGCATTTCCGGGCCATCGGAGGTGATGTGGACGGTGGACGACGAAATCCGGGCAGAGATGCGGGCACTGGACAAGGGCGGGCTTCCGGAGAGCGAATGGCGTGAGCGCGCCGGAAAGGTGATTGGCCGCGCGGAGGAAATGATCTTCAAGGAAAACAACATCCTGCTCCCGCTCTGCGTGCAGCACTTTACCGAGGACGAGTGGCGGCAAATGGCGCGCGACCTGCAGGACTACGAGCCCTGCCTCACCCCGGCGATTCCCCTTTGGCAGCGGGCGGAAGACGCGCCCATCTGGAAGGACTCGCCTGCACTGCGCAATGCAGCTGCGGCCGAAGCGGGTGAAATCGTGCTGCCGAGCGGGCACCTCACGGTGGAACAGCTCGGCGCCATGCTGAACACCCTCCCGCTGGAAATCACCTTCGTGGACGCGAACGACATCAACCGCTACTTCAACGAGGGTGAAAAGTTCTTCAAAAGGCCGCTGGCAGCCTTGGACCGGGAAGTCTATCTCTGCCACCCGCCCAAAATCGAGGCCATGGTGCGCCGGCTCATCGCAGATTTCAAAAGCGGCGCCCGCGACACCATGGACGTGTGGATGGAGAAACAGGGCCATTCCTTCCTCGTGCGCTACATGGCGGTGCGCGACCGGAAGGGCCGGTTCATCGGCACCATGGAGTGCGTGCAGCAGATGGATGCGATCAAAAAGCACTTCGTCAAGGGATGATGGACAGCCAGGGCGGCCGTGCGGGCTGCCCCCGGTTCGCAGGGCCGGAAAACCGGGGAGTCCAGATGCTTTTGTTTTTCGGGTCTGCGCCGTAGTTGCATTTCCCGGTTCCATGCCTGTCCTTTCTTGACAGCCTGGAGGAAAACGGGTATGGGGGAATCAACAGGTCGTGATGACGACCCAATGTTTCAGGTGGCCCGTTTCCGCCGGCGCGGACGGGCTGAAAATGGGAACCCGGTGCAAATCCGGGACGGGCCCGCCGCTGTAACCGGGGACGAACATTACAAAAGTCACTGTTGGCCAGATTGATCGGGAGCAACGGGAAGACGTAATGGGAGGATGAGCCGGGAGTCAGAAGACCTGCCTGAAAACAGCACACGCGCCTCCGCGGACAAGAGGCTGCGCGCTTCATTCGAGGAGAAAAGGGCATCCCGGATCGTGCAGACGGTCCGGGTTTTTTTGTCCCTTTTTCCGCGGGTGGCAGTCTCCGAATCGGCCGCTGCAAAGATAGAGAGCCCAACAGCCTGTTCTGTCATGGAATCCATCTCTCTTCGCCGCTATCTGCGTCTTGCCATCCCCTTTATGCTGGCCACCATGACCCAGCCCCTTCTGGGCGCGGTGGACACCGCGGTTGTCGGCCGTCTGGACAGTCCGGTCTTTATCGGCGGCGTAGCGGTCGGCACGGTCATCTTCAACACCATCTACTGGCTTTTCGGCTTTCTCCGGGTCGCGACCTCCGGCTTTTCCGCCCAGAGCCTGGGGCAAAACAGGCCGGAAGACATGGTCTGCTCCTGGCTCCGGCCGCTCTGCATCGCCACGCTGATCGGCCTCACGCTGACCATCTGCCAACTGCCCCTGCACCGGGGCGCAATGGCCATCTACCATGCCGAGCCCGATGTGGCCCGCTGCGCCAGCCAGTACTTTCATATCCTGATCTGGGGCGCCCCCCTGGTGCTGATCCATTATGTCAATCTCGGCTGGCTCATGGGCCGCGGCCTTGTGCGACATGTCCTGGTGCTGCAGATCGGGGCCAATATCCTCAACATTCTTCTGGACCTGCTCTTTGTGCTGGGCCTCCACCTGGCCGTGTCCGGCGTGGCGGCGGCAACCCTGATCGCCCAGATCTTCTCCTTCCTGCTGGGTTGCCATTTTGTACTGAGGCAGATTCCCCGCTCCATGATTGCCCAACACGCCCACAGGATCGGGGATCCTGCCGGGCTCAAAAAAATACTCGCGGTCAACGGCGACTTCTTTATCCGCACCCTCTGCCTGATGACCATGACCAACATCTTTGTCGCCCGGGGCGCGGGCATGGGCTCGGATGTGCTGGCCGCCAACGCCATTCTCTTCCAGTTGCAGTATCTGATGGCCTCGCTCTTCGACGGCCTGGCCAATGCCGCTTCGGTCTTTGCCGGCAGATCTGTGGGCAGCCGGAACCGGGCGGCCTTTTTCGAGAGCAGGAACGTGGCGGCGCGGAGCATGTGCTGGCTGGGCGCGGCGCTGGCGCTGCTCTTGCTGCTTGGCCCCAACCTGATCCTGCGCTGCTTCACCGATCTGGAACAGGTGCTGGGCCTGTGCCGCCAATACATGTTCTATCTGATCCTCTATGTGCCGGCCATGGCTCCCGGTCTGGTCTGGTACGGCCTGTTCTCCGGCGCCACCTGCACGGCGCCCATCCGCAATTCAACGATCGCGGCGCTTTTGATCTTTCTCGTTCTGGTCTTTACGCTCATTCCGCTGCTGCACAATCACGGCCTGTGGATTGCCTTCATTGCCTTCTGCATCGCCCGCTCAGTCATCCTGATCGCTTACTGGAACCGTATGGTTGCGCAGAGCTTCCCCCAAAATCTGCAACCGGCAGGACACGGCACATGATCCAATCCATTTTGCGCAAGATCCCGGAGCTGCTGGTGGTGATGCTGGCCGCCACCCTGGTCACCTTCTTCCTCACCTGGCTCAGCCCCAGCGATCCGGCCCGGATCTACTTCGATGCCAGGGGCATTTCTCCCAGCCCCGAGGCCCTGGCCGGGATGCGACACGAGATGGGCCTGGACCGGCCTTTCATCGTCCAGTACGGCCGATGGCTGAACGGCATGCTGCACCTGGACGCCGGCAAGTCGCTGCGCACCGGCGAGTCGGTGTCCCAAATGGTGAAAAGCCGCTTTTTCATGACCTTCAAGCTGGCCCTGGCCGCCATCGGGCCCATGTTCATCTGCTCCTTTGCCCTGGGCATTCTGGCCGCGCTCAAGGAAGGCTCCTGGATCAACCTCCTGATTCGGGGCTTCTCCTTTGCCGGCATCTCCATCCCGGATTTCTGGCTGGGCCTGATGATGATTCTGGTCTTCATCGTGCACCTGCACTGGTTCCGGCTGACCGACCCCTACGCGGCCTCCAGTCTGGTGCTGCCAGCCGCCACCCTGGTCATCCCGCTGATCTGCCGCTACACCCACCAGATTCAGGCCATGATCGGCGAAGAAATGACGAAGGAGTACGCGATCGGCGCACGGGCGCGCGGCTGCCGGGAATGGCGCATCGTGCTCTTCCACGTGCTGCCCGCGGTGCTGGGCAGTCTGGTCACCCTCTTTGGCCTGTCCTGTGCGCTGCTGCTGGGCGGCACAGTCATTGTGGAAGCCATCTTTTCCTGGCCGGGCCTCGGCACCATGGCCATCGAAGCCATCAACGCCCGCGACTATCCGGTGTTGCAGGCCTATGTCATGGTCATGGTCTGCATCTACGTGGGCATCAACTTTATCACCGATGTGGTGGCCGAGCTGCTGGATCCGCGCCTCAGACTGACAGGGGGGCAGGCATGAAAACAAGGCGATGGAACAAGAACACCCAGTTTTACACGGCCGTCGGGCTGGCCGGCATCCTGGTGGCCGTAGCGCTGCTTGGCCCCTGGCTCGCGCCCCACTCGGCCTTTGAAACCGACTTCCTGCACACCATGGAAGCGCCGGGCCGCGACTATCCGCTGGGCACGGATCAGGTGGGCCGCTGCATTCTCTCCCGGCTGCTGTACGGCGCACGCATTTCACTCGGCATGACCTTTGGCATGCTGGCCGCGATTTTCGTGCTGGGCCTCATCATCGGCACCATTGCCGGCATGCGCGGCGGCTGGGCCGACACCTGCATCATGCGGCTGGCCGACACCATTCTGGCCTTTCCGGACCTGATTTTCGCCATCGCCGTGGTCGGCCTTTTGGGACCGGGCATTATCAACACCATCTGCGCCCTGGCCATCATCTGGTGGACCAAATTCGCCCGGCTGGCCCGGGTCCTGGTGCGCACCACCGTGCAGAGCGACGCCTTCATTGCCGGGCGCATGGCCGGGGCGGGCCCCTTCAAGCTGGTGCAGAGCTATATCCTGCCCGCCATCTTTCCGCCCATGCTCACCCAACTGAGCCTGGACATCGGCAACATGATGCTGGCCCTGGCCGGGCTGTCCTTTCTGGGCCTGGGCGTGCAGCCGCCCACCCCGGAATGGGGCAACATGCTGAGCGAAGGCCGCGACTATCTGCAGAGCGCACCCTGGCTGGTCATCTATCCGGGCCTGGCCATTTTCGGCGTGGTGGTGGTTTTCAACATTCTGGGCGACGCCACGAGAAAATATCTCAATCCGGAGCGCTACTGAAGACTCCGTCACAACAACCTTCACCAGGAGGATGCAATGCAGAGGAACAGCTTTCTGGCCGGTTTTCTGGCCGCCGCCCTGGCCTTCGCCACGACCGGCGCAACAGGCGCGACCAGGGCACTGGCCGCCGATGCGGCACAGGAAAAAACCGTCAACATGGCCATCTTCTGGCTGGACGGCGACATCGACCCCATTTCCGCCTGGCACGGCTGGACGCTCACCCGCACCGGCGTGGGCGAAAATCTGGTGCAGGTGGACGAAAACCTGCAATTCAAACCCTCCATTGCCGAGAAGTGGGAGCAGACGGACGAGCGCACCACCCGCTTCATCATCCGCGACGGCGTTACCTTCCACAACGGCAGGACGGTGGATGCCGCGGCCTGCAAGGCTTCCCTGGAGCGCGCCCTGAACGAAAGCGACCGGGCCGACATCAAGTTTCCGGTGGAGAGCATCAGCGCCGAGGGCCGGGTCCTCACCATCAAAACCAAACAAGCCTACCCGACCCTTCTGAACATGCTGGCCGATACGGTCTTTATCATCGTGGACGCCGAGGCGGCGAAACAGGCGGGGCCCGACTTCAAGTTCAAGCCCATCTGCACCGGGGCCTTCAAGGTGGAGAGCTTTTCCCCGCAAACCGGCCTGGTGCTGAGCGCCCACCAGGCTCACTGGAAGGGCAAACCCAAAGTGGACCGGGTGAACGCCAAGTACATCTCCGACGCCAAGAGCCGGTCCATGGCCCTGCAGTCCGGGGAGCTGGATTTCGCGGCCCAGATCATGCCGGCCGATCTGCCCATTCTGCAGAAGGACCCCAAGCTGCAGGTACTGAGCGGGCCGAACCTGCGCATCTTCCTGCTGCGCATCAACATGGCCCATCCGATCATGCACGATCCGGCCTTCCGGCAGGCCCTGCACTACGCCATCCAGAAAGATGTGTACGCGGAAAAGATCGCCCACGGCATTCCGGCGCGCGGCCCCTTCAGCGAGGTGCTCGATTTTGGCCACAGGGGGGCGGATTCCTATCCCTACAACCCGGAAAAGGCGAAAGCCCTTCTGGATCAACTGGGCTACAGGGACAGCAACGGCGACGGCATCCGGGAATTTCAGGGCAAAAACATCGTGCTCCAGTACCTGTATGCCACCAACCACGGGGCGGAGGCCAAAAATATCGGCATTGCCATGCAGCAGGATCTGAAAAAGGTGGGCATCGGCCTGGAAACACAGCAGATGGAAAACTACGCCAGCGCCGCGCAGGCCGGCAAGTTCGATTTTCTCTATGAGCGCTGGACTTCCGCCCCCGCGGTCGATCCGCAGTACTTTCTGGATTCCGCTTTCAAAACCGGTTCCTCCTCGCTTGGAGCAGGCAACGTGGGCAGGTACAGCAACAAGGCTCTTGACGCCCTGATCGACGAGATGAGCACGGTCTCGGACAGGGAAAAGCGCAATGAGCTGGGCCGGAAAGGCGCGCAGATCCTCATGGATGACGTGGCCGCCATCTTCCTCTTCTATCAGACCGGCAACGTGGTCTACAACAAACGCATCGACGGCATTCACCGCTTTGTTTCCGAAATCTACTACATCGATGACCGGTTGAAACTCGCCCAATGAAACATCTGGTTGCCGCAGAAAATCTGGCCATTGCCTATCCCGGAGGGCATATCGCCCTCCAGGATGTGAGCTTTGCCCTGGCTCCCGGCGAGACCTTGGGCATTGTCGGTGAATCGGGCTCGGGCAAGACCACCCTGATTCGCCAGCTCGTCAACCTGCCTTCGTCCCATGCGGCCGTGGTGGCCGGCCGCATCCTGTTCAGGGACGAGGATGTGGCCGGTCTGAGCGCCGAAAGGTGGCGACAGCTTCGGGGCGGGCATATCGCCATGGTCTTTCAGAACCCGGGCGCATCCCTGAACCCCATGCTGTCTGTGGAGCGGCAGTTTGTGGAGGCCATCCGCAACCACCGGAACCTGAGCAGAAAGGAGGCCCGGGCCCTGGCGCTCGAGGAAATAGCCCGGCTGGATCTGCAGGATCCCCCGGCCATTCTGGCCTCCCGCCCCTGGCAGCTTTCCGGCGGCATGAAGCAGCGGGTGGCCATTGCCATTGCGCTGGCCATGGATCCGGAACTCATTCTGGCGGACGAACCAACCGCCGCCCTGGACATGAGCACCCAGGCCACGGTCATGGCCGAATTCGCCGAACGCCGGCGCAGCCGGAATGCGGCCATCATCGTGGTCAGCCACAACATCTGCGCCTGCGCCCGCATTGCCGACCGGCTGATGGTGATGCGCCACGGCCGGGTCGAAGACTTCGACACCACGGCAGCCATTTTTTCCCGGCCGGCAGACAGCTACGCAGGCCAGTTGCTGCGTGCCATTCCCCAGTTGCAGGCAGACCGCCATGGACGCGACAGACACTGAACAAAACCTGCTGGAAATCCGGCATCTCAACAAAGCTTTTTGGAAGCGCGGCCGCAGTGTGCAGGCGCTGAAGAACATCACCCTGAACATCCGGGCCGGGGAATGCGTCGGCATGGTGGGCCAGAGCGGCTCGGGCAAATCCACACTGGCCCGCCTCCTGTGCCGTATTTACGAGCCGGACGAGGGCAAGGTGCTGTTCCAGGGCCAGGACGCCTTTGCAGTCAAGAGCCGTGACTACTACCGCCAGGTGCAGATGGTCTTTCAGGACCCGCTGGCGAGTTGCCCGCCCCGAATGCGGGTGGAGCGCTTTCTCCTGGAACCCTTTCGCAATTTCCGCCTGCTGGCCGGCCGCAATCCCCGCGAACTGGCCAGGGAACTGCTGGCACGGGTGCACCTTGGGGAGGAACTCCTGCCCAGGTATCCCGGCCAGCTCAGCGGCGGCCAGATGCAGCGGGTGGTCTTTGCCCGGGCCACCGGACTGTCCCCCAGACTGCTCATCTGCGACGAAGCCACCTCTGCCCTGGACACCACCATCCAGGCCCAGGTGGTGGCGCTGCTGCAGGAGTTGCGGCGGCAAATCGGCTTTGCCTGCCTCTTCATCACCCATGATCTGGCCCTGGCCGAATCGCTCTGCGATACCATTTACGTCATGGCGGACGGCGCGATCGCCGAGCGCCTGAGCAGCGGCAACATGGCGGCAGAGGCCAAAGCTCCGGCCACTCTGAGTCTGCTGGCCGCCTGCCGCTCCTTTTCCGATCTGGGCGCTTTTACGTCCTCCCGAGGCTGTACGTAAAAAAATTTGAACGGAAAATCAAAAAACTTGACTAACGATGCGGTGGCTCTTAGTATACAGATATCCGTTTTGTATATGCAGGCTCTTCTGCGAAAAAGCCATCCCTTCAAGCCCAAGGAGAAAGACCATGAAGAAGATTCTCGTTGCCAGCGCAGCCCTGTTGATGACCACAGGCCTTGCCGGTATTGCCCAGGCCGCGGATGCCGAGCCCGGGGTAAGCCTCAAAGGTGATGCCCGCGTTCGCGCCGTGTACCGCGACAATTTCGATTTCGGCAACAGCGACAAAGACGGCCACAGCTATATGGATTCCCGTGTCCGCCTGACTGTCAAAGGCACGGCTGCCGGCGGCGCCTATGCCATCGGCCGTATGACCATGTTGAGCTCCAAGCTGGAGAACAATGACGAAGATGATCCCAGCACTGCCGTTGATCCGAACACCATCTGGGTGGACAAGGCCTATATTGGCATTCCCTTCAGTGAGACCTTTATTCTGGAAGGCGGCAAGTACCGCGTTACCTACGGCAACGGCTTTTTCTACGATGACCTGCCTGTCGCGGGTCTGCGCGGCATCATCAAGACGGGCAACGTCGAAATCAACCCCTTTATCGAGTGGGAATCCGAAGGTCAGGCCTCGAAAATCAAGCAGGACAAGGATGAGGATAACGACTCCATGCGCTACGGTGTACACGTTGGCGTCCAGTTCAACGACGACTGGAACGGCGGCGTCCTGGTGGCCTATCAAAGCGATGACCGTGTGCAGTCTGTGCTGAACGAGGACGGCACCCTGGAAACCTTCAGCCAGCATAAAGGCTGGCTGGGCTCCCTGTATTTTTCGGGCAAAGCGGGCAACTTTGGTCTGGATGGCGAATTCGCCTACAACGAGGGCAATCTGGCAGGTTTCAACCAGTGGGTGGATGACCGCCACGACTATGGCGGCAAAGGCATAGGCACCGATGAGACAGACGCAGGCTTCGGCGCCTATCTGCAGCCTTCCTATACCATCGATGCCCTGACGCTGGCTCTCAATTTCGGTGGCACCGACGGTGGCTTCATCGCCGCTCCCGGATTTGGTTTCGTCATGATCGGCGCGGATCATCCGCTGACCGTAGTCAGTCCGGGTGAATTGGGTGACTGGCTGTGGGCCGGCTTTGTTGCCAGCTATGCCATCAGCGATGATCTGAACCTGACCGGCAATATCGTGTATGCCACTATCGACAACGATGCTTCCGTTGGCACGGACTCTCTTGAGAATGCGCTGGAAGTTTCCGCTGTCCTGGACTACACCATCAGCAAGGGGGCGACCTTCACCTGGTATGGTGGCGTGCTGATTCCGTCCTTCGAGGATTCCACGGTTGAAGATGATCCGGCAGTCGGTACCTATGGCAGACTGCAGGTCAAATTCTGATTGTTTGCAACAAGCCGCAAATGCAAAACGGCCTCCCTTTTTGGGAGGCCGTTTTTTTATGACCTTGAATTTACAATCTAAAGGCGACAGGAGGGGTTGGGAGAAGATAAAAAGCCCATAGACGGCAGTTATTCGCTAGAATGAGTTTCGCAAGCACAATCAGCGAAGGAGACTGACACCTATTGGGCAACAAGCATCTTACCGCAACAGAGCGGGAAAGTATACTGTGTCTTCGTGCTCAGGACTGCGGAATCCGCCAGATCGCCGGAGCCCTGAACCGAAGCCCTTCGACGATCAGCAGAGAGCTTCGGCGCAATCCCGTCAGGGGTGCCTGCAGTGCCCACGAGGCAGACAAGCTCTATCGTCTGCGCCGCAAGCGCTGCCGGCCGGCTTTCAAGCTGGAGGACAAAGCACTGCAATCCCTGCTCCAGGCCCGGCTCGAAGAGGGCTGGTCGCCGGAACAGATCAGGGGCAGGGAATCCCTTGCAGTATCCGTTACCACCATCTACCGGGCCGTGCAGTCCGGGCGCCTGTCCTTTGACGCAGGGAAACATCTGCGGCGCAGGGGCAAGCCCTACAGGAGGAAAACGCGGCAGGACGGCCGGGGGCGTCTCGGGGACACCGTTTCCATCGAGCTTCGTCCCAGGGACGCCGGCAGAGGCTTGACATCGGAGACTGGGAGGTGGACACCGTTCTGGGCAAGCCGGGGACTGGGGGTCTGGTTACCGTGGTTGACCGAAAGGCTCGCCTGCTGCTGGCAGCAAAGATAGAGGACAAATAGAGGACAAGACTGCGGCTGCTGTTCAGGTTGCCCTGATCCGTCTGCCTGATGGGCTGGAGTGCCGCAGCCTGACGACGGACAATGGCAAGGAGTTTGCCAGGCACAGGGAGATATCCGCCGCCCTGGGGGCTCCTGTGTACTTCGCCCATCCCCACAGCCCTGGGAGCGGGGTACAAACGAGAATACGGGACTCATTCGCGAATATCTGCCCAGGGGGCTCGATTTCCGGGGTGTGCGAAACGATGATGTTCTGCGGATTGTAGAATGTCTGAACAAGCGTCCCGGAAAGTGTCTCGGCTTTCGTAGCCCTCGTGAGGCCTTTTTCAATTTCCCTGTTGCTTTTGGATTGACAATCTAGCAGGAAAATCAGCGGCCGGGCTCCGGCCCGCCAGTCTTCCTAACGCACCATACGCTCCCCGATTTCCAGGTAATGCTCCCGGAGCGCCCTTGCAATCACCTCCGCGTTCCGGGTGGCAACCACACGGGCAAGGGCTTCGTGGCGCTGGCAAAAGTCCGATGGCGAAAAGAGCGTGCGCCATTTTTTGTAGCCCAGCACCTTCGAGATGGTAATGCAGGACAGGCGCGCCATTTCCACCAGTCTGCCGTTGTCACAGTGGCGGAGTAGAACGCTGTGAAACTGGTCGTCAAGTTCCATCAGGGCACCGGTGTCCGCAGCACTCTTGCTTCTCTGGCGCATTTCGTCCACTATTTCCGCCAGCTCCTGCGAATCGCCGTCCGTCCACTTCGCCAGAGAATCGCTGACCCCGACCGATTCCAGAATGCCGCCTACCGTGTAGCTGTCGACAATGTCCTTGTCACTGAGCAGACGTACCCGCTTGCCCTTCTGCGGCTCGGAAGTGACAATACCTTCATAGGCGAGTTCCTGCAGGGCTTCGCGGATGGGCGCCCGGCTGACGCTCAACCGTTCGCCCAGCACCGTTTCCTTGATGGGCTCGCCTGGCTGCAGTTCGCCGTCCCGGATCATGGTTCTGATAATCGTCGCGATCTTGCTCGAATAGGTTTCTTTTTCCAACACAGGAGAAAATGTCAAGACTTCCGCTCCTTCATGAAAACCCGACGACCCGGACAGGCCCGGCTCGGGGAATATGTGGACGTGGGGTGGTCAAAGCCCCGGACTTGCCGGGAACGATCCGGCATTGCAGGCAACGCGGTGGTCTGCCAGGATAGTTTGCCAGATTTGTCACCATAGTACAGAAACCTCTCAAAAAGCAAGTTGGCAAGCAGGGCCGGAGCCGCGCAGGGAAACGAAGCCCCCGAGACAGAGTGACACACATTCAGCCATAAAGGCCTGCAGCGGGTCGGTCCCCCGGGCGGCGACGGGGGCTGCCTCAGGCCGATTCCGGCGCGCCGTCGGATTCGGCGAAGCGACGGTTCCAGCCTGTGCTGATCGAGAACAGAAGCACTGACAAAAGCGCCCAGGAATAGGGATTGTACAGGGCCGAACTGATGGGCGGCGCAGTGATGCCGTAAGTCTCCGCAGCGTTGACGATGGCCCCGTACCAGGATGCCACCACGATATGCCAGGGCAGGGTGAAAAAGATCGTGCATACCGCGCAGTCCATCAGGTTGGCGCGTCGGGCCGCCGCAAGCCGGAACTTTTCGCCCATGGGACGGACCAGACTGGGGCCGACCAGCAGTTCTGCGGGCGCATTTGCCGAAATGGGAATGGAGGCCAGGATAGTCAGACCCACGATAAAAAGCTCTGCCTGTCGCACCGTGGCCACCACGCTTTTTTGGGCGAATGCAAGGATTTTGTTCATGATGCCGCATTCCACGAGAATCTGGGTGACAGCCAGAATCATGATGGCAAAGATGATCGCGCCAACCACGCCCTCTATGCCTGCCTGGATAATGCCCGTGGATGCGCCCGCCTTTTCGGGAATGCTGAACATGCCTCCTGGCTTGATAGTGCCGATGATGATGCCGATCACCGCGGCGGTGATGTTGCCGTAAATCAGGGCCTCAATGATGTGCCGGCCCCGCAACGCCGCGATCACGACCACCACCAGCGCCACCAGCATTCCCAGCCCGGCGGGGTTGAGGGCCGCATCTATTTCCGGCAGAGCTTTGGCCTCGCCGCCGCCGCCAAAGATTAGAAAGATTGTGGCCGCAATGCAGGCCGCACTGAGAGCCAGGGGAAAGCGGCTGCGCACCACCTCGCGCATGGTCGCGCCTTGGGTATAGGCGGAAACGATGGTTGTGTCCGACACCGGAGCCAGATTGTCGCCAAACGCCGCGCCGGAAAGAATGGCCAAGGCCAGCAGAACCGGATCGGAGCCCAGAAAATACCCCGCCGGATAGAGAGCCGGCGTCAGCGCAATGCAGGTGCCCGTGCTAGTTCCGGTTCCCAAGGCAAAGAGCATGGCCATCAGAAAGACCGTCACGGTAAAAATTGCGCCCTGGGCGCCGGTGGTCATGCCGAGCCAGAGCAGGCCGTTGACCAGGCCGCCGGCCGCCATGACTTTGCCAAAAACACCCGCAAACAGCCACGCCGTGACCACGACAATGCCCGTGGTATCCCCGATGCCACGCATCGCGGCTTTGCAGTAATCCGCTTTGTCGCGGGCGAAAAAGAGACCGCAGACCAAGGCAAGCCACGCACAGGCCCAGAAGGGCTTGGTGCCACCGCGCTGGGCAACGGAAAGCCAGACAAGAGTGATGACGAGAACGCTTATGGGCACGAGCCCGCCCCAGATGCCGCCATACATGCGCAAGGTTTTGTCCTGCATGGTGTTTTCCTCTTGTGGTTGTGGAACATCGGAATGCAGAAGTGTCTTGTTGTGTATTTTGAAATGTCGATATTCGTTTCCAAAAAAGCTGCCGTTTCACCGCCCGACCGTGCCTGACCGGGTATCTCCTGCCGTTCACCGTGCTCTCCAGGAGCGGGGGCATGCATCATTCTGCCGCACAGGGGCGCCCCCCCCCCCGGGGTGCCCTACTTGCCCTGGCGAAACGTGGGCAGATAGGCGTACAGGGCGGGCGAGCCGCCGGTATGCAGGAAAAGTACGTTGGAGCCCTTGGGGAAATATCCCTTGCGGGCCAGATCGATGAGGCCGGCCATGGCCTTGCCGGAATACACGGGATCCAGCAGCACAGCCTCGGTTTGTGCTAGCATTTTGACCGCCTCCACCATGGAATCCGTGGGTAGCGAATAGCCCGGCCCGACATAGTCGTCAAAGGCCACCACCTTCTCCGCAAGCACGCGCACATCCACGCCGATCAGCTCTAAAGACGCGTTGGCGACGGTCAGCACGGCCTGTTCCTGCACCAGCTTGGGCCGGTTGACGCCAATGCCGGTCACAGGGATGTCGATGTTGTTGCCGATCATGCCAGCGATGATGCCGCCGTGGGTGCCGGCGCTGCCGCTGGGCACCACCATGTGGTCAATTTTCAGGCCTATGTGGAACACCTGTGCCATGATCTCTTCCATGCAGCTGACATAGCCCAGCGAGCCTAGGGCGTTGGATGCTCCGCCAGGGATGATATAGGGTTTTTTGCCTTCGGCACTCAGCTTGTCCGCCACCTTCTGCATGGCGGCCATCATGTCCGTGCCCTTCTGCGCCACGGTAATATTTTTGACGCCCATGAGCTGAAAGAGGAAATTGTTGCCGGAGGCCTCGGGGTTGTACGAGTCGGGCACGCGCTCTTCCAGCACCAGGTGGCAGTCCATGCCTTCATGCACTGCCCAGGACAGGGTCAGGCGGCAGTGATTGGACTGCACCGCGCCGCAGGTAATGAGCGTGTCGCAGCCTTTGTTCAGCGCGTCGGCCACGCAGAAGTCCAGCTTGCGGGTCTTGTTGCCGCCGCCTGCGCCGGGTAGCATGTCGTCCCGTTTCATGTAAACACTGACGCCCGCACCAAGTGCCCTGGAAAAATTCGGCAAAAACTCAAGAGGCGTGGGTGCGGTCACATAGCCTCTGCGGGCGAACTTCGCGAGATTCATAATTCCTCCATGATGGTTTGCATGGTGCTTCCGAGCCTCCAATGGCGGGGAAAGATGTGCACCCTGTTTCTTTATGGTGCCGTGGGACATGCCCGCGCTGCCTGCTTCATTTACAGCACAACGATTGCTTCCACTTCCACCAGCCCGCCCATGGGCAACTGCTGCACGGCCACACAACTACGCGCCGGAAAGTTGCCGGCAAACACCTTCGCGTATTTGGCGTTTACGGCGGCGAAATCGTCCATGCTGGTCAGGTGTAGACGGTGGTTTTGACCACATTGGCGGTGCTGGCGCTCAGGGCATCCAGCAGTACCCACACATTGGCCAGAGTCTGGCGCGCCTGCGCAGACACCAGTTTTCCGGTGGCCGGATCAAGGCCCAGCTACCCGGAGAGATATACGGTATGCCTGCCTGCACACCCTGGGAATACGGGCCCACAGCGGCGGGTACCTGCGGGCTGGTCACGATCTTGTTTATCATTGCTCCTTAACCGGCAAAGTTCAAAGTTTGTATTGTATAATGTATTAATAAATGTCGACATTTAATAATGCATATACCGAACTCTTGTCCTCCTGTCAAGGGGGAGAACAGGAACGGTCCAAAAGTCTGGGGTGCTGGAGAAACCTTTGGCGGCGACTCCCCTAAAACTGGGAGGTCAAAACGGAGAACATATCAGGGCGAGCGTGAGTGATTTTGCAAAGGGTCATGCCTAGGCTCAGGCCTCATTAATTGCCAAAAAGCAGCAAATCTGGTTAGTTGTGCTCAAGGAGGACGCCATGAGCCAACTTTTCTCCCTTTCTGCCGAGCAACTCGAACGTATCAAGCCCTTCTTTCCACGTTCACATGGTATTCCGCGGGTCGATGACCGGAAAGTCATCAGCGGCATCATTTATGTCATCAAACATGGCCTGCAGTGGAAAGATGCGCCGCGCGAGTATGGCCCGTACAAGACGCTCTACA
The DNA here is from genome assembly GCF_002952055.1 of Desulfobulbus oralis. Taxonomy (NCBI): domain Bacteria; kingdom Pseudomonadati; phylum Thermodesulfobacteriota; class Desulfobulbia; order Desulfobulbales; family Desulfobulbaceae; genus Desulfobulbus; species Desulfobulbus oralis. Next base: position 1,287,801 of record NZ_CP021255.1, on the reverse strand, counting down.
ATCGTTTTTTGCGCTGGAGCCGGATGGGCGTCTTCAACAATATTTTTACCGAATTGGCAAAAACAGCGGGACAGGATGGCCAGGTGATGATCGATGCCACCCACCTCAAGGCGCATCGTACCGCCGCCAGTTTGCTCAAAAAAGGGCTCTTTCCCGCTGCATCGGACGCACAAAGGGCGGGCTGAACTCCAAAACCATGCCCTTTGCGACGCTCACGGCAGGCCAGGTGAGCGACTACAAGGGAGCCGCCCTGCTTATGGATGCCATAGATGCTTTGCCCGAGACCAGGGAGCTGCTGGCGGACCGTGCTTATGACGCCGACTGGTTCCGTGATGCCCTGCGTACCAGAGGCATTACGCCCTGCATCCCGCCCAGAAGGAGCCGAAAGAGACCCTGCTCGTACGATCAAAATCTGTATAAACAGCGGCACAAGATCGAGATCATGTTTGGCAGGAATGTGCAGGCAGCCAGATGCGGGCCTCCGCGCCACCGTCCAGGCGGCCCTGCAGAACAAAGTGGCCGTGGTGATCTGCAAGCACCTTGTGGACAAAGGCCAGACCCAGGCCAGTGCCCACTGTCTTGGTGGTAAAAAAAGGATCGCTGACATTCTTCAGCATGGCGTCCTTAATGCCCTGCCCCCTGTCCAAAAGCGACAGGGCCTGACCCTCGCCCTCCGCGGCAAGGCGCATGACGATCTCCCCCCCCCCCGGCATGGCATCCATGGCGTTGACCAAAAGATGCACCAGCACCTGCTGGATCAGTTTCGGGTCCAGTTCGATTGCGGGCAGCTCCTCCGGGAAATCGCAGGTCAACGAAATGTGCCGCTCCACCATATCCTGTCGGCACAGGCGGCCTGCATTCCTCGCCACCTCGGCAAGCAATGCGGTCGTGTATACCGGCTCGATGGTGTCGCCAAAACTGGACAGATCGGCCAGAATCTTCTCCAGTTTGTCCACTTCGACCACCATCATGTCTAAAAACTTCCGGATATCCCTGTCCGCCACCTTGCGTTTCAGAAACTGGGCCGTGCCGCCAATGGCCGCAATGGGGTTTTTGATGTTATGGGCCAACTGCGCCGCCATGTGGCCGACTGCGGAGTAACGCCCCGAATTCACCAGCATTTCCTGGTTTTTGTGCAGTTCTCTGGTCACCGCTTCCAACTCGGCCACCTTGTCCTGCACGGTCTGGTACAGGCTGCAGTGTTCGATGGCCAGGCTGGCCTGGCTGAGGAAGCTCTCCAAGGCGTGCAACTGTTCGGCAGTGATAGGATGGTGGGAGATGAAGTTGTCCACAATGACAACGCCCAGCGTACGCTCCGGCGAAAAGAGCGGGGCAATGACAAAGCTGTCTTCCTGCAGCAGCCGGATCAGATCCTCTGGCACCGGGTATTCGGCCTGACCGTTCCGCACCACAAAAATGCGGCGTTCGCTCAGGGCCCGCAGCGCCAGATGCTCGCTTGCGCCGGCATCGATCTTGAAGCCCCTGATGCGGCTGAGCAGGCCCGCATCGCCTGAGCCAGGCGGACTCCTGTGGAGGTTCTTCAGCAGATCGTCCAGGGTCAGGTGCTGGCGCTGGATGTCCTGCCAGATGCTGGCGCCCTCTTCCTGGCTGATCGGGCCGATGGCATAGCGGCCGACCAGAAATTTGCGGTCTTTTGAGAAGGGCAGCGCAATGGCCCGGTTGAAGCCCAGTCCCTCGTGGGCCGTAATGCCGGTGAGCATGGCCTGCACAAGGGTGTTCAGATCGGTGATCCGCAGGTAGGAGCCGATCATGCTGATCGACAGGCGGTGGGTCCGTTCGATGCGCTGCCGCGCCTTCTCCAGTTGGTGCTGATATTGACGGGCATGGAGGGCCAAACGCCGCTGACCCAGGACCTGGCGGATCGTATTCAGCAAAGCGTCGAGGCGCACCGGCTTGGTCAGATAGTCGTTCGCCCCATGGCGCAGGCAGAGCAGAGCGGTGTCCAGACTCGTGGCGGCGGTCAGCATGACCACGGCAGTATCGGGCTGCTGGGCCCTCAGCTCGGGCAACAGGCTGACGCCATTGGCATCCGGCAGGACGATGTCCAGCAGCACCAGGGCGATCTTACTGTTGTCGAAGAGCCGCCAGAGTTCGCCAGCCGAGCCGGCGCTGATCGTGACAAAGCCGTGCTGCTGCAAAAATATGCCAAGCAGCTCGGTAATATCAGGGTGATCGTCAACAACGGCAATGCACTCCCCAGCCGCCAGCAGCTCCCTGTCTGCAAGCGAAGAAGATAGGGTTCCGTCGGATGAAATAGGCATGGTGTGGGTGTTTTGAAGGGCAAAAAAGGATCTTTCATGTTTACTGCCCGGAGAAGTGCTTTGTCAAGCGCCATACAGGAAGGCAGCGGCCCGTGCCGCTCCTCTGCCGGGGAGGCGTTGTCAGTACAGGGCAGGTATGGTAAACAAAGGCGGCATCAGCATAGTTATCGATCCACTGAACAGACGCGCAGGAACAGAGAGCCCCATGCCGCAGCCCCTTCCCTTCAAAGCCTTAGAGTTGCGCCATGTCTGAAATGGCCGATATTTTTGGCGAAGGCGGTCTGTTTGCCCGCAAGGTGCCGGGCTTTGTCCACAGGCCGGACCAGCTCCGCATGGCAGCGGCAGTGGCAGCGCTGCTGGCGGACGACGAAAACGAGCACGGCGAGGCCGAGTCCTGCGCCTGTCTGAGCGTAGAGGCGGAAACCGGTCTCGGCAAAACGCTGGCCTATCTGGTGCCGGCCGTGTGCAGCGGCAGGAAGGTGGTGGTTTCCACCAATACCCGCAATCTGCAGGACCAGATTCTGCACCGGGAGATTCCGCTCATCAAAAAATGGCTGGCTCCAGGTCTGTATGCGATCTGCGTCAAGGGCCGGCAAAATTATCTCTGCCTCTACCGCTGGCACCAGATGGTGGCTGCGCAGGAAGAGCGTCTTTTCGCAACAGCTCCTGAAATCAGGAAGCTCGGCGCATGGGTGGAAAAAACCCGGCACGGCGACCGGGCTGAGCTGAACTGGCTCTCCGGTACTTCACCCTTCTGGCAGCGCATCTGCTGCCAGCATCACTTCTGCCTGGGCAGCGATTGTCCGGCCTATACGGCCTGTTTTCTGACCCAACTGCGACGCGATGCGGCCGCTGCCGATCTGCTGGTAGTGAATCATCACCTGCTGTTTTCCGACCTGGCCGTTCGGCGTACCGGCTTTGGCGAGGTCCTGCCCCGCTACGAAAGCGTGCTTTTCGACGAGGCTCACCATCTGGAAAACGTGGCTACCACCTTTTTTGGCCGCAGTTGTTCCCGCTTGCAAGTGATGGATCTGGCCAGTGACCTGGAGCGCAGCGCCAAGGCCGAACTGTCGGCCGACAGCCAGGCTGCGGTGCTGGCCGAAGCCACAGCGCTCTCTGCGGCGGCCGAGCGCTTTGCCGCCGCCTTTCCACCCCAGCGCGGCCGCTTCCCACTGGACTGGCAGGACCCGCAACTGGCCGCCGGCAGGGAGCAGGCCGAACATCTGGCGAATGTGCTTGCGGATGCAGCCGGCCGTCTGAAAGACCTGGGCAGGAGCCGGGGCGGACAGTGGGAGCAGTACGGCGCGCGTGCGGAAGAACTTTCGGAGCGGCTGCGGGATCTCGTGGCCCCGCCGGAGGCGGCGCCGAACCCAGACGGCCCGGAAGCGCCGGAGCGGCTTGACCGCCACAGTTTCACCTTTTGGTACGAACGGACGGACCGCAATCTGAGCGTTTCGGCCACACCGGTCGAGGTGGCGGACGAGCTGCACAAAACGCTCTACGCCACGGTCAAGCACTGTCTCTTCACTTCGGCCACCCTCACCACGGGCGGCACTTTTACCTACTTTTTCAGCCGCATGGGCCTGAAGGCCGATACCCAGGCCCTGTCTCTGGCCTCTCCTTTCGATTACGCCGGGCGCAGCCTGCTGTATGTGCCGGAACGCGGCTTTCCGGAGCCGGCTGCCCCCGGGTACCAGCGCGCCCTGCATGAGCGCATCGCGGAACTGGTGCGTCTGGCCAATGGCCGGGCCCTGGTGCTCTTCACCTCGCGCCAGGCCATGGAAACGGCGCACACCGCGCTCTCGGGCCGCCTGCCCTTCCCGCTCTTCATCCAGGGCGAGGCATCACGCCACACGCTGCTCGACCGCTTCAGCCGGGAGGTGAACTCCGTGCTCTTTGCCGTGGCGAGTTTCTGGGAGGGCGTGGACGTGCCGGGCGAGTCGCTGAGTCTCGTCATCATGGACAAGCTGCCCTTCGAGGTGCCGACCGATCCGGTCGTCAAGGCCCGGATGCAGCGCATTGAGGAACAGGGCGGCAAGCCCTTTTTCAGTTTCCAGATTCCCAGGGCCATTTTTACCCTGCGTCAGGGTGCGGGCCGTCTGATGCGCAGCACCCAGGACCGGGGAGTGATTGCGATCCTGGACGTACGCCTGATGACGAAGGGCTATGGCCGCCAGTTTGTCGCGAGTCTGCCCCCAAGCCCCCTGACCCACGATCTTGCTCGTGTGGCCGCCTTTTTTTCCACGGAACAATCCGAATGAATACAGACAAGTCGCCACTCAAATCCGCCCTGCAGGCCATTGCGGCACAGGTGGAACAGGCCATGCAGGCCGAACTGCAGGAACACCTGGCTGCCGCGGACCCCCTGCTGAAGGAGGTGCTGCACTATTCGCTCTTCAGCGGAGGCAAGCGAATTCGTCCCGTGCTGTGCGTCATCTCCGCCCGGGCCTGCGGCCGGGACGATAGCGCCCTGTACTCGCTCGCCGCGGCGCTTGAGTACCTGCACACCGCGACCCTGATGCACGACGATGTGATCGACCATGCCCCGCTCAGGCGGGGCCGGGAGACCACGGTAGAGCGCTTTTCACTTGCGGACGCCATTCTGGCCGGCGACTGGCTCCATGCCCGCAGCCTGTATCTGGTAGGCAGGCTGACCGCTGCGGCAGGCCTGGAGGTCTTTTGTCGGGCCACCGAAGGCCTGGCGAACGGCGAGTTTCTGCAGAAACGGCTGGCCGGCGATCCGGCAGCCACAGAGGCGGACTACTTCGAGGTGATCCGCCAGAAGACGGGCAACCTGATTGCCTCGGCCTGTGCCCTGGGCGCCCTGTATGCGGGCGCGCGGCCAGAGCAGGTGGCGGCGCTGCGGCGCTACGGCGAGCTGGTGGGCATGGCCTTCCAGATTGTGGACGACCTGCTGGACTATACCGGCAAGGGCGCGGAGACCGGCAAGGAGCTTGGCAACGACTTCAGGGAAGGCAAACTCACTCTGCCACTGTTACGCGCGCTGGCCGCAGCCGGGCCTGACGAGCGACAGGCCATGCGGGCATTGATTGCAGGAGACCGCAGCCAGCCTGCGGCAGTGACGCAGATGACAGTGTGCATTGCACACCTGGGCGGCTTCCGCTCGGCGGCTGCGACGGCACGGGAATACATAGCCCGGGCCGTGCAGGAACTGAGCGGCCTTCTGGCCGCACCCGCCAGCGCTGCCCACGCGGCACTCCTGCAGGAACTGGCTGAATATATTCTGATCAGGGAAAAGTAGGGGAGCAGAAGAGCGGCGAGTACAGGCTGTGCCCGCTTTGAGAGGCCGGCAAGCTCCAGGGCTCCCTGTTGACGCTGGCCCCCCAAGGGCTTTCATATGCCCCGGAAAAGGCCTGCACCTCTCCCCTGCCCCACCTCCCCGGCTGGGGCCATGCCCAAGGCTGCCTGTCACCGCATTGCCTTCCCCTTTCCTCTCCGCGTCCGCACATAAAAAAACTCCCAGACCAGAACCCTTTGGTCCTGATTTGGGAGTCTTGCCGAACCCGCCTGGCAGCGGGGTCTGGGATTATACGGATGCCCGGTCTTCAGGCCGCTTGCTTCGGCTGCACCTGATGGCCCATGTCGCGGAGGCTTTTGACCACCGCCTCCAGGGCCTTTTCCATACCCTGCGCCGCTTCCGGCGACAGCTCCATGCCAAGCTCCAGCGATTTGGGTTCAACCCCGAAGAGCAAAAGACGGCCGGGCCTTCTGTCCCTGACGGCAGCGGCTGCCAGCACCTCGCAAAAACCGGTTTGGTGCAGGGAAACATGCTGCTGCATGGTACGCGGCACGGCATCATCCTCAGCCAGAATCACCGTGCCGGGCGTACGACCGTCGGCAACCGCGTCGATGACGATAAGCGTGTCCGCATCCTCGATCAGCGGCAGCAATTCGAAGCCGGATGTCCCGCCGTCCTCGCAGACCACCTCTGGCGGCAGGCTGTAACGGCTTTCCAGGGCGGCGACACAACGGCAACCCACTCCTTCGTCGCCGAGGAGCAGGTTGCCGATACCCAAAATCAGAGTCCGCATGAACTACAGCACCCGCACCTGGCCAAGGGGCACGCGCTGACCGTCAATCAGGTGCACGGCGCAGGCCAGGCAGGGATCGAAGGAATGAACGGTGCGCAGCACCTCGAGCGGCTTTTCCGGATCGGCAATGGGATTGCCAACGAGGCACTTCTCGTAGTAGCCCAATTCGCCTTTGGCGTCGCGCGGACCGGCGACCCAGGTGCTGGGTACGACAGCCTGGTAGTTGCGGATTTTGCCATTCGCAATGACCACCCAGTGCGACAGAGCGCCCCGCGGCGCCTCGTGGAAGCCCACGCCCTGAATCTCGCCCTTGGGGAAAACCGGCGTGTTGCAGGTGGCGTAGTCGCCGTTGCCGATGTTGGTGATCAGGGCGGTCCACTGGTCGGCCAGGACGTCCTTCATGATATCCGTACGGATAGCGCGGGAGATGTGCCGCCCCATGGTGGAGGGCAGAATGTCAATGCTCTGCGGGGCCTTGGCGAGACCGGCAATGCGGTCCAGCATCCGTTTGACGGCCTGCACCGCCGGTTCGTAACGGGCGGCATACATGGCCAGCACATGAGCCACCGGGCCGACCTGCGCCGGCTCGTCCCTGAAAGATGGCGCCTTGACCCAGGAATACTTGCCCTTCTCACCCCCTGGATTGTAATCCGGCTCGGTATCGCTGTCATAGGGCGAGCGTGTCCAGTCGCCTTTGTAAAAGGCGTGCTTGACGCATTCCTGGACATTCTTCTCGAACAGGGGATCGTGGGCATCGGCAATCTGTTCCAAAGCGCCCAGATTACCGCCGTGGATATAGCCGCCGGGCATGGTGTACCTGGTGCTCTTGCCGTCCTGCGGCATTTCCGGAACCGAGAGGAAATTGCCGTCCTGCGCCTTGCCCAACTGGCACCATTCCGGATAGAAGGCGGCGATAGTCGCCACGTCCACGGTGTACACCTGGCTGATGAAATCGCGCACCTCGTCCATCTGGGTCTTGATGTAGTACAGCTTGTCCATGGTCAGGGTGGCCGGGCTGTCCAGGTTGATGGCATTGGCCACGCCGCCTACGGCCAGATTCTGGATATGCGGCGTCTTTGAACCCAGAATGGAAACGATCTTGTTGATCTTGCGCTGGTGATCCAGGGCCTGGAAGTAATGCACCGCCGCAATCAGATTGACGTTCGGTTCCAGATGAAAGGCCGGATGTCCCCAATAGCCGCTGGCAAAGGGGCCGAGCTGGCCGGATTCGATCAGCTTCTTCAGGCGGGCCTGCACCTGCGCGAATTCCTGGGCGCTGTTGTGCTTCCAGGGGGAAAGCTGCTGGGCCAACTGGGAGGCGGCCACGGGATCGGCCTTCAGTGCGGCGGAGGCGATGTCTGCCCAGTCGACTGCAGACAGAATGTAGAAATGGATCATGTTGTCGGCAATGCAGTGCGCGCCAACGATCAGATTGCGGATGAGCTGGGCATTGACCGGGATTTCCAGATTCAGCGCGTTTTCCACCGCACGTACCGAGGCCAGACCGTGCACCGTGGTGCACACGCCGCAGATGCGCTGGGCAATAATCCAAGCTTCACGCGGATCCCGGCCTTTCAGAATATTTTCGATGCCGCGCCACATGGTGCCGATGGAACGGGCATTCGTGATCTGCCCGTCATCAACCTCGCATTCGATGCGCAGATGACCTTCGATTCGGGTTATCGGATCAACAACAATTTGTTGCGCCATGGGATACACTCCTTAACTGTGATGTGCGGCAGACTCGTGGCCGACGCTGAAGACAGGGAAATATTTGACACAGAACGCATAGGCGGCGATTTCAACCGCAATAAAGCCGAAGGTGATCATCTGCTCGCTCACGGGCGGGAAATACCTCCAGCCGTTGCCGGGATCGTAGCCGATGAGGTACACGTTGAAGCGGTACATCGCTCCGCCCAACAGAATCAGGGTGGCGGCGATAAAGAGGCCCTTCGCGCTGTGACGCATGCGCCGGCTCCAGAGGGTAAGCATACCGCCCAAAAGGAGCATGAACTCAATGATGAACATATTGCTGTAAAAAGAACCTGAAAAGGCTTCGCCAAGATGGCCGCCCACATGCAGCGACTGCAGCCGGGCCAGCAGGAAGACGGCGATAAAGACAGAGAGAATCGCGCCAATCCTGGCCAGCAGCGAGGTCTCGTCACCCAGACGGTAGACCCGGTGCGAAATGGTGCTTTCGAAGACCACCATGCTGAACCCGATGAAAAGCGCGGTCATCAGGAAGAAGAAAGGCAGCAAAATGGTATGCCAGAGTGGCGACAGCTTGGTTCCGGCCATGAACATCATGGTGCCCAGAGAGGACTGGTGCATGGTGGGCAGCAAAACGCCCAGGGCAATCAGCAGGAAGATGACCCTGTCCAGGATCTCGCCGAATTTCTTCAGCTTGAAGCGCTCGGCGATGGCTGGCGCGAACTCGAGAATCATAACGCAGCAGTACGTGGTGACGCACAGGGCCACTTCCAGCATGGCGGAATGAAAGTTCATCCTCGGAGGAACGAACAGGTTCCATATGTTGAGATAGCGCCCAAGATCCAGCAAGATGGAAACACCGCCCAGGCTGTAGCCGAAGATCGAGGCCAGAAGCGCAGGCCGGACCAGGGGATGATAGTGGCCCCTGTTCAGCACATAGGTCATCAGCGCCATGACGTAGCCACCACAGCCAAGGGCGCTGCCGGTCACCATGTCATAGGCGATCCAGATGCCCCAGGGGTAACCGTCGTTCATGCCGGTAGTCGCCCCGAGGCCGAGAAAAAGACGTTTGACCGAATAGTAAATCAGAAAGGCGATAACAGCCAGGCAGACGACAAAAACCGGCGTGACTATCCTGCCGCCCAATGGTTTCTCATGCATCTTGCTCACCTCGCTTTGAAGAATCCTCCCCCTGCTTTTCAGCGTCCGTGTGTTTTTTCACAAAATAGGCCAGGGCGGCCAGACCGACTGCGGGGAGCACCATGCCCTTGTAGATGGACGTTTGCAGATTGCGGGACCGGCTGGCAAAGGATTCCTGCGGGAAGTTCTCGAGCCCCAGTTTCTCAAAGGGCACGGCGGACAGGTACATCACCTGCGTCCCGCCCAATTCATCCGAGCCATACAGATGCTGCACGTACTCGGCCGCCACTGCCTCGTGGCTCTTGCCGGAGTCGATGCTGCCCACCGGAAACGCATAGGTTTCGCCCGGCACCATCAGAAGACGACGGGCCGCTTCCTCGCGCAGATCCTGCACCTTGCCGAAGAGCGAAGCGCCGGTCGGGCAGGCGGAGCAGCAGGCCGAGATGCCGCCTTCATCGATCAGATGCTTGCAGAGCTGGCATTTGATGATCTTGGAGTAGGCCTTGTCCCACTCGAATTTGGGAATATTGTAAGGGCAGGCGATCATGCAGTAGCGGCAACCGATGCAGCGGCCCGGGTCGTAGGTGACAATGCCCGTCAGTTTGTCCTTGTCCAGGGCCGTCACCGGGCAGGCCGTGACGCAGGCCGGATCGACACAGTGCAGACACTGCCGTTTGATGAAGGCATAGCCGTTTTCCACCTCGTCTTTGCGGGCGGCAGTGCCATTCTCGTATTTTTTGATGATATTGAGGGTCTTGGAAGACAGATCAACGGGGTCGTCCTGAAATTGCTCGGGCGAGCTGGATTCCACCGGCATGTCGTTGGCCTGCTTGCAGGCAGCCATGCAGGCGTTGCAACCCACGCAAAGCGTTGAATCATAGAGAATACCGACCGCGTCTGGCGACAGTTCGTGGCCCGAACTCGCCCTGGCGATCTGCGGGCCCCCCAGGGCAGCCAGCGCCAGGCTGCCTGCCATACCTTTTAAAAGATCACGCCGTTTCATCTTCATGACGCTCTTCCTTGCCCAGTTTGGAGGCAAATACGACGCCAGCGCCAAGAGCCGCGCCGCCAACCCCGGCCAGCAGGCCTACCGTAGGGCCGGTCGCAGTCTGGCCGCGCTCGGTCGTGATGGGGGCATGACCGGCAGACGGCGTGGTATGCATGACCGGGCTGGTACTGAACAGGGGCATAGCAAAGCCCACGCCCTTTTCGGTGCAGCCGTAGCAGGGATGACCGGTGCCGACCGGCCAGCAGCCGCTGCCGGCATCCCCGAACTGGGCGGTGGAACAGTTGGCATAGGTGACCGGGCCCTTGCAGCCCAGATAGTAGAGGCACCAGCCCTGACGGTGTCCCTCGTCGCCAAATTCGCGGGCAAAACGGCCGTTGTCGAAATGGGGACGGCGCTCGCAGTGTTCGTGGATGAGGCGACCGTAGGCGAACATGGGCCGGTTCTTGTCATCCAGAGCCGGCAGCTTGTTGAAGGTCAGGAAGTGGACGACCGTGGAGAGCAGATTATAGATGTTGGGCGGGCAACCGGGAATATTGACCACCGTCTTGCCAGGCAGAGCCTCCTGCACGCCAACGCAGCCGGTCGGGTTCGGATCCATGGCAGCCACACCGCCCCAGCTCGCACAGGAACCCATGGCGATAATCGCGGCGGCGGCTTCCCCGACAGTCTTCAGGGTATCGATGATGTTCCTGCCGCCGACCTGGCAGAATATGCCTTTATCCTTCCAAGGGGATGGCACCTTCCACGATCAGAATGAATTTGCCGCGGTAATGCTCAACAGCGTGCTCCAGAGAAGCTTCGGCCTGCGCACCCCCGCCGGCCTCCAGGGTTTCATGGTAATCCAGAGAGATCAGGTCGAAGATGAGCTTTTCCACAGAGGGGTGCTCGGCCCTAAGCAGCGACATGCTGCAGCCCGTGCACTCGGAACCGTGCAGCCAGACAACCGGCGGCCTCTGGGGATTGGTGATCGCCTCGGCCATGGCCGGCGCCACGCTTGCCGGCAAGGCCATGCCTGCGGCGAGGAAAGAGCAGAACTTCATGAAATCGCGACGGCTTACGCCATCAGGCAGGGAATGGGGCTGGTGTACTTCTTCGCTCATTGCATACTCCTAAGGTTTGCAGTTAAGGGACCAGGTGGGTGTACAGGAGGTTCATGACAAAGGCCGAAAAAAGTCTTCCGAAAAGAGAAATAAGCACAGGCATAAGGGGACGCCGGGATCGCCCCCTGCCCAGGGAAGTGCACGCTGCAGCCGGAATGTCGCCCTGGCCCTTTGGCCATCAGGGCAAAGGGCGAGCGACCGCCGCCTTGCCGGGCCGGCATGTACCCTGGCGGCATACGCATGGCCCTGCCCCTCATCAAGCTGGGGACCGGGCAAACATTCCTTTCCCAGGTTGTTAACAGATTTTGATAAAAAAGTACAAAATATTATCAAAAAAATAAATTCTCCGGAAAGTTTCACAGTCCAGCCTGTGCGGCGAGCCTTTCCGGCCGCGCCTTTTTCCCTTTACCCGGAATTAACCCTTGCATCGCAGCCCGGCCATGCCGGATAAAAAGAGCGCTGGTTCACCAACACCCCAATTTCAAAAAACTCTATGCAACTTGCGATCACCCACAGGAGTGCGGATTTTGACGCCCTTTCCTCCATTGTCGCCGCCACCCTCCTGTATCCCGGCATGGTGGCCCTGTGCCCCAGGTCTCTGCAACCCAATGTCCAGAGCTTCATTGCCCTGCACAAAACGGCGTTCAACTTGACCAACGACACGAACTTCGACCCCTGTTCCGTGGACAAACTGGCCATATGCGACTGCAACCAGTGGCGGCTCGTGGAAAACGGCAGCCGCCTGCGACAGTGCAGCGCCGACATCCATCTCTGGGATCACCACGGGCATGGCGGCGACATCCAGGCCACCCGGGCCTGGGTGGAGCCGGTCGGCGCGACTGTCACGCTCCTGCTCCGGGCGATTCAGGAGCGGGGCATCGAGGTCGGGCCGCTGGAGGCCACCCTGTTTCTCCTGGGGATTTACGAAGACACGGGACAGCTCTGCTTTGACGGCACCACGCCCGAAGACGTGCGCACCGCCGCCTTTTTGCTGGAACAGGGCGGCGATCTGAGCCTGATGGGCGATTTTCTGCGCATCGCCTACAGCGAAAACCAGAAAAAGGTGCTGTATCGCCTGATGCGGGGGGCGCGGCAATACCAGATCAACGGCCGGCGCATTGGTCTGGGCGTCGTGCGTCTGGATCAACACATCAAGCTTGCCGCCGTGGTGCAGCTCTACGCCCAGATCATCGACGCGGACGCGGTCTTTGTGGTGTTCGAAAACGATTCCGGAGACCACTTCATCATCGGCCGCAGCAAGTCGCCGGACATCGACGTGCGGGTGGTGCTGGCGCCTTTCGGCGGCGGTGGTCATGCCGGCGCCGGTTCCGCCACGGTGGCCAGGGATGCGGGCAACACAGCGGCCATCCGCGAGCAGGTGCTGACCGCACTCTACAAGGCCTCCGCTGCCGGGCCGCTGGTGCGTGACATGATGTCCTATCCGGTGACGAGTGTGCCGCCCACGGTCACGCTGGAACAGGCCGCGCGCGTTATGGCGGAAAAAAACATCCGCGGCCTGCTGGTGGAAGACGCAGGCGAACTCGTGGGCCTGGTCTCGCTGTGGGACCTGAAAAAGCTCAGCCTGGGCAAGCAGCGTGCGCATCCGGTCAAGGCCTTCATGCAGCGCGAGGTGCAGACCATCAGCCCGGAGGCCACGGTGCGCGAGGCCGCCCACCTGATGATACGGCGTGACATTGGCCATCTGCCGGTAGTGGAAAAAGGCAGGGTGGTGGGCATCATCACCCGCACCGACATCGTGCAGTTTCTGTACGGCATGATCTGAGCCCCGATCCCCGGGGTATTGCGGCCGTCTGCCCCGGCTTTCGGGAAGACGACATGCAGCGGCAAAGACGACATGGCATCTGCTGATCTGGGCAACCTGCATATTTTTTACGAAGACATGGGCAGCGGCCCGGTGGTCCTGCTGATTCACGGCAGCTTCACGCGGGGAGACGAGGCCTTTTCCAGCCTGCTGCCGCGGCTGGCGGCACGATACCGGGTACTTTGTCCGGATCTGCGCGGCCACGGCCGCAGCCGCTGCGAGGACCTGTTCTGGGACGAGCCGATGCTGGCCCGCGACATGCTGCGCCTGCTGAACGCGGTGGGCGTGGAGCGTGCCCACATGGTGGGCCACAGCATGGGCGGCGATGTGGCCATGAGCTGCGCGGTCATGCAGCCCGAACGGGCGCTCTCCCTCGTATCCATCGGTTCCGCCGGCCTGGCCAATCCGGCGCTGGCCCGCTATCTGGACAGACTCGCGCCGGAGCGGGCGGAGCGCGCCCGGCATTCGGCCTTTTTTGCGCACCTCGAGGCACAGCATCAGGCCGCCCACAGGGGCGACTGGCGCAGGATGTTCCGGCAGACCATCGAAAGCTGCATGCGATACCCCGATTTTTCGCCCACCGATCTGGCCCGCCTCCGCATGCCCTTTCTCCTGCTGTACGGCGAAAAGGACGACCTGGTCCTGCCGGAGGAGGTGGCGCATCTGGCCGCCTGCTGTCCGGATTTCAGAAGCCGCGTCATCCCGGGCGCGGGCCACAGTCCGCAGAGCAGTGCAAGGTTTTGCCCGAGACTGCACGGATCCTGCTGGATTTTTTCGAAATGGCCCAAGCCGCTGCAGCGGCTTTCCGAATGTAAAGAACCACAAACCAGGGAGCAAGCCATGTCTGTCTTGATGATCAACGGCAGCCCGCATGCCAGGGGCTGCACCTTCACCGCCCTGTCCACCGTGGCGGTGCAGTTGAAAAAAAAGGGCATCGAGAGCGAAATCATCCACATCGGCGTCAAACCCATTGCCGGCTGCATCGCCTGCGGCAAGTGCGCGGAGAGCGGGCACTGCGTGTTCACCGACGACAGTGTCAACGAGGCCATCGACAAGCTCAGGTCGGCGGAGGGCCTGGTGGTCGGCTCGCCCGTCTACTATGCGGGGCCCAACGGCGCGCTCTGCGCCTTCCTCGACCGGATGTTTTTCATGAAGGGCAGCGCCTATGCCTTCAAGCCCGCCGCCTGCGTGGTGAACTGCCGCCGGGGCGGGGCCAGCGCGGCCTTTGACCGGCTGAACAAGTACTTCACCATCAACAGAATGCCGGTGGTATCGTCCCAGTACTGGAACGCCACCCATGGCCGCAGGCCCGAGGAACAGGCCCATGACCTGGAGGGCCTGCAAATCATGCGTACCCTGGGCGACAACATGGCCTGGCTGATCAGGTGCATCGCGGCCGGCAGGGCGGCGGGCATCAAGCCGCCCGAAATGGAACCGTGGCAGCCCACGCATTTCATCATGCAATGAAGCGCCGCCACGAACAGACAGAAGCGCGGCCTGTCCCCGCATTGCCCCGTGCGGAGCGGCACCCCTGCCCGCCCTGGCTCCTGTCAAGCAGGATGCCTGCATGCTCAGCCGTACAATCAGTGCACTATCCCGTTCGCCATTCGAGTGGCGAACTCGCATCTGCAGCTTGAGACCTTGTCAGGGCTCTGGTAAAAGAGCGTGAAGGCAGGAATCCCCGGGCAAAATTGCCCGGGGAACCATCGCCAGAATCAGAACATATGCCGCAACACCGGGACAGCCTTGTCCTTTGCCCTTGCCGCCGACCAGCCAGGAGACACGAACGTGCACGAGACCAGGGCAGCGCATCCGAAAAAAAACGAGAGCCCTGCCATTCCGGAGGACAGGGGCATCCTGTCCCCGGATCAGGCGCAGACCGCGACCGGGCATTTCGATCTGGACTCGCCCGAATGGTCGCTGAACCGTGAGCTGAGCTGGCTCGCCTTCAACCGCCGGGTGCTGGCCGAGGCCCGGGACGAACGCAATCCGCTGCTGGAGCGGATCAACTTCCTCGCCATCATCGGATCGAACCTGGACGAATTCTTCATGAAGCGCATCGGCGGCCTGAAGCAGCAGGTGGGCGCCAGGGTCAAGCTGCTCTCCACCGACGGCCGCACGCCCCAGCAGCAGATTGACGAATGCTACGAGGTCATCCGCGAGCTGCTGGACCAGCAGCAGCGGCTCGAGACCGAAGTTCTGGGCCTGCTGGCCCGGGAAAACATCCACATCCGGCGCTATGCGGATTTGAACCGCCGGCAGCAGGAAGACATGGACCGGTACTTCCATGACAACATCTACCCGCTGCTCACCCCGCAGGGCATGGACCCCGCCCATCCCTTCCCTTTCATCTCCAACCTGTCGCTGAACCTGCTGGTCGCCACCCGGCACAAGGAGGGCGAACACAGCTACCTGAGCCGCATCAAGATTCCGGCCGGCGCGGGCATTCCGAGGCTGGTACGGGTAGAGGCCCGGCGCCACGTGTACGTGTTTTTCGAGGACATTGTGGCGAACAATCTGGACGCCGTCTTTCCCGGCATGGTGGTGGAAAGCTGCACCCGCTTCCGCGTGACCAGAAACGCGATCACAAACCGCCTGATGGATCAGGCCGTGGATCTGCTCGTGATGATCGAATCCGCACTCCGCGAGCGCAAATTCGCGGAGATCGTGCGGCTGGAAGTGGACGCGGACATGATTCCGCACCACCGGATCATGCTGGCCTCCCAACTGAGGCTGGATTCCCGCAAGGATGTTTTCGCAGTGGACGGCATCATGGCCAAGTGCGATCTCAGGGAACTCGTGGCCATCGAGCGGCCCGGCCTGCACTATCCGGCCCATATGCCGGTGGATCACCCGAAGATCTCGCAGGACGCGCCCAACATCTTTCACCTGATCCGCGAAGAGGGCCCCTTTCTGCTGCAGCACCCCTACCAGTCCTTCACCGCCACGGTAGAGCGCTTTCTGAAAGAGGCCAGCGTCGACCCCAAGGTCATGGTCATCAAGATGACGCTCTACCGCACCTCGGCCAACTCGCAGATCATCGAATACCTGCTGGATGCCGCCCGAAACGGCAAGCAGGTGGCCGTGGTGGTGGAACTGATGGCGCGCTTCGACGAGAGCGCCAACATCCACTGGGCCACCCATCTGGAACAGGCCGGCATCCACGTGACCTACGGCGTGGTGGGCCTGAAAACCCATTCCAAGGTCATCTTCGTGGTGCGGCGGGACCACGACGGCCTCATGCGCTATGCCCACATCGGCACCGGCAACTACAATGCCGTGACCGCCAGGCTCTACAGCGACCTGGGCCTGCTCACCAGCGATGCGGACATCGGCAAGGACCTGACCGAATTCTTCAACTTTCTCACCCTGGGCTATGCCCCGCAAAGGCGCTACAAAAAGCTGCTGCCCTCGCCCAACTACCTGAAAAAGGTTTTTCTGGGCAAGATCGCCCGTGAGCTGGAGCACCAGAGCAAGGGCCGTGGCGGGCTCATCCAGTGCAAGGTCAACGCGCTCACCGACACGGACGTGATCAGGGCCCTCTACCAGGCCTCCCAGGCCGGGGTCCACATCGACCTGATCGTGCGTGACAGTTGCCTGCTCAGGCCCGGCATCAAGGGCCTGTCGGAAAATATCCGGGTCATTGCCATCGCCGGCCGCTTTCTGGAGCACAGCCGCATCTACTACTTCAAAAACGGTGGCGCGGAGGAATACTTCATCGGCTCGGCCGACCTGATGCAGCGCAATCTGGACCGAAGGGTGGAGGTGGTTGCGCCCGTGGAAACGCCAGCCCTGCGCGCCGAGCTGCGGGGGATCCTGAATCTGCAACTGGCCGACCGCCGCGGCGCCTGGGACATGCAGGGAGACGGCAGCTATGTGCAGCGCCGGCCCCAGCCGGACGGCGAACAGCGCTCGGCCCAGGAAATTCTGATTGAACTGAACCGGAAAAAGCTCGCGGACGAGCAGAAAGTCATGAAGCGCCAGAGGAGGATCCCGAAACGCAAAAAATCATAGGCTGGCGCACAAAAACCGATGTCTCGCGAGCCCACCTGGCGCAGGCAGGGCGACTTGAGCCCGGCTTTTCATCGTATCCGGCGGGCAAAGCCCAAAACACCCGACTCAACATCGGCAGGCAGCCCTGCCCTTTCACCTGGCTGCCCTCCGTCCGCAGGGCCTCTTGAAGCGAGTTCCGCCAGGCCTGCCCGGAAAAAATGTGCACGCTGCCCCTTTCCCGGCCAGCCTGCTTTTCGTATAATAGCCCTTTCCCCCTGCACGGGGGGCAGGAAAACCCGGTTCGCCTGGCAACAGGCCAACCTGCTGGGAGGAAACAATGCTTTTCAAATACGGCATCGCACTGTTGCTGAGCCTGATTCTGGCGTCACTGCCCGGCTGTACGGCCGGCGCTCCGGGCGCTCAGGCGAACAAAATACAGCAGGATCCGCCCATCGAGCGGCGCTACCAGATCGTCGTCGTGGAACCGGTGGCCATTTCATCGGATCTGGCCAGCCGTTATCCGCAGGCCGCACGGACCTGCCAGCGTCAGGCCATCAAGACATTGAAGGCCCGGCAGTCCTTCAGACTGGTGCACCACAGCAGCCCAAAGCAGCCGGATGCCCCGGTGCTGCTGGTTAAAAGCCGGATCACGGACATGCGTCTTCGAAGCAGCGACGGCAAGGCCCCTGCAGGCGCCTCTGCCAGCCCCTGCTCCTATGTCAATCTGGATGTGCATCTGGTGGATGGGGCCAGCCAGACGGTGCTGCTGGAAAAGCATCTGACCGCGATTCCGTCCGCAGACGGCAGGCAGAAGGCGGAGCCTGATCCGGTCAGGGCCATAGGGCAGATGCTGGCCGAATACGTGTTGGGTGCCATGCCCAAAAAATAGCGCCCCAGCCCCTCACGAAAAACTGTGCCGTTCCTGCCATCAGGGCCTTGAAAAACAGCCCTTTTCATGTACAGGGCCCCTTGCGGCCATGCAAAAATCCCCTGTTGCCGATTCTCTGGCAGCAGGGGATTTGCTGAGAAACAACGAAACTCGGGCCGGCAATATTTGGATCCGGCCCCTCAGGGCGTGGTCAGATTGAAGTCATCGAACACGGCCTTGATGGGGATGGCAAAGCCGATACCCTGGGTGTTCCGCAGAATCAGGGTATTGACCCCGTGCACCCGGCCCTTTTCGTCCAGCAGCGGGCCGCCCGAGTTGCCGGGATTGATGGGCGCATCGGTCTGGAGCATGATCTCGCCGCTCTCCCTGTCCTCGCGATAACCGGAAAAGACGCCGGCGGTCACGGTGTGCGACAGACCGGACGGGTTGCCGATGGCAAAGACCCGATCCCCCTGACGGAGCCCATCCTGCTCGGTAGCGGCTTTCAGTACGTTCTGGTTCGGCATGGCCATCATCAGCACGGCCAGATCATGCTTCGGACTGGTTCTCAGGCCATAGACCGTTGTTTCCTGGCCGTCGGCAAAGCGAACCTTGATGTCGCTTGCGGCCAGGGGCCGGGTGAAAAGCCGGTACCGTTCCTCGCCCTGGGCCAGTTGCTGCTCGGCCTTGGCCAGTTCCGCCTGCCATTCGCCCATCTGTTTGGCCAGAAAGTCCCGCTCCCGCGCATCGCGAACCTTGGGCAGATCCTGCATGATGAGGCCCTGACGCTCCCGTTCGTTCGCAATCCAGCGGCGCAGGGCGTCCAGCTTGCGCCTCATCTCCGCCGCCTCGTCGGCATTGGCCTCCACCACGTGCTTGTTGGTCACGATATAGGTGTCCAGAATGAAGAAGCCCGAACCCTGGCCCCAGGGCGTGAGCACCGAGACCGTGGCGTTTCTGGCATCTTCCACGACATTGCCGCTCATGGGCAGTGCGGCCTGGGAAAGCGACTGCTGATTGGCAGGAGCCGTGGCAGCTTCCGGCCGGTTCGGAACGGACCCCCGCTGTTCGCCCTGGACCGCGACCTGGGACTGAGCCGGTTCGGGCGGCTTTTTCGTAAAGTAGTAGGTGGTTCCGGCTGTTGCCACCACCAGGAGCAGCATCATCAGGAGACGGCCCGACAAAAAGCCGCCTCTGTCCGGCTCGTCCATGATTTCAGGCGGCAGGCCGGCCACGCCCTGCGGGTGGGCGTTCTGCGCGGCAGCCGGCCGGCCGGCTACGCGCTGGCCGCTGCGCTCCTCGAATTTTCTGAAAATGATGCCGCAGTGCCCACATTCTTCACCGCCCATCTGGCGATGGCCACATTTGGGGCAAAGCCGCTCTTCCGCCTTCTGTCCGTTCGTTTCCATGGCACCTGAGGATTGAGGTGGCGTTCCGTCTGGGAGCAACAGGCTCCCTGTTCCCGTATGTTGTCTCACAAACAGCATAGCACATCTGCAGGCCCTTTTCCGCACGAATCTACACCACCCGAGGCCTGGTGACGAAATGGGCGAGTTTTTGCTGTGCCTTGCGGTCAAGGGTGGTACAGTGGGCAGAGTGAATCGGCAGTTCCCATCCCTCTGTCTGGCCCGCGGGGCCAGAACTGCGAGAAATCCCATGGAAATCGTCATCACCGACCACAAACAGGGTCATCCCCTGGCCCTGAGCTGCCCACACTGCGGCCGCGAGTACGACCCTGGCGCCCTGGTTTCCAAGCAGAAGCAACATATGACCACGGTGCACTGCGCCTGCGGCAGGCCTTTTCTCGCCGTGCTGGAAACCCGTCACTTCGCCCGCAAGCACCTCAACATCAAGGGCAGGTACACGGTCATGAGCGACAGCGGGCTGGGCGGGCTGGTGACCCTGCGGGATATTTCGGAAGGGGGTGTGGGCTTCACCCTGGCCGCACCCTGCGACCTGCAGCCGGGCTGGCTGATTACGGTGTTCTTCGAACTGAGCGGCAGTGAACGGCATGTCGTGGTCGCCAAGGCCACGATCCAGGTCGTGAACGGCTGCGAAATCGGCTGTTCCTTTATCAATCCGGAACAGGTGCGCCAGGATATTCTGTCCTATCTGGCCGCCTGAACACTCAGGCCCAAGAGGCCTGAAGCCCTTTGGAGGAAAAAACCGTGTGTCTTGCAATACCCTTGCAGGTCAGGGACCTGAAATATGAAGAAGAGGGAGCGGAGCCCAGCGTGGCCGTGGTGGCGGGCGCCGGCATCAGCAAGGAAATCCGGCTGGACATGGTGGACCGTCTGCCGGAGCCTGGCGAGTACGTGATTGTCCACGCCGGCTTTGCCATTCACACCCTGAGCGCGGAAGAGGCCGAACAGAATCTGGGTCTTTTGCGCGCAATGGCCGAATCTCTGGCCAAAGCGGGCCAACTGCCGGAAATCCTGCCAGAATGAATCTGAACACATCCTTTGGCGCCCAGGAACTCTGCCGGCCCCTGCTTGCGGAAATCGACCGCTTGGCAGCCCGGTCAGCCCCGACCGGGCCGATCCGCCTCATGGAAGTCTGCGGCACCCATACGGTCGCCATCTTCCGCCACGGCATCCGCTCGCTGCTGCCGCCGCAGGTGCAACTGCTCTCCGGTCCCGGCTGTCCGGTCTGCGTGACCCCGGCCGGCCATATCGATCTGTGCGTACAGGCGGCGAAACAGGACGGCGTCGTGGTGGCCACCTTTGGCGATCTAATCCGCGTGCCCGGCAGCCACGGCTCGCTGGCCGACGCCCGGGCCCGTGGCGAAGCGCAGGTCGAGATGGTGTACTCGCCCATGGACGCGCTGGCCCTGGCCCGGCGGCGTCCCGAGCTGCAGGTGGTCTTTCCGGCCATAGGCTTTGAAACCACGGCCCCGGCCATTGCGGCCACGGTATTGGCGGCCCAGGCCGCGGCTGTGGAAAATTTCTCCATCATTCCGCTGGCCAAGACCATGCCCGCGGTGCTCGTGGAGCTGCTGAAGGACCGCGACCTGAATCTGTCCGGCCTGCTCTGCCCCGGCCATGTGAGCGCCATTACCGGTACGGCCATGTACGAAGCACTGGTGCAGGAATATGGTCTCTGCTGCGCGGTGACCGGTTTCGAGCCCGCCGACCTTCTGGCTGGCATCCTCTCGCTGCTGCAACAGCAGGCGACGGGTCAGCCGCAGGTGGCCAACTGCTATCCCCGCGTTGTGGACGAGGCGGGCAATCCAAGGGCCAGGAACCTGTTGGAGCGGGTTTTCGAGCCGGTGGACAGCGAATGGCGGGGGCTGGGCAGCATCCCCGCAAGCGGCCTGGGCCTGCGGCCCGCATACCGGCATTTCAATGCGGTGCACCGCCTGGGCCTCGAGGCCAGGATCCTGCCCGAGCCCCCGGGCTGCCGCTGTGGCCAGATTCTGAAGGGCAGGCTGCAGCCCCCCGACTGCCCACTCTACGGCCGTGTCTGCACGCCGCTTGCGCCGGTGGGCCCCTGCATGGTTTCGAGCGAGGGCTCCTGCGCCGCATGGTACCGCTACAGCGGCCACACCATCTGATGCCCTCCCGGAAAAGGAGCCTCCATGAATGCACCCGCACATATTTCCCTTGACCACGGCAGCGGCGGCCTGGCCAGCCAGGAGCTGATCGCCGGCCTCTTCCTCAGGTATCTGCGTTCACCGCAACTGAAAGATCTGGAAGATTGCGCCCTGCTGGAGAGCTTTCCCGGTCAAATCGCCTTTTCCACCGACAGCTACGTGGTGGATCCCCTGTTTTTTCCCGGCGGCGACATCGGCCGGCTCGCGGTGCATGGCACGGTAAACGATCTCGCCATGCGCGGCGCCTGGCCCATTGCGCTGAGTCTGGCCCTGATCATCGAGGAGGGCTTTGCGGTGGCGCAACTGGAGCGCGTCATCGCAAGCATTGCCGAGTGCGCCGATGCAGCGGGCCTTGCGGTGGTCACCGGCGACACCAAGGTCGTCCCCAGGGGCAAGGCCGACGGCCTCTTCGTCAACACGGCCGGCATCGGCCGGGCGCCTGCGCACACCCGCATCTCCGGCGCCCTGGCCAGCCCGGGCGACGCGGTGCTCATCTCCGGCACCCTGGCCGACCACGGCATCACCATCATGACCGCCCAGGCCGGACTTGCCGTGACAGGACAGCTCAGAAGCGACACCCGGCCCCTGCATCGCCTGGTAGCCGCCTTGCTGGAAGAGGCGCGGGAAAAGATACATGTGCTGCGCGATCCGACCCGGGGCGGTCTGGCCACCACGCTGTGCGAAATCGCCCGCTCCTCCGGGGTGGCCATCGAGGTGGAGGAGGAGCGCCTGCCGGTGCGGCCGGATGTGGCCACGGCCTGCGACATGATCGGTCTGGATCCGCTCTATCTGGCGAACGAGGGCAAGTGCATCGTCATCTGCCGGCCCGAGGCGGCCGACCCTCTGCTGGCGGTCATGCGCGGTATGGACGAGGGCAGAGACGCCGTGCGCATCGGCACGGTAGCCGCCTGCGACAGGCCGGGCCAGGTCAGCCTGCACACCCGCATCGGCGGCCGGCGCCTGCTGGAGCCGCTGGCCGGTCAGCCGCTGCCCCGTATCTGCTAGCCATGCACGAGATGTCTCTGGTACAAAGCCTGGCGGCCCAGGTGCGGGCCCTGGCGGAACAACACGGGGCCAGCAGGGTCAAGGTGGTGTCGGTCCTCATGGGCCCCTTTGCCGGTGTGGTGCCCGACTCCTTCCGTTTTGCCTTCGAGGCGCTGCAAAAGGAGGACCCGCTGCTCGCCGGCGCGGTTCTGGAACTCAGGCAGCCGGATCCCCGCTATCTCTGTCTGGACTGCGGCGAAGCCTGCACCCTGCCGCAGCCCGGCCCGGAAGCCCCCGAAACCCAGGCCCGCTGCCCGGCCTGCGCATCCCCGCGCCTGTCCCCATGGGGCGGCACGGAACTCATCCTGCAACAAATCCGAATGGAGTGAAGCATGAAAGACGAGATGATCGTGAATGTGACCGCGTCGCTGTTTGAGGAAAACGACCGACAGGCGGCGAAAAACAGGCGTGCCTTCCAGGAAATGGGCACAGTGGTCCTGAACCTGATCTCCAGCCCGGGTTCGGGTAAAACGAGTCTGCTGGAGCGCACCATTGCCCGACTGAAAGACCAGGTGGGCATTGGCGTGATCGAGGGCGACCCGGAGACCGCACGGGATGCCGAGCGCATCCGCAGACAGGGCGTGCCGGTCATCCAGTTGACCACAGGCGGGGGCTGCCATCTGGACGCGCCCATGGTGGACAAGGGACTGCAGGCGCTCACGCGCGTCGCTGCCGGCAAAAAGCTGGATCTGCTCTTTATCGAGAACGTGGGCAATCTCGTGTGCCCGGCCTCCTTCGATCTGGGCGAAACAAAGAGGGTTGTGCTGCTTTCCGTGCCGGAAGGTTCCGACAAGCCGGCCAAATACCCCGCCACCTTCCGCAGCGCTGATCTGGTGCTGATCACCAAGACCGACCTCGTGCCCTACTTTGATTTCAAGGTGGAGGAGGCGACGGAATTCGTGCGTATTCTGAAACCGGACATGCCGGTTTTGTCGCTCGCCGCGGAAAAGGACGAGGGCATGGATGCCTGGATCGCCTATCTCCAGGCGCTGCTGCGAAACTGAGGGCAGCGCCCTGCAGGCCGGAGCGGGCTGACATGGCATGCGAACAGGAAAAGGCTCATGTCAACCGGCCCGGGCGACGATCGGAACAGGATGGCCGCGGTCTTTCCGAGCGCAGAGCCCGCGCGTTCCTATCCAGGGCCCAGCTCGCCATAGCGGCCCTGCATATTCTGTTGCCTGCCGGCACATGCCGGATTAGACTGCTGCCATGTCTTGCCACAGCGACCGCCCATCCGCCGAAACCATGCCGCCCCCCGCAGCGCCGGAGCCGCTCCTGGCCCTGCGCGATTTCTGCCTGTCCTTCGGCAAAAACGCCGCGCCCACGCTGCGCCGCCTCTCCCTTGACGTATGGCCCGGTGAAACCCATGCCCTGGTGGGCGAATCCGGGTCCGGCAAGTCGTTGACCGCGCTCTCCATTCTGCGCCTGATCGAGGGCATCCGGCCCGTGCACAGCAGCGGCTCCATCCGCTTTGCCGGCCAGGAGCTGAGCACGCTTGACCAAAGCGCCCTGGAGCGGCTGCGCGGCAGCCGCATTGCCATGGTCTTCCAGGAGCCCATGAGTTCGCTGAATCCGGTGTATCCTGTGGGCCGGCAGATCATGGAGCCCCTGCTCGTTCACGGTAAAATGAAGCGCCCCGAGGCCAGAGCGCGGGCGCTGCAACTGCTCGTCCGCACCGGCATCGCCGACGCGGAACGGCAGATGGACAGCCTGCCCCACCAGCTTTCCGGCGGCCAGCGCCAGCGGGTGCTGCTGGCCATGGCCCTGGCCTGCAGGCCGGAGCTGTTGATTGCGGACGAACCCACCACTGCGCTGGATCTGGCCATTCAGGCCCAGGTGCTGGATCTGATCCGGGATCTGCAAAAGGAGAGCGGCATGGCCGTCCTGCTCATCACCCACGATCTGCCCATGGTGCGGCGCATTGCCCACCGGGTGAGCATCATGCACCAGGGTCGGGTGGTGGAGAGCGGCGCAACGGCAGAGATCTTTGCCCGGCCAAAAGAGGCCTACACCCGCCGCCTGCTGGACGCAGTGCCAAAAGGCGTACGCAATCCGCGGCCGGGCGGCCCCCCGCTGCTGGAGCTGCGCCAGCTTGCCTGCCGCTTCGTGGTGGGCCATGACTGGCAGGGCTGGCGGCGGCGGGCGCGACTGTTTCCGGCGCTGGACGGCGTGGATTTGCTGGTGCGCGAGGGCACGACGCTTGGCGTGGTGGGCGAATCCGGCAGCGGCAAATCCACGCTGGCCCTGGGCATTCTGGGTTTGGTGCCCTGCGAAGGCGCGGTGCTCTACCATGGCCGGGACCGGGATTACGGACTCACAGAGCTGGGCAGCCGGGCCTTTCGTCCCCTGCGCCGCGATCTGCAGATTGTCCTGCAGGACCCCTTTTCCTCGCTCTCGCCGCGGCTCTCCGTGGCGGACATCATCGGGGAGGGGTTGCGGGTGCATCGCCTGGGCAGCAACCGGGCCGAGCGGCAGGCGCTGGTGCGGCAGGCGCTGGCGGATGTGGAACTCGACCCGGAACTGGCGCAGCGCTATCCACACGAATTCTCCGGCGGCCAGCGCCAGCGCATCGCCATTGCCAGGGCACTCGTGCTCCGGCCCCGCCTGCTCATTCTGGACGAGCCCACGAGCGCCCTGGACGCCACCATCCAAAAGCAGGTGCTGGAGCTGCTCAAGCGCCTGCAGGAGCGCTACGAACTGACCTATATCTTCATCAGCCACGATCTGCGTGTGGTGCGCGAGCTGGCCGACCGGATCGCGGTCATGCGGCGGGGCCGGGTGGTGGAGCAGAATGAGGCGGACCGGATTTTTGCAGCCCCTGCGCACGAATATACCCGGCAGCTCTTCGAGGCGGCCTTCCAGGCCTGAAAGACCTCGGGGCAGCGGCCATTGTCCATGCCGCGCCTGAGATCGGCTGCGGCGAGGGCGAAAACGAAGGGGCACGCCAGGGGGCGAGCCCCGAACCTGACACAACCTGGAGGAATCAATCATGAGCTACCGCGTTGTCTTTCATCTGGATGCCGACAATACCGACATCTTTGCCCTGGGTCTGGGCAATGCCGGCAATCTGCTCAAGGCCGCACAGGGTACGGAATGCGATATCGTGCTGCTGTTCAACGGCCCGGCGGTCCGGCTCCTGGACGGGGCCCGCTGCACCAGGGCGGACAGCGTCCGTGCCCTGCAGGAGCAGGGCGTGCGCTTCAGGGTATGCAGCAATGCCATGCGGAGCTTTGGCGGCGACATCGAAGCACTTGTGCCCGGCTGCGAGCCGGTACCGGCCGGCGTGGTGGAACTGATCCTGCTCCAGCAGAAGGGCTATGCCTACATCAAACCCTGAGAACCCGCTCACGGCCGAATTTCTCGCCACCGTGAGCCACGGCCCCGGCGTGTACCAGATGCTGGACCGCCGCGAACTCCTCTACGTGGGCAAGGCGCGCGATCTGCGCAAGCGGCTCTCCCAGTACGCCCACTTCAACGGCCCGGCCTGGTCCAAAACCGCGGCCATGCTGAATCGTGTACTGCGGGTGGAAACCATCCTCACCACCACGGAGAAGGAGGCGCTCATCCTCGAGGCCGCGCTCATCAAAAAGCACCACCCGCGCTACAACATCGACCTGAGGGACGACAAGAACTATCCGCTCATCCGGGTCAGCACCGCCGAGTCCTGGCCGCGCGTGAGCGTCACCCGCAGGCGGCTCAGGGACGGCAACCGCTACTTCGGCCCCTACACTGCGGCCGGGGCGATGCGCAGCACGCTGGAGCTTTTGTATGCCCAGTTCCCGCTCCGCCACTGCCGTAGCCTCAGGGAGCGGCAGCGCCCCTGCCTGAACCACCAGATGGGCCGCTGCTGCGCGCCCTGCGCAGGTCTGGTGGACAAGGCTGAATACATGCGCATGGTGAACGGGGTGCTGGCGATTCTGGAGGGCAAGACCGAGGAACTCCGGCAGGAGCTGGAGACCAGAATGCAGGCTGCGTCCGAGGCGCTGGATTTTGAACAGGCAGCCCGCCTGCGCGACCGGCTGCTGGCTCTGGCCGGCACCACGGAGCGCCAGGTGATTGCCAGCGGCGAGGCGCTGGATCAGGATGTCTTTGGCCTGCACCGCAAGGACGCTTCAGTCGGGGTGGCGCTCCTCTTCGTGCGCGGCGGCCTGATGACCGGGGCCCGGCAGTTTTTTCTGGACGACCCGATCGGCGACGATGGGGCGCTGCTGGCCCAGGTGCTGATGCAGTATTACAGCGCCACCCGGCAGCCCCCCCGCGAACTGCTCCTGCCCGTCCTGCCGGAAGACGAAGAGCTGGTCGCCGAATGCCTTGCCGGCCTGCGGGAAGGCCCGGTCACCTTCAGCGTGCCCCAGCGGGGCAAGCGGATGCAGCTCATGCAGATGGCGCACGCCAATGCGGAAAAGCTCTTTTCGGAAGAGGCCAGGAAGGAGGCTGCCTGGCAGAATCTGGCCACGAGCATCCGGCAGAAACTGCGGCTTTCCCGAATGCCCGAAGTCATCGAATGCCTGGATATTTCCAATCTGCTGGGCAAGCAGGCCGTGGGCTCGCTCGTATGTTTCGTGCATGGCGAAAAGGAGACGCGCCGCTTTCGCCATTACCGCATCCGCGAAAAGGAGACCCCGGACGATTACGCCATGATGCGCGAGGTGCTGGAGCGGCGCCTCGTCAAGGGCCGGGACGAACACAATCTGCCGGACCTGCTGCTCCTGGACGGCGGCAAGGGTCAGTTGCAGGTGGCGCTGGAGGTGGTCGGCAGGCTGGGACTGGAGGGCGAGCTGGACCTGGCGGCCATTGCCGAGGAGCATCACGACGAAGGCGAAAAACTCTTCCGGCCCGGCCGCAAGGATGCCATCATGCTGCCCGCCCACGCACCGGCGCTGCTCTATCTCATGCGCGTGCGCGACGAGGCCCACCGCTTCGGCATCACCTGTCACCGTCATCTGCGCGGCAAGGCCCAACTGGCTTCCGAGCTGGATGCCGTGCCCGGCGTCGGCCCCCAGCGGAAGAAGCAGCTCCTGCGCCATTTCGGCAGCCTCCGCCGCATCCGGACGGCCACCGAATCCGAACTGGCCGCTGCCCCGGGCATCGGCCCCGAACTGGCCAGGAGCATAGTACAGGCCCTGCAGGACAGGGATGCGGGCAAAAAGGCCGGAGGCGCAGTCAAGGCAGGCTGAAGCGGATGCGCTGTTCAACCAGCACGTTTCTCCTCATGCGTTCGCGGTTCCCTCTTTTCCTCCGTCCGTCACAGCGTGAATTGGCTTTTTTCTGCACGAATGGCGGACACGGTGGCGGCAAGCGCATGCTTGTCCAGCACCCGTTCCATCATGCCCACGTTTTCTGCCCACAGTGCAAGTGCGCACTCTGCCTTAATGTCGTCTTCCAGGACATGATACACCGGGAGTCCCAACTGGACTCCAGCAAGCGGCCCGGCTTCGTTGGGGTCGCCAGCAGTGACGGTCTCGGCATAGATCCGCGCGCCTTCGCTGTCCGAGGACCCGACTATCACCACCAGATTTTCCGGCCCCAGCGCGTCAGCGGCTTCCTTTACCCGCCGCTGACTCTTCCGGTCCAGCATTTCCACCGAGCTTCACCCCATGCACTCGGTGGCCGCATAGACAATTTCCGCGCCGCTCTCCGCAAAAAGCGCCGTGAGCGCGTCGCCGGAAACGCCATCCCGCGCGCCCAGAAGCACCAGCTTTCTGCCAGCCAGTTTGCCCATCTTCGCCTCCCTGTAAAAAAGACCGCAGGCGGCATGCCTGCGGTCTCATGGATCAGAACCTCAACGCATGCTCACTTGTTCGGATAGAAGCCGGTCGGGGTCTCTTTCAGGTTAATCATGATGCTCTTCATCTGGGTGTAGTGCGCCAGCATCACCTTGTGTGTCTCACGGCCAATGCCCGATTCCTTGTAGCCGCCAAAAGGCGCGCCCTCCGGCAGCACGTTGTAGCAGTTCACCCAGATACGGCCCGTCTCCACGCCTCGTGCCACGCGGATCGCCCGGTTGATGTTCTTCGTCCACACGGCACCGCCCAATCCATACACGCTGTCGTTCGCCATCTTCACCACCTCGGCCTCGTCCTTGAACTTCAGCACGCAGGCCACCGGCCCGAAGATCTCTTCCTGCGCCACGCGCATATTGTTCTTCACGTCGCCAAGCAGCGTCGGCTTCAGGAAACAGCCCTTCGCCAGCTCCCCTTCCGTCGCCTGTACGCCGCCGCACAGCACCCTCGCACCCTCTTCCTGCCCGATCTTGACATAGCGCAGGATCTTCTCCATGTGGCGCTTGTCAATCTGGGAACCCATCTGGGTATCAGGCTCCCACGGCAGGCCAACCTTCACCTTGTTGAAGCGCTTGACCGCCTCGGCCACGAACTTGTCATAAATGCCTTCCTGCACGAACACGCGCGATCCCGCGCAGCAAACCTGACCCTGGTTGAACAGGATACCCATCTGCAGGCCATCCATGGCGAGTTCCATGTCGCAGTCGTCAAAGAAGATGTTGGCCGACTTGCCGCCCAGTTCCAGCGTGGCCGGAATCAGCTTGTCCGCCGCGGCCTGCGCCACGTTGCGACCAACCTCGGTCGAGCCCGTAAAAGCCAGCTTGCGGAAACCCTTGTGGTCCAGAATGTACTGGCCCGCCCGCGAACCCGCGCCGGTGATGATGTTGAACACGCCGTGCGGAATCACGTCCTTGACCAGCTTGGCGAACTCGAGAACGCTCAAAGCCGTCGTACTCGACGGCTTCAACACGGTGCAGCAGCCGCTCGCCAGAACCGGTGCCAGCTTCCAGGCCGCCATGCAGAAGGGGAAGTTCCACGGCACGATCTGGCCCACCACGCCGATCGGCTCGTGCAGAATCAGACTCAGGGTGTCCGTCCCCAGCATGTTCGCGCTGCCCTCTTCCGCCACGATGCAGCCCGCAAAATACCGGAAATGCTGAGAAGACAGCGGAATGTCCACGTTCAGCGTTTCACGGATCGGCTTGCCGTTGTCCAATGTCTCCACCATCGCCAGATGCTCGGCGTTGGCGTCGATGATGTCCGCTATTTTGTTCAGAATAACTGCACGTTCGTTGACCGGAACGTTTTTCCAGGTCTCAAAGGCCTTCCAGGCGGCGGCAACGGCGGCATCCACATCTTCCTTCGTGGCGTCCGCACATTCGGCCAGCTTCTCGCCGTTGGCCGGGTTGACTGAGGCAATGGTCTTCCCGTCAGTGGCATCCCGCCACTCGCCATCGATAAACAGCTGATACTTGTCCTGCAACCTGACCTCATTCATGGCGTCCTCCTTTTAGGTATTGCCAAAATGTTGCGCATGCGTCCCGAAAACCGGAACCGCCTACACCTATGGTATAAAGAAGGCAGGGGCAAGGCCTGCCCTTGTACCATCAGATGAATTTAGACCGTATACTCACGAGATTGGAGTCATAACACAAGGCACCCGATATGAACCGATGGCAGGAAACAAACGAAGCCGTATGCTTAGCCCATCGGGTGGCTGTGCCACGCCACCGCTTCAAGTGGCGAAAGGCGTTTGCTACCAGGCACCTGACCTTATAAAGCTGTCGTCACCACGCCGCTCTTTACGCTTGCTTTTGAGCACAATGACCGGCAAGGCCCCTGTCTTGCCCGCCTGCTCAGGAATCGCATCGGTATCCTATCCCCCCCTGCCGGCCAGCAGCTTGGCAGCAGTAACACCTTAAATCAGCGATCATAATCACGTCCCTGACCGTAGATTCCCGCTGACCGTGGATCCGTATCTCACCCAGCTCATACACTTCGCAGCCCGGCGCCTTGACCTGGCCAGTCTGGCCGCCCTCCGGGGACGGGCCCGCCTCCGCCCCTACACCTGGGACACACAGCAACGTGGCACAGGCCACAAAGCCTGCCGGACTGCAGCTCTTTCTTCATGTCAACATGGATTTCTCTTTTTTGAGGTTGTGCTCCCCGCCTTTACTGCGCAGGGGCGCTTTGCCGGCCGCTGTCCGCCAGCAAACGCACCAGCGACAGCAGCTGCACCACATTGCCCAGATCCAGATACGAGGTGGGTTCGTCCAGCAGCAGGCGGGGCTGCTGGGTCAGCAGAGCACCAGTTGGCGCTCGCCGCCGCTGATTTCCGTGTATAGCTTGCGGGCCAGATGGCCGATGCCCAACTGCTCCAGCGCGGAGGCGGCAAGGCGGCGGCAGATCAGGCCGGAATGGCAGCAGTGAACAAACAAGAAAAGCAGACAGCAACAGGGAGAAAGGCCAAAGCGAAGGGATGTTTGCACGGTTTTCCCCCTAACGCCGGCATGCGATGCCAAGTTTTTACCGCAAGATGAATTTATTTAAAACCATACCGTATAACAGCATTTATCACGGGTTATAGAAACGATCCCGCCTGTGCTGTCAAGGAGTAACCTCCAGAGAATAGCGCCAATCAGCGTATATTTTTCCGAGACATTGGTAACAGGGCAGTCTTTTCATGCCAGATCATGGTATTTTCATCTCCGCAGCAAAAAGCTTGCAGTCAGCCGCAGAATAGGGCAGTACATGCGGCATACAGGAGACTGTCCGGATTGGGCCGGGGCCCCCTCACACACCTTTGTTCAGGAGAGTATCATGCAAAAAAGACCGTTGTGGCTTACGGCCCTCTTGCTGGCCGCAGGCGTTCTGCTGACAGCCGGCCCTGCTCCGGCTGGCTGGCGGGATCTGTTTCATGCGGCAGGGCAGACAAAATCCGCAGCCAGCGCCCAGGAAAAAGCCCCGACACAAAGCGGGACAGCCGAGTCGGACAGCGCCTTCCAACTAATCAGCCTGAGCGAGCGGGAGCTGGACGGCTCTCCTGCCCTGGCCCTGACCTTCAGCAATCCTTTGGACCCCAAGCAGTCGTATGACCGCTTCATCCGGGTCATGCAGCCGCAGATTCAGGAGGGTTCGGACACAGAGGAAGCAAGCGGCGAGGCCCGTCTGTCTCCCGGCGAAATCAGGGAAGTATCGGGCGAGATGCCGGCTGGCGCGGCGGTAAACGGCAAATGGGTGCTGGGCGAAAACCCGCGTATCCTCTTTTTTCCCCATGTGACGCCGGAGGCCGATTACAGGGTGCAGGTGGATGGGGAACTTGCGGACAAGGCGGGGCATCGTCTGGGCAAAGTGCACAGCTTCAGGGCTCGTACTGCGGCCGTAAGCCCGGCCTACTATTTCGCCAGCCGCGGCATGGTGCTGCCGGCCAGGCAGAACGGCGGCCTGCCGGTGGTGACGGTCAACGTGCCGGAGGTGGACGTACAGTTTCTCCGCGTACGTGATGACCATCTGCC
The DNA here is from genome assembly GCF_002952055.1 of Desulfobulbus oralis. Taxonomy (NCBI): domain Bacteria; kingdom Pseudomonadati; phylum Thermodesulfobacteriota; class Desulfobulbia; order Desulfobulbales; family Desulfobulbaceae; genus Desulfobulbus; species Desulfobulbus oralis. Next base: position 1,255,891 of record NZ_CP021255.1, on the reverse strand, counting down.
CGAATTTCTGGACAAGGTCATTGCCGCACCGCGGGGGCAGGAGTCGGAGGGGAAATCGGAACTGCACGGTGCCGTGGATAACTGGGATCTGGACCAGCTCCACAACATGACCGAAAGTGTCTATGCCGCCCGTTTCGTCACGGAGAGCAAAGCCAACCGCCGGGCCGTGACCTTTCTGCCCGTGGAAGACCTGAAGGAACTGGCCGCGCCCGGCGTGTATGTAGCGGTGATGAGTCAGCCCGGCCGCTTTCGCTATGAGTATCAGACCACCTATTTTTATGTGAGCGACCTGGGCCTGCATGCGCGGCTCTTCACCGACAACGCGGATGTGTACGTGAGTTCGCTGACAGACGGCAAGGCCGTGCCGCGGGTGGCGCTGCGCTGGCTGGACCAGAGCGGCAAAGTGCTGGCCAAGGGCACGACCGACAGCGAGGGCCGCGCGCATTTTGACCAGCGTCCGCAAGGCGCGGCGGTCATTCAGGCGCAGCTCGGCGCTCAGGTGGCCATGATTGCGCTCAAGGAACCGGCTCTGGACCTGTCCGAATACAGCATCAAGGGCGAGCCGGGCAAGCCGGTGCGCTTCTTTGCCTGGTCGGGCCGCGATCTGTACCGGCCCGGCGAGCACTTCGACCTCTCGGTGCTGGCGCGGGACGCCGACGGCCGGGCACTGCCCCCTCTGCCGCTGCAGGCCGTTCTGAAGCGGCCGGATGGCAAGAAGCAGTTCAGCTCCATGTGGAAAAGCGCCGATCTGTCCGGCTATTACCAGGAGCGCATTGAGCTGCCGCTGGATGCGCCCACCGGCTTCTGGCAGTTGGAGCTGCGGGCCGACCCGGCGGACGAAGTGCCGGCAACGGTGTTCCGCTTCGGTGTGGAGGAATTTCTGCCCGAGCGCATGAAGCTCAGTCTGGCTGCTCCGGAAAGCGGCCTGCGGGCGGACGGCAAGCTGACCCTGGCCACCACCGGCACCTATCTCTATGGCGCACCGGCTGCCGGCAACCGGCTTTTGGGTGTGGTGCAGTTTCAGCGCTGCGTGAATCCGTTGAGCCAGAGCCTGCCTGGCTTTGTCTTTGGCGATGCCAATGAGGACAGCTTCCATGAGCGGCGCGAGCTGACGGAGGCCAAACTCGACGAAAGGGGCAAGGCGAAGCTGGACGTGGAGCTTGCTCCGGCAAGTGACCAGCATTCGCCCATCAGCGTGCGGACGACCGTGAGCCTGCTGGAAAGCGGGGGCCGGCCGGTGGTGCGCTCTCTTGAACGCGTGCTCTGGCCTGCCGAAACGCTTGTGGGCGTGCGGCCGCTCTTTTCTGGCGACTATGCCCCGGAAGGCGCGATGGTCTCCTTCGAAGTGGTGCGCGTGAACGAGGCGGGCCAGCTCCTGGCAGCCTCCGAGCTGCCGGTCCGGCTCTTTCACGAGGACCGGCACTATTATTGGCGCTACGAGGACGGTCGCGGCTGGTCGGACGGCTTTACCGAAACCGAAGAACTGGTGCACAGCGCCCCGCTCGCCCTGCGTGCAGACCAGCGCGGCAAGGTGACGGTGCCCGTGAACTACGGCCGCTACCGGCTGGAGATCAGCGACCCGGCAAGCGGCCAGACCATGAAATACCGCTTCTATGCGGGCTGGAGCGCCAAGACTGCCGAAGATCAGGGCATGCGGCCGGACAAGGTGAAACTGGACTTCGACAAGCCCGCCTACCGCGAAGGTCAGGACAAGGCCCAGCTCACCATCACTCCGCCGCATGGCGGCGAGGCGCTGGTGACCGTGGAGGGCAGCCGCACGCTCTGGGTCAAACGCCTGCCCATGCCCAAGGGCGGCACCACGCTCAGCATTCCGATCGATGCCGCCTGGAAGAGCCATGATCTGTACGTGAACGTGCTGGTGTTCCGGCCTGGCAGCGAAGGCGACAGCATTACGCCGGCCCGGGCCCTGGGCCTGGCGCCCCTGCCCCTGGAGCGCGGCGAGCGCAGGCTCAAGGTGGCCGTGGCCGCTCCGGACAAGATGAAGCCCGAGCAAGACCTGGAGGTGCAGGTCGAGGTGCCGGCGGCGGCCGGCAGGAAGGCGCTGCTGACCCTGTCCGCCGTGGATGTGGGCATTCTCAATATCACCAACTTTGCCACTCCGAATCCTTTCCGCTATTTCTTCGGACAACTGCGCTACGGCGCGGATCTGCACGACATCTACGGCCGCCTGATCGAAAAGATGGCAGGCCGGAAGGGCCGCCTGCGCTTTGGCGGCGATGCCGCGCCCAAAACTTCCAAGGGGCTGCCCAAAAAGGTGCGACTGGTGGATCTGTTCTCAGGCCCGGTGGAGCTGGACGCCCAGGGCAAGGCCACGGTGAAGCTGCCGGTGCCGGATTTCAACGGCACCCTCCGGCTTATGGCCGTGGCAGCCACCGAGGACAGCTACGGCTCGGCCGACCGCGAGGTCGTGGTGGCGGCGCCCATGATCGCCGAGCTCTCGGCCCCGCGTTTCATGAACTGGGGCGACGAGGCCCGGGTCGCACTGGATCTGCACAACCTCTCCGGCGGCCCGGCCAGCCTGAAGGTGCGCATGCCGCCGGTTACCGGGATTCTGGTGCAGAATCCGGAGCAGGATGTGCAGCTTGCCGATCAGGAAAAGAAAATACTGACCTTCAACCTGACGGCAGACCGGCAGTTCCTGGGCCTTGCCGATCTGCGCGTGCAGGTCAGCGGCCGGACCGGGGTGGGCCCGCTCTCTCTGGACCGCAGCTTCGCCCTGGAGGTCAAGCCGCTCACGCCGGTACAGCAGAAAGGGCAGTTCGCCGAAATCCAGCCCGGAGCGCTTGTCACCATCAAGGAAGATCTGGCCGATTTCTTGCCGGCCACCGTGCTGGCCCATGTCAATATCTCCGACAAGCCGCCTCTGGACGTGAAGAGCGCGGTGCAGGGCCTGCTTGTCTATCCCTATGGCTGCGTGGAACAGACCACGAGCACAACCTATCCGCACCTCTTCATCGACGAAAACATGGCGCAGCGGCTGGGCCTGAAGCCCTTTACACTCAAGGAACGCGCCAAAATCGTGGGCCAGTCCATGGGCAAGCTGGAGGCCGCTCAGGGAACCGAGGGCGGCTTTAGCCTCTGGGGAGGCGGTCAGGGCGAATACTGGCTTTCCGCCTATGTGGGCAACTTTCTGCAGGATGCCGGCGAACGCGGTTTCGAGGTGCCGGCCGGGATGCGGCGGAAGACCATGGATTTTCTCCTGAAGTATTTGCAGGAAGGGATCGGCGGCGTTTCCGGCAAAGCCTACGAGCCACAGGAGCGCCGGGTCTGGTCGGATACCTACGCCGGAGCCGGCCGCTTCAATGTCCTGGCCTATGGAGCCTATGTGCTGGCCCGGGATGCCAGAGCGCCGCTCAGCACCCTGCGCCGGCTCCATGAGCTGCGCGCCTCGGCCACCTCCGGCCTCTCGCTGGTTCATCTGGGCCTGGCCCTGCACCTGATGGGCGACGAGAAAAAGGGCAGGATCGCCATTGATGAGGGCCTGCAAAAGGCGCGGATCCAAGGCTGGTGGGGCGACTATGGGAGCGATCTGACCGATGTGGCCCTGTCCTACGCGCTCCTCAAAAAGCACAGAATTCCGGCAACGGGCCGGGACAATCTGCTCATACGGCTGGCCAATATCCTGAAGCAGCAGCGCTGGTTCAGCACCCAGGAACAGATGGCGGTCTTTCTCGCTGGCAGCGGGGTGCTCGAGGCGGACGAGCAGGAAAACCGGCGGCCGTGGCGGGCCACGGTGCAGGGTGGCGCGAATCCGCGCCAGCTCGAGGAAAGCGATAACGTGACCCTGCAGGTGGCGCCCCGCGACGTGCTCGCAGGACTGAAGGTGACCAACAACTCGGAGAGGCCTCTCTATGCGGAGCTGGTGGTGAGCGGCCGCGCCAGGGTGCGGCCGGAGGCCCGGGAACAGGGCATCAGCCTGTCACGCAGGGTCTTTACTGCCGACGGCACGCCCTTCATCGGCGACCGGATGCAAAGCGGCGAAAGCTACTACGTGCACATCCACGTGCTCAGCTCCAGCCCGATTGCCAATGTGCTGGTGGAAGACCATATCCCGGCCGGACTCGAGATCGAGAATCTCAATCTGGTGCGTGGCGAGGGCATGGAACAACTGGAGCTTGACGGCAAAAATGTGACGGCAAGCATGGCCAGCAGTCAGATCGTGCATCAGGAATTCCGGGAAGACCGCTACGTGGCCGCCCTGAACCTGACAGATTACCGCTACAGGGACTCCACCTACACCTATCCGCAGGACCTGTTCTACCGGGTGCGGGCGGTGACGCCTGGTCTCTACACCTGGCCCTCCCTTTCGGCAGCAGACATGTACCGGCCTGCCGTCAACGGCTTTGCCCCGGGCGGCGGCCTCATCAGGGTGGTGGAAGGCCGGGCGAAGTAGGCAGGAAAAACGAAAAGCCCCAGCCTGCTGCTGCCCGGAAAGCGGGGGTGCAGGCCGGGGACAACAAACAGGGGACTGATTTCGGAGGCGCAACAGGAATCAGTCCCGCTCGTCTGCTCTCCTGCTGCCCGCTGCCAATGACCGATACCAAGCAGCGTTGCATTGGCGCCTCCATCAGCGTTTCTCTCCACACAAGTTCACTGATAAGCAATCAAAACAGCAGGGCAGAGGCTGGTCAAAGCAGGCTCGTTTCTGCCCTGGATATAACAAAAAAACAGGGCGCAGCCACATCGGCCGCGCCCTGTTTCCTATTTCCTGATCTGTCTTTGGTTGTTAAAAGCGATACTGCAGTCCCAGAGAAACCGTACTGGAGCTGTGATCTGTTCCGGCAACATCACCGGAGAAGTAGCGTTTCTCGCCGGTTGTCAGATCGGTGACCGTGGTATCGCCCTTGGCTTCCTCGTATTTCTGATACCTGAACATGGCGGATACCGCGAGACTGGGGGTGATGTTGTAACCGAGGCCGAGATCCAGGCCATACATGGAAGAGACGTCAAAGTCCTCTTCAAAGCGCAGGTTGCGCAGATGGTGTATGTCTTCATCCCCGGCAAAAACCAAAGGCGAGGCGATCACCCTGCCCATGAAAAAGACCGGGCCTACCGTAGAGTGGAAGCCTACACCGATATAGGGCACATGAAACCACTGCTTGTAGGTGATGACCTTTTCATCGGGCGAAAATGAACCGACAGTGTCGAAAAGTACGTAGTCCGAATAGAAATAGTTACCGCCCCTGGCCTCCCATTCCCAGGTGTCGTACTTGTAGCCGACCAGTGCGCTGAAGCTGGTTTCCTCAAAGGTGTAGAAGGTAAAGGCAGCGTTGAGGTCGAACATGAAGCCCTGGGTCAGGTCGGTATTGTCATGATGCGACCAGTGGGTATAGCCATCGTAGTTGATAGCCAAGAAGTCGTAATCATCCATGGTACCGCTGCCCCGGTTCAGGCGGGTCCAGAAATCGGCCGATATGGTGAGCCAGGAGCGGGGGCTGATGGAGCCGCCCACATTCAGCATGGGGACATCGTCCAGTTCCCAGTTGAGTTCGCTGAGCTTGCGTCCATTCTCCCCGTAGACCAGCTCGGAGGAATCGCCATTCAGGTAACCGACGCCCATATGCGCCTTAACGACAAGCATTTCCTGCTCAATCTGGATGCTTGTTTCAGACTCGCCGGGAAGGGCCGCCTCGTTGGCCCACACCGGCACAGACAGGGACAGACCGGCTGCGAGCATTGCCACACAATTTTTCTTCTTCATGCTTCTGCTCCTTGTAGAACAAGTGATGTAACAAAGCGCATCCGCTTGCGCTCCTTTCAAACTTGATCGGGCAAATTCGAGAAGTCCCGAAGGCCGGCATGAAGTGGCGCTTCCCTGCCCCCAGGTTTTTGCAGGTGACACGCGCTCCCAAGCCGGGATGTGATCGCAACATTCCCTACGTCTTGATTGTGTGTACACGAATCAGTCCCATATTGTCAACCGGGACTCCCTGATTGGCAAGCCGCCTTGCAGAAAAAAGTCTGCAAATTTTCTGCTGCCGAATTTTGCGGGAGCATCAGTGCATTGGAGACACCTTTGTCCACGGCACGGATGTTCACAGCGGTCAGTTCTCTCCTGCATCCTGCCCTCTGGCCAAGAGGGCGAACAGCAAGAGTACCGGAAGGAGTGCAACAATCCGAGCGGGTTCAGGCTCTGCTCCTGCCAACAAGGCCCTGATCCTGAGCGAACATACCTTTATTGCGCCAGCACCAGGCGGTACAGCGTGGTTTTGGGGGAACTCCAGAACTGTAGAGGGACACATTGTCTGTTTCGGTAACAAAGAGCTGCACACGCAGGGATCGCTCCTGTCGGGCAGCACCTGGTAGCCGGGCATGGACCGGGTTTCCAAAGCACGCCCGGAAACCGCCCCGGTGCAACTGGAGGTCTGGTCGTAGGTGCTGCCCGACAGGAGATTCCGCCGATACACCGACTCAGGATATGTTCCGCAATACTCTCGGGCGATACGGTCCACAACCGCCGTATCGCCGGGGATGTACAGACCGCTTACCTGAAAGGGCGAAAAGTGCCGGCACTTACCGGAGAGACGGAGAACGTGTCAGGCGGCCGCTAATTTTTTGGCTCCTCGACGGAGGATTAAAATCAAACAGGCTGACAGATCAATCCTCTATGAATTTGAGTATGAGGGCCATCGGCTTGAGCAGCGTAATGCGACGACCCGATACGGCAATCAGACCGCTGGTTCTGAATTCATGCAGGGCTAAGCTGATTGTTGGCTGAGTCGAGCTGATCATATCAGCAAGCTGGTTTTGAGATATGGTATGGGGGAGAAGACAGGGAACTTCCCAGTTGGATGTCTTCTTCAGATTCTCGTATGCCAAGGTTATGAGTAAAAAAGCCAGTCTGTGCGCAACATCTCCATTCTGGCTGCTGAGGCGTTTGCCCATATATCGCAACCGACGCCCGAGAATGCTTATGACCCGGCGGACAAGAGAAAAGTTTCCTTCCAGAAGCCGTTCGAAGTCAGGTTGCTCTATCGTGTGGATAATTGATCTGCAAAGCGCCTGTGCCGAAACCACCCGTGGCGTTCGATTCATGACTTCTGCAAGTCCAAAAATTTCGCCGCCCTGGCGGAGAAAAAGAGTGGATTCTTTTCCGGAAGGCACTTCACTGAAAATTCTTATCAAGCCGGATTCTATATAGAAACAGGAGATTCCGGCATCGCCTTCGATAAAGACGGTTTTATTCTTTTCCAGTTCCTGGCGTCGGGAGAGGGTCAGGAACTGTCTTTTTTCATTCTCAAGACCCGCAAAAAAATTTTCCTTTTCGAGATGCCAGAAATTTTGCACGCTATCCTCGGCTAGGTGACAGGCTTTCTGTTTTCAAAGGAGAATGTTGTTTCTTTGCCATTGATATCACGGCATTTCCAGGTAATCCTATTCTTACCCATAATCGGCTTGAGTCTGGCCTTGTGATATCCAAGCTGGTAGGGAATTTTAATTTCAAGCGCTCCTGTAGGGCAGGCCTTGATGCAAGACATGCAGTCCCAGCAATCTCTCGGTGAGCGCAGGCAGGCTTTCCCTGTTTCGGGATTGAGCATCATAAGGTCTCCGGGACAGATCTCTTCGCAAAACGTCTCTGCTCGTCCCTTGCATCCATTGCATTTTTTTACATTTACTATCGGTGGCATAATGTATGCCTCATTCTATGCCTGGCGTCTGTTGCCAGATATGAGCTGTGTATAGGGGCGCGTGAATGTGATAATATGACCTGTATCCGGATCACGCTTTGATTCGATAAAACAATCGTAATGCCTGTCGTCACGTTTTGGGTAATCACTTCGCGTCTGCCATCCCGGCCAGCGGGTTTCCTTTCGAGCTTTCAGATGATGCACAACAGCTTCGGCCACGTCGACCCTGTCCATGGTTTCATGGGCCTGCATCAGCTCGTGCAGATCCGCAGCTCTCAGGTAGCCGAATTGCGATTGCAGTATCTTTATGTGTTTCAAAGCATAGTCAAGGCGTTCCTCATTAGTTCGGTAATATTGACTGATACCACCTGCGTATTCGTCCATGAGTCGTTGCAGACGCTCCTTCATTTCTATGGGTCTGATGCCGTCTGTATCTTTAGTGAGAATTGGTGCATAGATCCTGTCCTTTTCATCCTGCACCTGGCGCTCATCAAGGGGGGGCAGCTTTTTCCCTGTTACCCAGGTGATGGCCCCACGAGCCGCGAGTTTGCCTTCTGCAGCACAGCCGCCGACAAATTTATTCGGGTTGCCCCCTGCGGTCTCTCCGGCGGCGAAGAGGCCGGGAAGGGTTGTCATGCGCGCTGTGTCAACCCAGAAGCCACTGCCGGTGTGTCCACCAACAATGTAGGGGTCAGAACCGTAGATTTCGATGGGCTCTTTTGTAATGTCCTGGCCTCGGCTGGCCAGAAACAAAACAAAGGATGGCCTTTCGTTGAGGTAGTCAATAAGCAAATCTTCCGCCTCTTCTGGCTGAAGATGAGTTGTGTCGCAGTAACACGGGCCACGTCCTGCCAGCCATTCTTCCATGGGTGCGTTGGCGCGAATATATCGAGGCGCAGCATCCCCCCCAAGGTCCTTGTAGCGTTCCATAACTCGTTCACCCCTGGAGTTGATAATGGCCGATTTATACCCCACGGAAATGGTGTCGATCGGTCCACAGAAATCCTTGGAGCGAGTCGCGACCCAACGTTGTTCCATACTGGTCAGCTCAGCGCCCTTTCTGAAACCAATGGCATACCCTGTTCCCACACAGTACGGACACATCCAAATCTGGGAACCACTGTCCGTGGAATCGGCAGTATACGATTTGTAGAGTGTCCCGGCTCCACCTGTGCAGACCACAGTCGCCTTGGCCCGGAAAATGTAAAACTTTCCGTCGCGTATGCCGAATCCCATGGCTCCGCTACAGAATCCATCGTACATGAGCAACGATGTGATCGCCACTCTGTTGTAGACATCCGCACCGCTCTCCAGCGCCTTTTCGGCCATAATGGGTTTAAGCTGTTCACCGTGAATGGAAATATCCCATTTCCCCCGATAGGAAGCGTTCCCTTGTTTGTCCCTGAGTATGGGAAGCCCCCAGCGTTCCAAGTCTTCCACACACTCGTTGAGTTCGCGGGCATTGGACAGGGCCAAATCTTCGCGCAGAGGCCCTCCGCCCACCTGAGCACGACTCCAGCGAACTAAGTCTTCAGGTGTTTTTCCTTTCGGGATATAAGTATTTATTGCATCCATACCGGCTGAGCAGGCACCTGATCGTCTAATATCGGCTTTTTCAGCAATGATGACCTTGAGTTTGGAGTTGATTTTGGCTGCTTCCGTTGCCACGAAGCAACCAGCATTGCCTCCGCCGATGACGAGCAGATCGGCCGTGATTTCAACACGCTCTATACCAGCGAGATTTTCAGGATTAAAGGTGATGGCATGTGCTGTCTTTATGCGTGCCATGGAAGTGACTCCTTGTGATAATTCATGGTGTTCCAGTTATTTATTTGCTATAAAAGCAGTTTTTATGATAATGAATATGGTTATCAATATAAGAATGTCGGCAAGTGGATGCTTAATAAACATGAATGGATCCTGCTCTGATGCAATGATAATCTGTTGTAATGATGTCTCCCAGATAGGAGCCAGAATGAAGCCAATTATCAGACATATCAAAGAATAATCGAATTTTCTCATAAAATAGGCGAGGAGAGAAAATATTATCATCAGTATTATATCAAAAACTGAATATTGGGAGAGATAGGAACCCATTGTACAGGTGAATATTATGATGGGATACAGCACCGGGGGGGGTACCTGCATCAATCTACAGAACAATCTGATACCCACTCTTCCGACGCAGAACAGAAAAAAGCTCGCGATAATGATGGTACCATAGACTGCATAGATAAATTCGGTGTTTTGCTCGAACATGAGTGGGCCCGGGGTCATTCCATGCACTACAAAGGCCCCGATCAGCAGGGCGGCGGCCATGTTGCCGGGAATGCCAAGGGTGAACAGCGGGATGAGGCTTGATGCGGCTACGGCGCTGTTGGCTGCTTCGGATGCCGCAATGCCCTCGATTTCACCCTTGCCGAAGGTCTCTGGATGCTTTGAGCGCTTGACGGCCTGATCATAGGCGAAGAAGGAGGCCACCGGAGCTCCAAGTCCGGGTAAAGCACCAACTACGGAACCGGCAAAGGCGGAAAAAATCAGCGTCTTGAAACAGCGCAGATATTCTTTAAGGGAGATACTCCGATCTTCCTTGCAGATGGAAAAGGAAATGACTTCTGGGCGTCCTTCGCCACCGACAAGGCATTCGAGCTGTATGATGATTTCGGAGAAGGCCAGCATTCCTATGCCGATGGGTATGAGTGAAATGCCGCGTTCCAACGGTGTAATGTCAAAGGTAAGGCGCGGCAGAGCGGAAACAGGCTCAATACCTATCATGCTGACCAGTACGCCAAGCGCAGCGGCAATAAGGCCTCTGATCAGGGATTTTGTGCCAAGACCGGCAATAATGGTCATTGCCATGCAGACGAGCGCGAAAATCTCCGGAGGCCCCATGTAGAGAGCAACGGCAGCGAGGGGGGCGGCGACAAGTACAAGAAGCAGGGTGGCAAAGGCGTCGCCGGTTACCGACGAATACAGAGCTGCCCGCAGAGCCTTTTCTCCTTTGCCCTGCAGAGCCAAAGGGTGCCCATCCCATGTGGTCGCGGCAGATTCCGGAGTTCCGGGCGTGTTCAGTAAGATGCCGGGAATCGAGCCACCGAAAAAGGCCCCCTTGTTTACGCCGACAAGGAAGCCGATGGCGGCCACAGGCGACATATAATAGGAAAGCGGGATACAGAGGGCAATGGCCATGGGTCCATTGATGCCAGGTATGGCGCCGGCCATGACCCCCACGATAACGCCCAGCAGGACGAACAAAACGTTGTCCAGGTGCAGGGCATTGCCAAAACCGGCAAGAATAATGTCAAGCATGGCTTGCCCCCGAGGTCCGATTATGGCATGGGAACACTGAGCACGTACCGCATAAGCAGGTAGACAAGCACAACCGGCAGGACAGCGACCAGAACCAGTGGAACAGGATGGCGTTGTCCGCAACTGAGTTGAATCACAAGCAGAAAGAGGACTCCGGCAGGGATGAAACCCAAGTAGTGCATGGCAGGCATCATTATGCCACATGGAACGAAAAATTTGACCAGATGCAGCCAATGAACGCCATCCACCTTCGTTCTTTCGTAACCGGCTCTTGTCCATGCAATTTTGAGCAGGCCAAGCAGGGAAAGCCCGAGCATGAACCCGGCTGCTATATCTGGGACAAGCGTGGCCGGTGCTCCGTATCCGGGATATTCGGGTGAAAAGGCAGGTATGATCCAGAGAAGGAGAATTCCACTGGCCAAAGCAATAACAGTATAGGAAATAGTGTCACGCTGGATAGTTGTCATAGCGTTCTCCGAGGTGGGTGATATTGGAGAGCCAGATATTCGCTGTGTATGATGATTATTTCTCAGAGGCTTCCTTTTCTTTTGCAAAACGGAAAGAGGTCTCTTCCATATACTTCTGTGCATATTCATGACCGTAATCAGTCAGAATAATATGAAGCTTTTCCTGTACAAATGTATTATATTTCTGATTTTCTTTTAAAGATTGTACGGCATCGTCTATGCGTTTTACGACATTCTCCGGTAAGTTCTTTGGGCCAACAAGCACTAGATACATTTCAACAGATTCGTTCCATCCCTGTTCCTTGAGAGTTGTAATATCAGGAAGTTCTGTAAAACGTACCGGTATTGATGCTGCGAGACACTTGATTTTACCCTCAGTAACATAATCAAAGAGAATGGCTCCAACATGTCCAAGATCAGCATGACCACCCATAACGGCAGTTATAACAGATGGGCCACCAGTACTGGGCATCAAAGATAATTTGACGTCTTCATTTTGTGCAATGCGTCTCATGACGTCACGATCATCCGATCCTTGAAACATATAGGTTAGGCCTTTGTTTGCCTTCTTTGCCCATATGAATGCGTCTTTCAGAGTTTTCCAGGGACGATCAGGAGCACAAATGATACCACTCTGGTTCAGACCGAGTAGTGTGAAATAATGAAAATCATCCAGCTTGTAGGTGGTATGGAGAAAGTTTGGAGAATAAGTGAAAGCGCCCGTTGCAGAAACGCCAAGACTATACCCATCGTTGGGTGCGTTCGCTAACTCGCTGGCCATAACGCTCCCGTGCGAACCACCCGGTTTATTGGATACAATGACAGGTTGGTCCCATGTTTTTTTCAGTTGCTCAGCTAATGCACGTGTAAGTAAGTCAATTTGTGCACCTGGTTTAGTCATGGTGAGTATATTGACAGGATGATCAGGATAGTCTGCTGAGTGAGCAAGGGATGTAATCAGCAAAAATATGCACATAATCGAACCAGATAACAATTTTATCATACCTGTCTCCTCTCGTTATAATGATTTTCTGCTTCTCTTGTATTCTTAATTTTCTGTACAAAAAATTCTATAATCTGGCGTATAAAAATGACATTTTCTGGCTCCTCGTCATTTGATTCGGATTTGGCGTATCACTGCTGCCCCATTAAATTGGAGTAATTCTAATTGTTTGATTTTTAATGGTATTTTCTGTTTGTTCGGGCAAAGGAGCCCCGCCAGATCCCGCTGCTCGAGCACATTGCGCTGCACGGGTCGCAAAATCTGCAATACTGCATGCCCCTGGCGGCTTCTGAACTTGAGAAACGCCACCAGAAGACAGGCACACAAGGCGAACCGCAACTGCATTCGCATCGCTGGTGCTTGTATCCACAAAACTCCTCACGTTCAGACGCTGCCTGATCCACCTGAAGAACAGCTCGATCTGCCCTCTGTGCGCCTTGCCTTTATCGATGCAGTCCACGCCGCGCCCGTTTCACCTGGCGAGCGTGCAAAGCTGGCCAAACCACATCGAGGCCACGGGAGTCAGGCTGCTTGCAGTTCTGCCGCAGCCGCACAGCATATTTCCCGACACGCCGCACACGGCTCCTGTTGAGCAGGCGCGCATCTGTCGGATAGCCAGGCACCTGTTCCTACACGGTGATGTCGATGCAGACCCGCTCAAGGCTGCCTGCCCTGAGCCCTCCGACTGGCCAGGCCAACCTGTTCCGTCACCTGCAAAATCAGCTCGCAAGCCTTCTCGCCGATGGCTTTGCGCTATCGGCAAGGCGAAGACGGAACAATGGGTAGCCATGACAAAGGTACGCATCCCCGCAGAAATACTGGTAGTACGGGTTTTCCAGCAACGCCGCACGGTTTCTTTGTCAGAGGGTCTGAAAGCGTGGCTGAAGCAGGACAGGCCTGCCCTCAGGATGGATGGGAAGCCGGGCCGGCCATGTTCTTAAATGGATTGCGCCGAACTCCTGTTCAGGCAGTGCCCGGTCGATCAGGGCTGCTCAGGCGATACAATTCATGGTTCCGACCCGGGAATATTTTCGAGAGGACTTCGGAACATATCCAAAGAGGCCCTGCAATCGGCTTTTTGGGCTGTACGAAGTAATATCCCAATATTTCATATGGTTGAAAGTTATTCAGGGGCGACGACCTCATTGCCTCATGCAGGTTCTGCCAATGAGCACGCTGCCGACATCAGGCTGGCCTTAATTGCCGGAACGCCGCGCTTCACGCCACCAGGATATCTCTGGTCAGATGGTTCTGGGCCATTTGCCTCATGACTCCTCGGATAAAGGCGGCATCTCCACCCTGTGGGCAGCCAAATGCTGGGCATTTCCCGACCCATTGAGCCGGTAGATTCTCATTCCAAACGCACCACCTGGTAGGGGCATGAAAAGTTAAAAGGACAAGGCGGGATTCTGGTAGAGTGTGGAAGCACGAACAACCACTCAGCCAGAAGGAGCCCGCCATGTCCCATAGCCATCTTACTCTGGAAGAACGCATCAGGATCGAACTCTTTGTGTCCATGGGCCTGAGCTGCCGGGAAATGGCCAGAGGCCTGGGCAGGAGTCACAGCACGCTTTCCCGGGAACTGAGCCGCAACGTGGGCTCTGCAAAACGAGGCTATCGTGCGCAGAGCGCAGAGCGGCGCGCCCACAAAAGGCGAAAGAGAGCAAGGCATTACCGTTGTATGAATCGGCCCGAACTGCTTGCCTGGGTCGATGAAAAGTTGCGTGCAAACTGGTCTCCCGAGCAGATCGCGGGCCGCATCCGTCTGGAGTATCCAGAGGATCAAAAAATGCGTATCAGTACAGAGACTATCTACCGCTGGGTCTATGCAGCGGCACAATTCGGCGATACCAGCTACCGCCATTTACGCCGTGCCCACAAAAGGCGAAGGCGGCAAGCCAGGTATGGCCAGGGACGGCGCCTGTTCCCCGGACGTATTGATATCAGCCAGCGGCCGGGGATTGTTGCCGGGAGAACCCGCTTTGGGGACTGGGAAGCAGACCTTGTCTGTGCCTCCAAAGGAAAAGCAGCGCTGCTCACCTGTAACGAACGCAGGAGCCGCTTTCTGCTGCTGGCCAGGGTACAAGACAAGACAGCCGCGTCCTTCAATGCGGGGCTCATTTCCTGCTTGCGTGCTGTGCCGTCAAAGCTGAGGCAGACCCTGACGCTGGATAATGGTTCGGAAGTGGCAGGCTTCAGGGCTCTGGAGTTGGCCACTGGCCTGCGCACGTATTTTTGTAAACCACATGCCCCGTGGCAACGTGGGACGAACGAAAACAGCAACGGGCTTTTGCGGCAGTACTTTCCCAGGGGCATCAGCTTTCACAAGATCACGAAGAAGATGCTCAGGAACGCAGCAGAACGCCCAGCGTCAGCCTCGGGGCCTTCGGCACAGGGGCAGCAACAGCAGGCCGGAAAGCATCATCAGCGCGCCCAGACAGAGCACCCGCCGGGCGGAGCTGCGCAGGACCAACAGGCCGAAGAGCGGCAGGCCCAAGGCAATCACAAAGCTGACCGTGGCATAGGAAATGCCGGCCCGCTGCACCAGATACGGCAGCATGATGCCGTAATTGTCGAGGAAACCGGCACAGATGGCATGCAGAAAGGTGCCGCCTGCGGTGAGCAGAACGAATGCACGGGAAATGCGTGCTGCCGTTTCTTCTGATATGGCGCTGTCCTCTTATGGGCCTGCTTTTTTTTCAGCGTCCCGGGCCTGCCTCTTCAGCTCCCGGGCAATGATCGCGGCCGCTATTCCCGCAGCGTCGGCTGTGCGCTGGGCACAATTTTCCTGCTGCTCCGGCGAGTCATGCACCACGCCCCGATTGAGCACGCGGCAGCAGACACTCCGGTGTTTGGCGCGGAACTGGTCGTGCAGTTCTCGGGCCAACGCCATGCAGGCGTTCACCTTGGGATCGCCGGGCATGGTACGGCCAAAGAAGAGGCCCAGGGCCATAATGCCGCCCACCACCGCACCGCAGGCACAGCCGGCCTCACCCATGCCGGTGCCGAAGCCCGAGGCCAGCGCCACAAGAGCCCGCCGCTCTTTCTGGCCGCTCACATCCACAATGCCGCGCAGCACCGATTCACCACAGAAAAAGCGGCCCTGGCGGTAGTGTTTTTCCGCCTTTTTGCGCACGAGCTCAGTAAAATCCTCTGCAATTTCCACTTATTGCCTCCCTGATTTGCCTGCCGGCCCCTGCGTCGGGGCCAGTCCGGCCATCCTGTCCGGGCGGCAGGCCCTATGCTCCTGCGGTCCGCCGCCCACCTGCACTGATCGGCAGCGAAGCAAGGAACATGCCAGCCGGCAGGTGGGGGCTGGCGCGGCCAAGCCAATGCCTTGTTTTTGCGGGCACAAAACCGCTTCGACCAGCGGCCAGCCATTGCCGCAAAAACGGCGCACAGACGGTTGGACAAGCCAGCGCCGCCCGGCTCCATGTACACCAAGTGCACACTGCCGGAGACACTTTCGCAACAGAGTGTCTCCGGCAGTGGCAATCCGGCCACAAAAAAACCGCTCCGGCCGGCAGGGCGGCATCCGGGGCGGCTCTTCGCGGGCGTCATTGGCTGCGCTCACTCTTCCTTCGAATCCGCCAGACCCTCAAGCAGCCCGTATTCATGCAGTTTGTGGTACAGCTTGTTGCGGGAAATACCCAGCGCCCGGGCGGTCAGCGTCTTGTTGTAGCGCATCTTTTCCAGCATGTTCACCAGCGTCTTGCGCTCGGCTTGGGCATTGGCCTGGGCCAGATTCTGCATTTCCACAAGCGGC
Organism: Desulfobulbus oralis; assembly: GCF_002952055.1. Lineage (NCBI taxonomy): Bacteria > Pseudomonadati > Thermodesulfobacteriota > Desulfobulbia > Desulfobulbales > Desulfobulbaceae > Desulfobulbus > Desulfobulbus oralis. Next base: position 1,239,697 of record NZ_CP021255.1, on the reverse strand, counting down.
GCTTCCTCGTCCCTTTCCATGGCCAGCTCCAGGGTGCGCAGAAAGCGCGGGGGCAGATGCTCCAGGGAAAGCACGTTGTCGCTGTCCTCCAGGGCGTACAGGGCATAGGTCAGTACATTCTTGAGCTCGCGCACGTTGCCCTGCCAGGGGTACTGGCTGAACGCGCGGTAGGTCTCGCTGGAAATGCGGATCTCCGTGGACCGTTTACGGCCAACCTCCGTTTCGATGAAGCGGCGTGCCAGCAGGGGAATATCGCTGATGCGATCGCGCAGCGGCGGCACCTTCAGCTCAAAGATGTTCAGCCGATGATATAGATCGGCGCGGAAGCGGCCCTCCTCCACATAGTGGTTCAGGTCCCGGTTCGTGGCTGCAATCAGGCGGAAGTCAGAGTGGAGCGTCCCGCGGTGGGCGATCTTCTGGATTTCTCCGCTTTCCAGCACTCGGAGCAGCTTGGCCTGCACCGGCAGCGGAAGCTCGCCGATTTCGTCCAGAAAGATGGTGCCAGTGTCGGCCTGTTCAAACTTGCCCACCACGCCGCCGGCCCTGGCCCCGGTAAAGGCGCCGCCTTCGTAGCCGAACAGCTCGGATTCCATCAGTTCCCGGGGCAGGGCCGCGCTGTTGACCACGATGAAGGGGTTCTTGGCGCGGGGGCTGGCCGAGTGCAGGGCCTGGGCCACCAGCTCCTTGCCCGTACCGCTTTCGCCGATCACCAGAACCGGCTCCTTGCTCCGGGCAAAACGTCGGCCGTAGCGCTTCATCTCCAGAATGGCTTTGCTTTCGCCGATGATGCTGTCAAAGGTGTGCAGCATCCCGTGCTTCCGGTTGGCCTTTTGCTCAAGGTAGCTGGTGCTCTGCTCAATTTCGCGCACGCTGGACATGAGGTCACTCAGCGTGGTTTCGCCGAAGGTGCTGGGAATACTCTCCAGAATGATGCCCAGCAGCTCGGCCTGATCGTTCATCAGCGGATAGCGGAAGGAAATGCCCTCGGCGTTGGTGGTGGTCAGGCTGGAGCAGACAACCATCTTCCGGTCGCGGATGGCGCTCATAACGCCCTGCTCGGCGGTAAGGAAGAAATCCGACACATGCTTGCCAATGATGTCGACCGGCAGGTTGAACAGCTTGATGAAGGCTTTGTTGCTGTACAGAAAATTGCCCTCCGCCGACATGAGGGCGATGCCGGTATGTAGCAGCTCAAAGAAACCCGCGTACGGACTTTGGGCCAGTTTTTCCATGGAGTTGACGATTTTGGGATTGAAGAACTGCATGGTAGTTTATTCTTTTGCGTCTTGGCGGGATGGGCTTTGGACCAATATTCTCCTTTTTTACGTGATATTTTGGCATATTACCCAAATTTACCCAGTGACGCAATGCCCTTGCCTGCCTCTGGGTCGCTCCTGCCAGAGACCGGCAATCGCCGCACGACTTGCTCCACGCTGGTACATTCTGTACCGACCCTGTGTCAAACAAATCGTTTCACCATCTTCTCAACTGTTCATCACTCCGATATTATTATATATTTTATTCAGACATTTCTGTAGGCCAAGTACCTTCCCGCCGCGGACCGCAAAATCCGAGCCAGACCGGTTTAATGACCAGAAAGCACTTGTGATCAAGCGTGATAGCGTAGCTCGTGCCAAACAATTCCGCCTCGCGGTCTACCACGGCAAGCGGAATACCCTCCGCAGTGCAGATTTCCTGCTCCTCCCGAGACGGTTCCACGCTCAAGCTGAGCGTGACTTCGGCTGCAAGTGCTCTCTGCATCATAAGGCTTTCCTCCCAAGCGTGAACAGGTTGTTCTTTCAAGGGCAATATCTGTTCCAGAAAACAGGAGGTGCGGTGATTTGTCACGCATTGATCCGATGCCCGCTGGGAGCCCACATCGGATGCGACTCACGATCTGCGCCATTTTCTGACCAATCTGTCACATGTGCACTGTATCGGCTCCAGTTCGGACCATGGCGTCCGTCCATGCTTCCGACACCGGAATCCGTCCACCGAGTAAAAAAACCTGGTAGTTGCCCAATCACAGCGTAATACACAAATCGGCATGCAGCGACGTCCTGCCGCGACCGGTCACAAGCGGCACATTTTTTGCGCTTACCGAGTAACCATCCAATCTGTGCGCCAATCTTCCCGTCCAACCGTAGCGGCAGCGCTTTCAACTCAAAGATGATGAACTCATGCAACAGATCGCCTTCTACCGGCATGGCAGCAGCTCAAAAAAGCCCGTGTACGGACTTTGGCTCAGTTTTCCATGGATTAAAAGATTTTAGAGTTGAAGAACGGTATGCCCCCTGGTTCGCTCCGGCGGGTCTGGTCTTGTACCTGACCTGTCGTTTTCACGAAAGGAATTGCCATCCTTGCCCAAATTGCCCCGATCCATGCCGACGCTCCCGGAAGTCTGCCCCGCAAATCAGCTCATTTTACCCAACGAAAAAGCCGCCCCCGACCAGAGAATCACCACCACTCCACGCAGGTTTGCCTTTTTCCCGTTTTGTTGGGCAACCATCACCTTGTCATCGGGCAGGACACTGTGTACCGCATAAGGGACACTTCCGGGAACGTCATGGCAACCTGATTTCCGGTCTCTTGCTCCGTTTGATGCTAACCTGTGGCTTTTTATAAAAATATTCGATAATTGGAATAAGAATATTTAATATAAAAAATATCCTATATTTTTGGCACACATATTGCAATTGCAGCATTATTACCGCTTCTTGCAACACTTTCTTTTTAGCAACACACAACTGTCCCGCAACTCATCAATGTTTTGCGGGAGTTTTGCGGGACAGTTGTGTGTATGTAAACCGCCCGAGCACCAAGCAACCTCTGAACACGCGGTCGCAACTGCCTCAAACATAATTCATTCAGGAGAAAACTTATGAAATCTGCCACCACAGTTCCCTTCTCCCAAACCCGCCGCACCTTTTTGCGCAACGCCGCTGCCACGGCCGTTGCCGCTTCCTTTGGCAATTCCCTGCTGGACAAGCTGGCCTTTGCCGAAGGGGACTCGCCAGCCGACTTTGAGGCCTCTCCCGGCAACATGCCCTATGTAACGCAAATCACGCCGGAGCGGACAGCCGATAACGACACGGGCTGGATCTACTACGGTGCCGAGGCCAAGGACCGCCCGCTGAAGCCCGAAGACAAGGCCCAGATGAAACCCGGGGATTTCAAGAAGGACGCCATTACCCTCAAGTGCTCCTGCTACTATCCCAACGCCGGCGACATCGGCCATGGCATTCACTGGGAAACCTTCAGCTATCTGGAATATCTCTTTGAAGGCCGCTTGAGATTCGATCGTTACTTCGGCCAGTCCCTGCACAGCCTGGTGGACGGCTGGAAAGCTCTCCGCGCCGGTCTGGTCGACATTGGCCAGGCCTACCACATCCACAATCAGGGTGCATTCAATCTGTTCCACGCCGACGGTCTGCCCTTTCTATCCAACAGCGTGGTGGTGGCCACCCAGATCATGGAGGAAATGTACCCGAAATACTTCAAAAAAGAGTTTGAGGCCCAGCAGATACACCTGGCATGGATCCCCCACTTCGATGTGCAGGGGCTCATCTGCACCACGCCTATACGCAAACTGGAAGACCTCAAAGGTAAACGCATCATGGGTTTCGGCAGCCGCGTTATGCGTGACACGCTCATTGCCCTAGGCGCAACTCCCGTCGCTATCCCCACGCCCGACGTTTTTGTTGGTCTGCAGCGCGGCGTCGTTGACGGTGTGGCCTGGGCCGTAGGCAGCATGATTCCCTGGCGATTCCACGAAGTGGCCAAATACATCACGGTCACCGGCATGGCCAACACTGCCATAAGCTATGGCATCAACAAAAAAACATGGGCTGGTTTCTCCAAAGAAATGCAGCGGGAACTGTACTTCAAATTCCGTCTGGCAGCCAACCACATGTCCGAAGGTTACACCAAGCTTGAGGACCGCGGTTTTGAAGGTCTCAAGGCCGCAGGCAACGAAATCATCATTCTGGAACCCGAGGAAAAGAAACGCTGGGTTGCCGTGGGCGACGAAGTCTGGAAGTCCTTTGCCAAGGACTGCGAAGGCAAAGGGCTGCCCGGCAACCAGTTCGTCAGGGATTTCCGCGCCGCAGCTGCCAAGTACAACGCCATGAGCATCCGGCAGATCCGTGAATACGTGCAGGATCCCAAGAACATGATCCACGGCATCATTGACGGTTTTTAAGCCGGCACATCGGTCAGCACAGTCCGTCGGGGCTTCGCTTGTCGGAGCCCCGGACACCATTTCTTTTCAGGAAAATCAGCCTATGACAGCTCAAGAAAACCATACCGACCCGACAACCGGCCGGGCCGAACTGGCGTCGGAGGATGTATCGGTCGAGCCGGTGCCCGCCCCGCCGCCCACGCGATGGATGAAAGTTGTGGACAAATTGGCCAATTTCATTCTGGGATTCAGCATGTACCTGTTCTACCCGGCCATTCTGATCGTCATCCTGATCGACGTAACAGGCCGCAATTTCTTTGCTACGCCCCTCTCCTGGGCTATCGAAGGCAGCGGGCTCTTCCTCATTGCAGGCATCTTTCTCGCCGTGCCCCGGGTAGAACTGGACCGCGGCCACATCCTGCTTGACATCCTGTACGCTCGCTATTCCAAGAAAGCCCAACTGATCTGCGACATGCTGACCCGTTCACTCTGCTTTCTGTGGATGCTGGCTGCAACCATCCGCAGCAGCATCGAAATCCGCACGTCGTATCTTATGCAGGAAAGCGGCACGGACTTCCGCGCCCCCTTCTGGCCCATGCGCGTGATCATGACCTTGGGTTTTCTGATACTGGCCCTCGCGCTGCTGAGCAATGCAATTGACTGCTACCGCAAACTTCGCGCAGGAGGCAAATCATGAGTATGGTCATGCTCGGCTATGCAGGAATCATTACCATGCTTGCCCTTGCCGTACTCGGCATGCCCATGGCCTATGCCATGTGCGTGGTTGCCAGCACCGGCTTATGCTTCACGCTAGGGCCAGTCAACGCAGCCACCCAAACCATGTTTGTGGCATGGGAGCAGGCCAGCAACTTTTCTTTAATGAGCATCCCGCTCTTCATCTTCATGGGGTCCATCGCCTATCATACCGGCATTGTAAGCGAGTTGTTTGTCGCTTTCCGGCGATGGATCGGCTTCCTGCCCGGCGGTCTTGCGGCAGCAGGCATCATGGCCGCCGCCAGCTTCGGCGCAGTCACCGGGTCCACTGCGGCAGCGGCTGCCACCATGGCCTCCACGGTCATTCCTGAACTGGAAAAGGCAGGGTATGACAAAGGAATGGCTTCTGGCGCCATTGCCGCATCTGGAGGCCTGGCTGCCATTATTCCGCCATCAGTCTTTGTCATCATCTATGCCGTTTTGACAGATCAGTCGGCAGGTGAAATGTTTATAGCTATTCTTGGTCCCGGCCTGCTGACTACGGCGCTGTTTTCCTTGTATTGCGTAATCCGGTGCTGCATCACCCCCGCCATGGGGCCCAAACAACTGCATGCCACTTGGAAGGAACGTATTCACTGCCTTCCCGCCGCAATTCCGGTCATGCTCACCTTCATGATCGTCATCGGCGGCATTTACGGCGGACTGGCCACCCCCACCGAAGCCGCTGCACTGGGTGTGATCGGCGTTATGCTCATTGCCCTGTGCATGGGCCGTTTAACCAAAAAATTACTTGTACCTGCCTTCAAGGAAGGAGCCAAGATGAGTGCCGCCATTTTCTTCCTCTTTATTGGCGGTTGGCTCATGGCCCGCTTCATGGTCACCACCGGCACGACCCGGCATATGGTTGATATGTTTGTGGGCTTCAACATGTCCTACAACACGCTGTTGTTCGCCATGTTCGTTTTGTTCCTGATACTGGGCTGCATCCTCGAATCCACGTCGATCCTGGTGCTGACCATGCCCTTTATGTTTCCGATCACCCAACAGTACGGCGTCGACCCGGTGTGGTTTGGTGTTTTTGTGACCATGATGATGGTACTGGCAGGCATCTCGCCCCCCGTAGGACTGAACGTCTTCGTGGTGCGCAGTGTGTGCAGGCATATCCCGATCATGACCATTTACAGGGGCGCATTTCCCTTCATCTGCACGATGGTCATTGCCATTCTGGCCATCTGCATCTGGCCGGACATCGTCCTGGGCCCTGTTCGAGGTATGATGGGCGGTTTCCATTAAGCTTCATCTGCAAAGGCTCCCGCCAACTGGTGCAATAATCTGCTGCTGCAGGAGCAGTTGCACCAGTTCCCCGACCGGCAGGCCGATGACATTGCTGCTGGACCCATCGACAGCCCTCACAAGAAAACAGCCCGCGCCCTGCATGGCATAGGCCCCGGCCTTGTCCATGGGCTCAGGGGTCGCCGCATAGGCGGCCAAGACCTCTTCCGGGAAATTGCCGAACTGTACCCGGCTGCAGACATGGCCGGAAAGATTGAGACCGCGCTGCCCCACCCTGACGTTGTAACCCGTGATTACGGTGTGCGTCCGGCCGTTCAGCAGCGAAAGAAAGGCCAGCGCCTCGGCATGATTCTGCGGTTTGCCAAGAACGCGGCCATCTATGGCAACCACGGTATCGGCGCCGATCACACAGGCAGCGGCAGGCTGCGCCCGGGCCACCGCTCCGGCCTTCTCCCGGGCCATGCGTGTGGCAAAACCGGCCGCATCCTCACCGGGCCAGGCGCTTTCGTCGATCTCGGCCGGAATGCAGACAAAATCCAGGCCCAGCACGCGCAGCAGCTCTTGTCGCCGGGGTGAGGCAGAGGCCAGGACAAGGGGACAGGCAGCGACAAACATGGCTACACTCCTTCAGGATACAGGACCTGTTCCAGAAAAAGGCCGCAGGCGGGTGCCGTTTTGCCAGCCAGACGGCGGTCTTTTGCGGCCAGAATGGCCGGGATGCTGGCGACCATTCTTTTACCCTGGCCGATTTCCACGATTGTGCCGGTCATGATACGGACCGACTGCCGCAAAAAGCCGTCGCCCTTGAGCCTGAGTGACCAGCCCCCGGGCAAATCCGGCATGGCCTCACAAGTGGCGGCATAGAGGGTGCGCACCGTGCCGCGGCCGCCTTCATGCAGGTCGGGCGCGTGGGCAAAGCACAGAAAATCATGGCTGCCCAAGAGCAGAGCCAGCGCGGCCCTAGCCGGGATCACATCGAAATCACCGGGAATATGGCCCAGGTAGAGCCGCCGGGTAGGCGGCAGAATCTGGCCGGTATAAAAATCGTAGCGATAGATTTTGGCGCAGGCGCTGAAGCGGCTGTGGAAGTTCGGCCCGGCTTCGCGTGCCTCCAGGATGCGGATATCCGGCGGCAGGAGGGCATTCAGGCCCCTGGAGAAGGCGGCCAGCGGGTGACTGACCATGGTCTGAAAGTGGGCCACCATGCCCAGAGCGTGCACCCCCGCATCCGTGCGGCCTGCGCCGTGCAGCGTGACCGCATGACCGCAGATGAGCGCCAGTCTTGCCTCCAGCGTGGCCTGCACCGTGCTTTCACCCTGGGCCTGCCGCTGCCAGCCCGAATAGGCCGTACCGTCGTAGGCCAGCAGCAGCCTGATGAGACGAGACATCAGGGGAAGCAGGCCGGCCCCATCAGTGCGGTACCCTCGGCAAAGCCCTGCATGAGATTCATGTTCTGTACGGCCTGGCCGGATGCGCCCTTGCCAATATTGTCGATAGCCGAGGTGACGATGATGCGGCCCGTGCGATGGTCGAGCGCAAAGGCAATGTCGCAGCAATTGGAAGCGCGCACGTTGTGGGTGGCAGGCTGCTCACCTGGCGCCAGCACGCGCACAAAGGGTTCGTCCTTGTAGGCAGCTTCATAGAGTGCGAAGATGTCGGCCTTTGCCCCCCTGGGGGTGAGCGTGGCGTAGCTGGTGCTCAGGATCCCGCGGGAAATGGGCAACAGATGCGGCGTGAAAGTCACACGCACCGGAGCTCCTGCAGCCAGGCTGAGTTCCTGCTCGATTTCCGGGGTGTGGCGATGCTTGCCACCCACCTTGTAGGCCCTGAAGCTGTCCGCCACCTCACAGTAGAGATTGGCGACACTGGCGCTGCGGCCTGCTCCCGAGGTGCCGGATTTGGAATCGATGACGAGGGTGCCCGGCTCAATCAGGTCCTCCCGCAACAGCGGGGTCAGCGCCAGGATGACCGAAGTCGGATAGCAGCCCGGATTCGCCACCAGTCTCGCTGTTCTGATTTGGTCACGGTACAGCTCCGGCAGGCCATACACGGCTTCGGCCAGAAACTCCGGACTGCTGTGGGGCTGGTACCACTCCTCATAGACCCGCTGATCGTGGAGGCGGTAATCGGCGCTCAGATCCACCACCTTTTTGCCGGCTGCCAAGAGCTTGGGCACAATGTCCATGGCGGTCTTGTGCGGCACTGCGGCAAAGAAAAAATCCGCACGCGGCAGGAGTTCGTCCACCGTCAGATTCTCGCAGAGCACATCGAGCCGCTTGGCCAGGCTGGGAAAAACCTCGGCCATTTTTCTGCCCGCATACTGGCGGGAAGTGGCCACCGTCAGCCTGACCTCGGGATGCACCGCAAGAATCCGGGCCAACTCAACGCCCGTATAGCCGGAAGCCCCTATAATGCCGACATCGAGCATCACGAATCCTCCTCGTTCAAGACAAGAGTGGAAAAATGAGCGAGGCAGCGGCTGTCCCGTTCTGAGCGCCACCTGCTGAAACAATAAAAAAAAGGGATAACGAGCCTGCTCGTTATCCCTGAAAAATCAACGACAAAATGCGAAAGAACAGTTTGCCGATTAACGCTTGGAGAACTGGAACCGGGCGCGGGCAGAACGAAGGCCGTACTTTTTACGTTCCTTGCCACGCGGATCGCGAGTCAGAAGACCGGCTTTTTTCAGGGAATGCCGCATTTCCGGATCCACTTCCTGCAGGGCACGGGCAATACCATGTACCAGCGCGTCAACCTGGGCGCTCTTGCCGCCGCCTGCCACAGTCGCAACCACGTCGTAGTTGTCCGTGGTATTGGTCACGGCAAAGGGCTTGCTCAGTTTGGGTTCATAGTAGAGATTACCGAAATACTCGGCCGGCTCCATGGCATTGACAGCCACTTTGCCGCTCCCCGGCTTCAGCCAGACACGGGCGATTGCCGTCTTTCTTTTGCCGGTTGCGTAGGTTTTTTCCTGAACCATACGTGCTCCTGTTAGCGAATCTCGTAAATTTCCGGCTTCTGGGCCTGATGCGGATGCTCCTGGCCCGCATAAACCTTGAGCTTCTTCAACTGGGCCCGCCCCAGCTTGTTTTTGGGCAGCATGCCGCGAACAGCCTTGCGGATCATCTCTTCCGGATCCTTGGCCAGCAACTCGCGGGCCGTGGTTTCCTTGAGACCACCCGGATAACCGGAATGCCGGTAATAGACCTTCTGTTCCAGCTTGTCACCGCTCAGGTGGATGCGCTCGGCATTGACCACAATGACGAAGTCGCCGTTATCCTGAAAAGTGCAGAAGCTTGGCTTATGCTTGCCGCGCAGCAACACAGCCACCTCGGCAGCCACACGCCCCAGCGTCTTGCCGTCGGCATCGGCCACATACCATTTCCGTTCAATCTTCTCGACCGGGGTGAAGTAGGTTTTCATCCGTTCAAATCCTGATAGAAGAAAAAAGGCCCGAACTTCGGTTCGAGCCTTGAACCTTTTATGGAGCGGGAAACGAGATTCGAACTCGCGACTTCAACCTTGGCAAGGTTGCACTCTACCACTGAGTTATTCCCGCCTGCGCTTTAAGCGTTGCGAGGAACGGATATACCGATTCTGATCCTGGCTGTCAACAGGAAAGTGAAAAAGAAGATTGCCTCCACCAGCCGGCTCCCTTTTGCAGCATTGGCCCTGCCCCTTTCCGCTTTTGCTGTCGAAATGTCCGGAAAAAAGCGGTAAGGAAAACGAATCACTCAATTCTCCCTGAAGGTTTGCCATGAAACGATCTGCGCGTATCTGCCGAAACTTTGCCGTGCTTTTTCTCCTCGCTGCCCTGGCCTTTGCCTGCAAACCGGCGGGCAAGGAGCTCACAGTGCTCTTTGCCGACGGCAAGGGCATCGCCAAGGCCGACAAAGTCTATCAGTCCGGCATCGTCATCGGCACGGTCAGGGATGTCGGCATCAAGGATGGCCGGGCCGCGGTCCGCATCCGCATCGACAGCGACAAGTGGACGGAGCTGAAGCCGCCCCTGGCCTGCTATATCGACACCGATCCGGCAAGCAGCACCCACGCGGCCATGCTGGTACGTGGTCTGGGGGATCTGGGCGGCGAGCTTGCCGTCACGCTGAAAGAAAATGCCATCATCGACGGTGTGGACTCCTATCTGGTCTGGCAGGTGCTGCACTTCGCCCGCAACGTCACGGATCTGGAGCGCTCGGACTTTTGGCGCTACATCAAAAAGCAGACAGGCGGCAACTGATCGTGTTAAGCAATAGAGCAAAAATGTCGCTATTGATCCAAGAAGTTCCAGCATCGGATGCTCCAATGGACTTGCTCCTGCTCGCCGACCCGTTATCAGACAAGATTCGTTCGTATCTTCCAGGGGCAAAGTGCTTCGTTGCTTCAAATGGTGAGGTTGTTGTTGGCGCATGCGTAGTCAAACCACGTGGCGCCGGTACATATGAGATAATGAATATTGTTGTGCAGCCAGCCCATCAGAAATCCGGCTACGGCACAGCGCTCCTGAAATGGATCATTGATTTCTTTTGTGAATCTGGCGCAGGCCAAATAGAAGTAGGTACTGGAACGTTTGGTTATCAACTGGCCTTCTACCAGAGGCACGGCTTCCGGGTCACAAGTATTGACCATGACTTCTTCGTCAAAAATTACCCTGAGCCAATTTTCGAAAACGGGATACAGCTCTTTGACATGCTGCGTCTCACTCTGAGATGTCCAGACAATGTTACCTAGCAGCCTGTTGAAAAACTATATTTCAGGTTTCAGGCTACAGGAATTGCAAATTCCAAGTGACGAATAATCAGTGAGTTTCCTTTCTGTCTTACGAGGTTTTTTACTCGCAGTGCGCATTGCTGCGGTTTTTTCAACGGGCTGTTATACGGGCCAACTCACGCGACGCGTCTTTCCATTGCAGGCCATGCTTGATGACATAAATGATGCCGCCTTTCAGGTCATCGACCTGCGGAATACCATGTGAACGTGGAAAGAAAGGCTTGATACCTCCGAGTTGTTCGGCAGAAAGGGAGAAAAGTTGGCTCATGGCATCCTCCTTGAGCACAACTAACCAGATTTCCTGCTTTTTGCAATTAATGAGGACTGAGCCCAGACATCCCTTCCTGAACTGACAGAGACGATGCGGCGGCCGTACTGGAGCGTTTCAACTTTAAGATTGTATATAGCCACAAGATCTGAACCAGCCCTGGGCATCGTTTGCAGAAACGCGGTCCAGGGCTTCCCCGACTCCCGCAACCAGGTCTTCGTTGGTTCTGGCCTTGATCCCCCGCAATATCTGCTGCACCTTGCTCCACATCTTTTCGATGGGATTCAGGTCGGGACTATAGGCCGGTAAGAACAGGCATTCAGCGTGCCTTGCCTGTATGGCATCACAGGCAGCCTGCGATTTATGAACGGAAAGATTGTCCATAATCACGACATCACCGGGCCGCAGAGCAGGGGCAAGCATACTCCTGACATATGCATCGAACATCTTCCTCTCCACAGCTCCTGCAAAGACAATACACTCTGTCGTCCCGTCCAGCCGGATGGAAGATAAAACCGTCACTGCCTCCCAGTGCCCGTGGGGTGCTGCGTCATGACAACGCGCGCCCTTTAAAGCGCGGCCATACAATCGGGTCATATTGGTTTTTACACCGGATTCATCGAGAAAAACCAGGCGATTTGGGTCAGGTGTTTTTTGAAACTCTGCCCATGCCCCTCTGGCCTGGGCTATATCCAGGCCTTCCTGTTCGCTGGCCCGCAGAGTTTTTTTTAACGACAAAGCCGATTTTTTTTAGGAGCTTGTGAATGGCATTCAACGAGCAATCTTTTGCGAAGTGCGAGCGGAGTTCCTCTCATGTGATATCCGGCTGCTTCCCAATCAGTTCAACAAGTTCAAGGCGTTCAGCCTCGGAGAAAATAGCAACCCGATGCCCGCGTGGGCGCGCCTCAAGCCGCTTCTCCCGTTCAAATTCACGAATCCACCGGCTCACACTGTTCAGGTGGTAGCCCAGGATGTCAGCGATTTGTTGCCGTGAAACGCCCGCGCCATAAGCCTTGACCGCAACCGCACGTAGTTCTGAACTGGCTGTTTTCATGTCTCAAATCTAAACTTTTCTTGAATAATTTGAAAGTTGAAATGCTCTAAAAAACGGTCTCCACCGGTTTGATCTCGTACCCCATGGCTCGGTAGCCGCGCTGGCGTTTGTTCCACATGCGGTTGAGCTGAGGCTGATCGGTCTCGGCATAGTCGTAGATACGCAAATCCTGCTTGTCGGCGTGCTCCCGGTGCAGACGTCCGGCATATTGCTGCAAGGTTCCCTTCCAGGAGATCGGCATGGCCAGCACCAGGGTGTCGAGTGGCGGGTGGTCGAAGCCTTCACCAATCAAACGGCCGGTCGCGAGCAACACCCTCGGTACCGACTCGTCCAATGCCTCCAGCTCGGCCAACACCGTCGCTCGCTGCTTCTTCGACAAACGGCCATGCAGAACAAAGCAGTGCTTGATCTCATCCCCCAAGGCCTCCCGCAACAGCGGCAGATGATCCGTTCGCTCGGTAAGTACGAGCACCTTTCGCCCTTCGCGGTAGGATGTCAGGACATCTTCGGCGATGCGTCGGTTGCGGGTCTCATCGCCAGCGAGAATGTGGAACACATCCTGAATCGGTGAATCCGGCGGGATCTCCTGAGCGGGAAAGGCTTTCGGCCAGACCTCCAGTCGCGCCGGGGCGGTATCCGGTCTGGCGGCACTGTGGCGGATCGGCCCGCACTGCATGAAGATGATCGGCTGATGCCCGTCGCGGCGTATCGGGGTGGCGGTCAGACCCACCACGTATTTCGCCTTGGCCTGCTTGAGGATTGCCTCGAAGGAAAAGGCCGACAGGTGGTGGCATTCATCGATGATAATCTGTCCGTACTGGTCGAGCAGTTCGCCAAGATCTTCCCAACGTGACAGGGACTGCATGACCGCGATGTCGATCTTGCCGGAGGGTTTTTTCTTGCCGCCGCCGATGATGCCCAAGCTTCCTTTCGGACACTCCAAGAACCCGGTCAATCGCTCCTGCCACTGGCGCAGTAATTCGGTGCGATGGACCAGTACCAGTGTGCTCACTCTGCGTCGCGCGATCAGGGACGCAGCTGTGACCGTCTTGCCAAAGGCCGTCGGGGCACAGAGCACGCCGATCTCGTCTTTGAGCATCGCCCGCAATGCTGCTTTTTGGTCTCTGCGCAAGGCGCCGGTGAACTTGGCTGTCAGCTTCCGTCCCAAAAGGCGCTCGTCCTGCAGTTCCGGACAGATGTCATTCTCTTGCAACAGGTCGAGCACCGCATCGAGGCAGCCTCGCGGCAGACCGATATGCAGGGGGTAGTTCTCGGCGCAGCCGATGATGCGCGGCTTGTTCCACACCGGCAGGCGCATGGCCTGGGCTCTGTAGAACTCCGGATTCTGAAAGGCCGCGAGGCGGATCAGGCGGTTGGCCAGCGGCTGGGGCAGATCGGCCTTGGCGATGAAAATCTGGTTGGCCAGCACCAGGGTCAGAGAATCCGGTAAAGGACCGGCAATCCGGACGGGTACGGATGATGGTCGCTGCCAGGGCTTGCTGTCTTCCTCCTCGGTGGTAAAGGCCACATCCAGGGGATGGCGGCCGCCGCTGGCCCGCAAAATGGCGTCTTCCAGGTCCCGCCGGGACATGGGACGGATGGAAGCCAGAAAGGTCCACTGGTCAGAATGAGGTTGCAGGTGTTCATCAACGAACACGCTGCGCCCTGATTCCCTCGGCTGTTTCTGTAGGGGCAGCGCGATCAGGTTGCCGAAGCCTCCCTTGGGTATGGTGTCCTGATTGGGAAACAGACGGTCGTAGCTGGTCAGGGACAATTGCCTGGTGCGGTCGCAGGTATGGCTGATCAGTGCGGCCCCGAGCTGCCGGGCCTCGCGGGCCGGAACCGGCCCGGCAAAAAAGATCCAGGCGTGAGCGCCATTGCCGGAGCGGGAAATCTCCAGCGCCGCCGGAATGCCGAGTTCCCGGCAGGATCGCATGAAAGCCTGGGCATCCTCCCGCCAGTCAGCCTCATCGAAATCAAGCGCCAGAAAGGTGCACCTGTCGTCGCTCAGGAGCGGATAGACGCCGATGGTCTGCTTCCCGGCCAAATGGTCATAGATCACCTGATCGGTCACGGGCAGCAATTGGCGTTGGTTGCAATCGCCGCATTTCACCCGGGGCTTGTGGCAGATGCCAGGTTTCCACTTGTTACCGCAGGTTGGTGCATAGCCGGACGTTCCCTTGGCCGACTCCCAGCGTTGGGGATAGACATCCTCCCTCCCCCGGAACAGGCGGCGGAACAGAGCGATCTTGTCGTCTGTAGTGAAATGGGTTGGGGGCAGTGCGGATTCGGGTGGGGCAGGGACGGGTTCAGGGATGGCCGGTTCTTGCCAGGCGATACCGTGCCGGGTCAGCAGTTTCTTGAGGCGGGCGTTCTCCTCGCGCAGACGCCGCAGCTCGTCTCGTTCATTCAGTCTCTGGTTATTCTTCGGCAAATCCATACTCCGCCATCAGATCGTCCATGGCATCACCAACGCCCCAGCCCCAGTTGTGGCCTTCGTGCCGGACACATTCAAGCCGTTCGACAAATGCTTTCTGCCGATCTGGCTCAAGCTCCGCAGTCGCCTTCAGCGCTTGCTCGAACATGCGCACCAAGGCGTTGAAATAGCCCTCGTCATCCATGCCGCAGTAGCCGAGCAGGTTCGTGCAGGATTCGCAATAGAACACCATCAGCTCAGCCAGCCCTTCCGGCCGGCCTATGGCTTTCTTGTAATCGGAGATTGCCTTCTTGGCCTTGGCGACCGAGATATCCTGATTGCGCATGACATCCGGGCAAACCCAGCGGTCGATGGTGACCTTGTACGGTTCGAGCACATCCTCGCCCAGAGCGAAGCGGGCATGGAGAAAAGCCTGATTGTTCTTGCTGGCTGCGTACAGGTCCTGAATCAGGGCCAGCAGCTCCGGACGGTCGAAGCCGGCAAGCTGGCGCTTGAGATCGGTCCAGGTCGGTTTTTTCTTGTTTGATTTTTTCATGAAATCCGTTGGTTGCTCCTGATGGCCCGAATCACTCTGCCACAGCCGCCCCATGCGGCCGTTGCCCTCGGTGCAGGCGTTCGAACTCGTAGTGAAAGACCGGGCTGGCGATAAGCGGATGGGCGTCGGTGGTGGCCAGCCAACGGAACAAAGCGGCGATCAGATGTGGCGCCAGATCGGCGGGCGGAGCCATGTGAATTACTTGGTTTCCCGCTATGACGCCACGCCGCCATGCCAATACAGTCCCGTCGACCAGGCCGGACATCAGAATCCGGTGCGCCTCCAGCAGGTCCTTTTCGGCCTCTGGTTTCCAAGTGCAGAAGCGTTCGTAGGCAGCCAGGGCCTTTTTCACCTCCTGCACCTCGCGGAGCGGGGCAATCACCCGCTTGCCCTCCAGAACGCGGCGATCTGCGCCTCGCTTAAAGTGTTGCCATTGATGGCCAATGAACCGTGAACGGTGCGGATACGGTTGATGCGCCGCAGCCGCAAGGCTCCGGCCTGATCGGCGAGCACGGAACCGCCCGATGGCTCCGCTGATGGCGGCGACCCGGTTCAGGATCGCCGGTGACGGTGCAGGCGGCTGATATTTCATGCTGTCTCTTCCGCCTCACGTCTTCCAAGAGACAATGCCGTCTTTTGAGCCGCCCAGCCGGTCATATACCTGACTGCCAAGCCATGTAGAAACAAGGTCCCGCAGTTCCGGCTTGCTCATGTAGTCGGTAAACAGCTCCTCGTTGAGCTCCATGCGCTCAATGAACAAAGACTCCAGCACCTGGCGAAAGACCAGCTGAAATTTGTCGAGGGAGTTCACTTCGGCGGCTTTACGCAAGGCTTCGTTCTGGCTTGCCGCCTCGGCGATCTGATCGAAGAAAAGCTGATCGGCTTCGCTCAACCCGGTGCCGAAACGCTCGTTGATGATGTCGATGAGGCGGGAGAGCGTGACGTATTCTTCCCGAACCTCGCCCGTGCCAACCTCCCGCGGCCCGTCGAGCGGCTTGGCATACCCCTCGGCCAGATTGATCGAGCCCTCACTGATCTTCTGCAGCCGGTAGTAGTCAAGTTCCACCTCCTCGTCAAACTGGTACCCCGGCCCGGTCTTGCGCTTGGGCAGTTTCAAGGCCAGGTGGCGCAGATAGGTAAAGAGCTTTTCCAAATCGCTGTCCTGATAGGGAATGACCTGACTCAAAAAGCTGTAGAGATTGCGAAACGCCTGGGTTTTGCCGCGCCACAGATCAGCCTCTTCCTCTTCATCATTTTGCAGTTGGGCAAAGTGGGCCGCCGCCTGATCCAGCAGGGCGTTCATGTTCTTGTGGTCGGCCGGGCTTTGGCGGCGCTTGGGCGCGAAGAAAATGCGCGAAAATTCGTCCACCTCGTCTTGCAAATAGATGCCCGACCTGTCCAGCCCGGCTTTCACCTCATACAGCCGATCCGGGTCGACTTCCTCCCCCATGATCGAGCCGTCGTAATACTGGCGAAACGCCTCCCGGATCTCATCCGGGTCGTTGACGAAATCAAGCACGAAGGTGTCGTCCTTCAGCGGATGGGTGCGGTTCAGGCGCGAAAGGGTCTGTACCGCCTGAATCCCGGCCAACCGCTTGTCCACGTACATGGTGTGCAACAGCGGCTGGTCAAAACCGGTCTGGTATTTCTCCGCCACCAGCAGCACCCGATAATCGGTTTTGGCGAAGCTCTCCGGCAGCTCCTTTTCCTGCAAGCCGCTATTCATCTCGACCTCGGTGTAGGTCTTCCCGGGCACCTTGTCGTCTTCCACCGTGCCGGAAAAGGCCACCAGACTCTTGATGGGATAGCCCTTCTCGCCGATATAGCGGTCGAAGTCCTGTTTGTAGCGCACCGCCTCCAGCCGCGAACCGGTGACCACCATCGCCTTGGCGTGGCCGCCGATCTTGTGGCGGGTATGCTGCTGGAAGTGCTCGACCATCACCTCGGTTTTCTGGCCAATGTTGTGTGGGTGCAGGCGCATGAAACGGGCCAGCGCCCGGGCCGCTTTCTTGCGTTCGACGTTGGGATCGTCCTCGACCTTCTTGATCAGCTTGTAGTAGGTCTTGTAGCTGACGTAATTCTTCAGCACATCCTTGATAAAGCCTTCTTCGATGGCCTGCCGCATGGTGTAACGGTGGAAAGGCTCGCCACCCCGGCCGAAGATCGCCAGGGTTTTATGTTTAGGCGTGGCGGTGAAGGCGAAAAAGCTCATATTGGGCTGGCGGCCGCGCTTGGCCATGGCGCGAAACAACCGCTCCAGTTCCTCCTCACCTTCTTCCTGGGCCGCTTCCAGCGCTTTGCGGATCAATTCAGCACCGCCCAAAACACCTTTGAGCTCAGTGGCCGTCTCCCCAGACTGGGAGCTGTGCGCCTCGTCGATGATCACCGCATAGTTGCGCGTCGGCAGATAGCTGTTGCCTGCCCCGCGCTCCTCCGCCAGTTTCATCAACTGTCTGGAGACGAAGGGGAATTTCTGCAGGGTGGTGATGATGATCGGCACGCCCGCTTCCAGTGCCTCGGCCAGTTGGCGCGAGTCCTCGTCAATCTTCTGCACCACCCCCTGACGGTGGTCGAATTGGTAGATGGTGTTCTGCAACTGGCGGTCGAGCACCACCCTGTCGGTGATCACCACCACGCTGTCGAAAATGCGCTCGTCCCGCTCGTTGTGCAGAGAGGAGAGCCGGTGCGCCAGCCAGCCGATGGTGTTGCTCTTGCCGCTGCCCGCCGAGTGTTCCACCAGGTAGTTATGGCCGACGCCTTCGCTGCCCGCCGCCGTCACCATCTGCCGTACCGCCTGCAACTGGTGGTAGCGGGGGAAGATCATCGTCTCCTTGCGCACCTTCTTGCCTTCGTCGCTGACCGTTTCGTCAATCTCGAGATGAAGGAACCGCGCCAGCAGGTCGAGCAGGCTGTCACGCGAGAGCACCTCTTCCCACAGGTAGGCGGTCTTGTAGTTGCGTCCTTGCCTGTCCGGTGCGTTACCCGCGCCGCCGTTCCAGCCCCGGTTGAAGGGCAGAAAGTGGGTGCTGGTTCCGGCCAGGCGGGTGGTCATGTGCGCCTCTTCGGTATCCACGGCGAAATGCACCAGGGTGCGCTTGGTAAAGAGGAAGATAGGCTCGCGCGGGTCGCGGTCGTGACGGTACTGGTGGATGGCGTTGGCCGCCGTCTGGCCGGAGAGGGCATTTTTCAGCTCCAGGGTCACCACCGGAATGCCGTTGACCGATAAGACCACATCCAGCGATTTCTTGTTCCTGCCGCTGAAATGGAGCTGCCGGGTGATGCCCAGCCGGTTGGCGCGGTAGCGCGCCTCCAGCTCCGGGTTGAGTCCGTGGGTCGGGCGGAAAAAGGCGATACGCAGGGTCTTGCCGAAGCATTTGAAGCCGTGACGCAGGGTGGTCAGGGCGCCGTGGGTGTCCAGCCATTTGGTGAGCGCCGAGAGTACCCGCTCGCCGGTCTCCGCCCCGTGCAGGGCTTCGAGTTTCTCCCAGGTCTTGGCTTGGGTCTCGCGGATAAAGGTCAGCGCCTCGCCGGGGAAGATGGCCCGCTCGGTATCGAAAGCGCCGGAGGCCAGCTTGCTGTAGCCGTCATGCAGCAACACCGCTTCGATGGCGGTTTCAAAGGCGGCTTCGGAGGTTTGCTTCATGGTTTCGCCCCCAAAACAAACTTCGCCTTCTCCCTCGCAACATTTCGTAAGGGGTCATGAAGCGCAGATCCAGTCCGATACAGGCGTTGGGAATTTTGATTCGCTTGGTGGAATTGGCAGGCACCTCGTGGGTAACCACCACATGCCCGCCTGCCAGCGCATGCGCTACCAGATAGAAATCCGCTACCTGCAAAAAGGTATTGATTGCAGCTGGTTCGTATTGCTGGCCGGTAGCCCAGGCGCTTACTCTGCCGGATTGGGCAGCTATCGCCGTATCGGTTTTCAGAAAAAGGCCGTTACCGCTATTTCGCATCCAGTCGGTCAGTTCATCCGCACCGGCGGCGATCTCATCAGCCACCTTGTCGATGCTGAATACCCGGCCGGAGACATTGTTATCGATCAACCACTCCCAGAACGCAGGACAGAAATCCAGCCCGTAGTGAAGGTTCTTGGCCTGGATGAACACATTGGCATCGAGGAGGTAGGTCATAGCATCACCCCCAACTCGCGTGCAGCTTCATAAAAGGTGGAAGTCTTGCGCACACCAAGCATACGGAAGGCGTCCTGAAACAGGGTCTGCCCCTCCAGGGTACTGGAGAGAATCGCCCGGGCGAAGAGTTTGCCGGTACGCGCACCCAGGGTGCGATAAAAATCACCGCCGCCACTGCTACGCTCCAGTCCCCTGATTCTCTCGACCTCTTTGCGGTAGCATTGCCACAGGGTGGTTTGATCGATAAATCCTGCATCGAACAGGCGGCGCAAGGCCACCAGGGTACTCACCTTGAACAGGCGGGCCAGACGTTGAATCTCCGCGGCCACTGACGAACCAGGTTCATACACCTGGCGCAGTTCATCCAGCGGCATCAACAGTTCAGCGGCCACCTGGTTGCACCATTTTTCAATCCCTTGCTCGGGGATATTTCCCGCCTCCGGATCGGACACCCCGCTTTCACCCAGCCAGATATGGGCTAATTCGTGGGCCAGGGTAAACATCTGAGCTGCCTTGCTGTCCGCGCCATTCAAAAACACCAGCGGCGCCAAATCATCGGCCAGGGCAAAGCCGCGAAATTCATCCACGTTCAGTTTTCGATGGCTGTTGCTGCCGACAATGGAACTGGCCATTACCAACACCCCGGCCTCCTCGGCCTTGGCGATGAGCTGGCGCAGGGCATCCATCCAGGTCGGCAGGCCCTTCCGCTCGGCAATGGAGAGAGACAAGGACTGCCGCATTGCTTCAGCCACATCCTCAGCTTGATCCGCAAGGGTCACGCTGCCGACAAAAGTCAGCCGGGGC
Organism: Desulfobulbus oralis; assembly: GCF_002952055.1. NCBI lineage: Bacteria > Pseudomonadati > Thermodesulfobacteriota > Desulfobulbia > Desulfobulbales > Desulfobulbaceae > Desulfobulbus > Desulfobulbus oralis. Next base: position 1,219,509 of record NZ_CP021255.1, on the reverse strand, counting down.
AGGCCGTGCATGCGGGCATAGTCGCGGAACCACTCCTGCCGTTGTTGGCAGAGATAGAGGGTATCCAGCAAGGCGCTGCTGGGCTCAAGCATGGCTTCATCTCGCAAGGTGCGGAAATCCGGCACAGGCAGTTCCAGTTCCGGCGGTTCGGGCAGGAAGAAATAACCGATGGGGGTGTGAGTGAGTCGGGCAAAGTTCTCCAATTGCTTCAAGGTTGGCTGCGCCTCGCCGGTGAGCCACAGTGGCCATTTGCGAAAATGCTTTTCCAGTATGGCATCGGAGAGACAGGCCCGATCCGCTGCCCAGCGCAAAACTGGAATGGAGGCGGGGACGGTGTTCATGTCTGCATCTCCTCGACAGATATCTGGCCGGTCACGGCGGCGGTGATCAGGGCGGCGCGGCGTTCTTTGAGTCGTTCGATGGACTGTTGCATCTCCAACTGAATCGCCAAGATCTTTTTCGTTGAAATCTCGATATGTGTTTTTATGCTGAGCTGCTCATCCATGGAAGGCATAGGAACGGGCAACTCTTTGATATTTGTTCCTGAGATGGACGCCAGATTGGTCGATCTTTTGGCGCGTTGTTCAAAGTAACGCTTTGCTTCAAGCGTAGAGGTCCAAAGTGCAAGCCATTCAGGTTCGACAAGGCGTGGTCGCACAGAGAAAACATGGTTTTGATGAAGGCATGATTTTATCTCTTCCCGCCATACACAACCACGGCCTAATTTATCAATGTCGCCGCCTTCGTTCATCAGAACATCGCCATGCTGGAGAAGGTAATTTTCAGCTTCCTCTGGGGTAACCCCTCGACTGTTTGCATTTCATCAAGCTTCAAGTAGCCATCTTGCACATTAGCAACCCTGAGATATACCATTTCGATAAGGTCGTTTCGCGAATACTTTTTGCCCAGGGGGTTAAACCGCCGCGCACTTCTGCCAAATATTTGAGGCGCCAAACCTCCCAATGTGCCGGAATATCTCCCAGCCAGTCGAGGCCGGAGGGTTTGAGGGGGGCGGTGGGGTCGAGGCCGCGGGTGACGGCGCGGCTGATGAGGGCGGCGCGCTTTTCTTCCAGCAGGGCCAGCATCTTTTCCTTTTCCGCCACCAGCGCATCGATGCGCGCGGTTTCGCGGTCGAGGTAGCCGGCGATCAGGCGTTGGGTTTCGACATCGGGGTATGGTAGCCGCACAGATCGCAGGTCATCTGCGGATAATTCCATGAAAGTTGAGCCACGGCCTAGAATCTCAAGTAATGGCCGAAGGTAAAGCAGTGCGTAATAATAGAACCGTTCATCGACACCATTTTGCTTTGTAAGGAGGAAGCAACCTTGGTTGCATGTGGCATCGACGGACAGAATAGCCACCAGCCCAATCGGTGCTCGTTTTGACAAGATCAAGGAGTCCGCGGGAACAAGGCTTACACCACAATTTTTGTACCCTTCTTCTGTGATGCGGCGACGAGTATCTTGAATGTATCGGCTTTCAAGTTTCCCCAAATCTTCTGGCGTCACCCAATTGATGTCGCCATCCCAGTACTCTTCAACACCACTGGACGGAGTGGCACCCGATTTCGTATCAAACAAGAAAGCGGAGTCGCCGGGTTTCAATCCTTCGTGTCTTCGTGCCTTCGTGTGAGGCCATCATTACGCCCGGCTTCATCGCCTTGCCTTTTTCTGTTCAAGCTGTTTTTCAATCCGCTCCAGCTCCGCGATCCCCCTGAAATGGGCGCTGTGACCGTCCCCGTTTTGAACTGTCAAGGATGCCTTGACAGTTGCCGCCCCAGGCCACTGCCCGCCCTCGGCAGTAGACAAGCATTCCTTGACAACTGAAGCCACCGGCATCCCCCGCAAGAGGCCCGTAACCCGCTTCTCCGCCACTTGGGATTCGGGCTGGCCAGTCAAACAACGGTCAAGCAATGGGAATCTGCCAAACCTGTGGGAATAGCGCATGTTAGAGCAGGACAAGGCCCCTGGGTGGCGGCGTCCAGTCAAACAACGGTCAAGCAAAAGTCTTTTTTTTCATCATGCCCACCTCGGCAGGTATTTTCTGGCCCGGCTGCCGACAGTCTCGTCATGGCAGCGGATCAGACCGGCTTCGACAGTATCCCTGATGATGCGGGAGGCCATGGAGCTGTTCTTCTCGTCGATGCCGAAGCGTTCACGCAGGCTGGTGTTGGTCATGTAGTCCCGCTGCACGTAACGCAGGCAGGCATGCAGGTAGGCGGCACGGATGCGGTCGGTCTTGTCCATGGCCTTGAACTCACGGTGGGCGAAGAGGACGACGCGGGTGTGTTCGTCCGTGGCTTCAAAAAAAGGTGCGGGAAGCTGAAAGACCTCGGTTTGGATGACCACCTTGTCCACGCCGCTGCCGCGCTCCTCGCAGATGCCGATGCGGCGCATGAAGGAGGCCAGGGCTTCGTTGCGGGAGCGGGGCGGGCTGTCGAGAAAGCGGTCGGTCTGCACCAGCGGCAGACCGGGGTTGGTGATTTCCATGCGGCCCGCAAAGAGCTCCACCATGGGGCCGGTACCGGTCAGGTGAAAGTCCTGGTGGATGATGGCATTGGCCACCAACTCACGGATGGCCAGTTCCGGGAACATGGGCACCTGCTTGCGCAGGGCCTGGCCGATGACCTCGTTACTGGGCAGCAGGTTGGTGACAAAACCGATCAGCCCCTCGAATCCGGCGGCGTACCCCTTGCTGCCCTCCTGCTCGCGCACGGTTTTTACACGGTTTTCACCTTTGTAGAGAACAACGCGCACCGCTTTGCGGGCTAGGGTGCGGAAATCGGCCAGCCGTTTGGCGAACAGCACGGCGCCGAGGTTGGTGATATTCCATTTGCCGCCCTTGCCCGGAGCGATCATGTCGTCGGCCGCTAGGGCGGACAGAATACCGTCCCGCCCCTCGGGAAGCGGCAGAGAGAGCAGGTCGAAATAGGCGGGATAATCGAGCAGCCGGAGCACCTCCTCGGCAGCAATATTTTCGGCGGCGATCTCCTTTTCAAAGGGCGTGCGATCAAACACCCGCCACAGCTCGCGCTCTTTTTCCGGGAAGTCCTTCAGCTTCTTTCTGTAGGAGCCGACGCGGATAAACTCTGTCCCCTTGAACTGCACCGGATGACGGAAGGCCGCACTGATTTCCAGCAGGACGACCATGTTGTCTTCGAGCTGAACCGTGTAAAAGCGGAAGTTGATCTTGGGTGAGAGCAGATGCAGCAACCAGCTTTCCAGCTCCTCGTTGCCGACCTTGGCCGCCGTTGGGTTGAATGTAGTGCCAATGACCTCGTGGGTGTCATTGCTTACGCCCCAGACGAGCCAGGCGCTCACCTTCCCGGTCAGGGCGGCAGCATTGGCCAGGGCGGAGAGGTATTCGCCGATCTCGTCCGGTTCGTCATTGTTGTGCTTGAACTCGACCCACTCGGTTTCGCTGGGCAGTTTGCGCAACTCGGCCAAGATGCCATGCAACTCGCTTTCCGGTCGGTCGATGCTCACTCCGTCACCTCCCGCAACAGCCCCATGATCCGCTTCTCCACCGCAGCAAGCTCCGCATCGATCTCGGCGAGTGGGCGCGGCGGCTGGTACTGGAAGAACTCGCGGTTGAAGTTGATCTCATAGCCCACCTTGCCGATACCGCCGTCCTGCTCGTCCAGGGTGTCGCGGTCGACCCAGGCGTCCGCCACATAGGGGCGTACCTCGCGCAGCACGTAGCTGATCACGTCTTCCTTGAGGGGGATGTTTTCAAAATCCTTCAGGTTGGAGTCGGCCTCGTACTCAACATATTTCCCTTTGCCCGTCGGGTGCAGTCCCAACAAGGATTGCAGCTCATCGGGCGAAAGTTCGGGCAGGGTTTGACCGGGAAAGAGGGCTTCGATATCCAGCGCGGCTTCCTTGTGCACCTTGGCGATAACCGGCTCGGCCTCGGGGGCAACCTCGGTGAAGGCATCGCGGAAGGCCTTTTTCTGTGCCGTGCCCCTGGCACCCCTGGCCCAGCCTTCGACATCGCCGGGCAACCTTTTGACAATCTTCTGCACCTCGTCCCGAACCTGATTCCAGTCGTAATGCGGCTCGCTGCCGAATACCTCTTCGATGGCCAGCACGGCATCGAGCAGTTCAGGGCAGGTGTCGAGGTAGCGTTCCTTGGCCTCCTGGGTGAACTGGAACTTGAGGCGCAGCGGGCGCAGGATGGTGACGCGACGGTAGCCGAAATCGGCATTGTCAAAGATCTTGCTTGTCTTCGATTCGGTCAGCGCGCCGTGCTCGCGGGTCACTTCATCGATGGCCTTTTCATCGAGCCAGCGGCGCTTGTTGCCGAGGCTGCGTTTCATCGGCGTCCAGCGCTCGCGGGCGTCGATCAGTTGGATCTTGCCCTTGCGGTGTGCCTCTTTGCGGTTGCTCAGCACCCAGACGAAGGTGCCGATGCCGGTGTTGTAGAACATCTGCTCGGGCAGGGCGACGATGGCTTCCAGCCAGTCGTGTTCGATGATCCAGCGGCGGATTTCGCTTTCACCGCTGCCCGCGCCGCCGGTGAAGAGCGGCGAGCCGTTGAAGACGATGGCGATGCGCGAGCCGGGCTTGTCGCGGTTGCCCTGCTGCCACGGCTGAAACTTGGCGATCATGTGGAGCAGGAAGAGCAGCGCACCGTCGTTGATGCGCGGCAACTTGCCGTTGTAGCCGCGAAAGTCGGGCCAGCGGTCGATCTCCGCCTTCTCCCCTTTCCAGTCCACGCCGAAGGGTGGATTGGCCAGCAGGTAGTCGAAACGCATGTCGGAAAACTGGTCGTTGGTCAGGGTATTGCCGTATTCGATGAGGCTGTCCTTGTGCCCTTTGATCAGCAGGTCGGAGGCGGCGACGGCGTAGGAGCGCGGGTTGTAGTCCTGGCCGTAGACCTTGACCGTGGCCTGTTCGTTGTGGGCGCGCAGCCAGTGCTGGCTTTCGGCCAGCATGCCGCCGGTGCCGCAGGCCGGGTCGCAGATGGTGACGATTTTGCCCGCCTGGGTGAGCACCTGGGTATCGGGTTCCAGCAGCAGATTGACCATCAGGCGGATGACCTCGCGCGGGGTGAAGTGGTCACCGGCGGTCTCGTTGGCTGCCTCGTTGAAGCGTCGGATCAGGTCTTCGAACACCAGTCCCATGGTAATGTTGTCCACGCGGCGTGGATGCAGGTCGATTTCGACGAACTGCGCAACCACCTAGTAGAGGCGGTTGGCTTCTTCAAGTTTTTCGATCGCCTTATCAAACTCGAAACGTTCGAAGATCTTGCGAATGTTCTCGGAGAAGCCGTTGATATAATCGGCCAGGTGACGGCCGATATTGTCCGGGTCGCCCTTGAGTTTACGGAAGTCGAGCTGGCTGCGATTGTGAAAGCCCAGCGGTTTACCGTCCTCGTCCTTTGCCAGCTCGTTCAATACCCGGTCCACCAGCTGCGGGTCTTTATCCTTCAAGGTCTCGCAGCGTTTGAGCACCGCCTCCTTGGTGGGGGCCAGCACAGCATCGAAACGGCGCAGCACCGTCAGCGGCAGCATGACCCGTTCGTACTGCGGCGGCCGGTACGGCCCACGCAGCAGGTCAGCCACCGACCAGATGAAATTCGCCAGTTGCTGAAAATTGCCTGGGGTCATGGTTGCATATCCTTGTTATCGAGATTCAGCTTGCCCTGTCCTGCCATCCTTTTACAAAAAGCTTCGAATTGCCTTCTCGCCAGCTTGAAAGGAACCGTCTTGCTGTTTTCCCAGCGGTTGATCGTGGAAAAGCTCACGCCCAGTTCATGGGCCAGCTCTTCCTGGCTGAGCCCCAGTTGCTGGCGGACTCCTTTGACCGTCTCCGCAAAATTTTCCGGAGCCTTTGCCATATCGGATTGCCTAAATTCCTGATGCGCCCTCAACTCACCGGCGGCGAGCGAATGTAATTTGTCCAAGGTACAATGACGGCCTTCCAATATAGCAGGTGACAAAGCATGTGAAAAGTTGGAATATGGTGATTCTTTTCAAATTTCTCGAAACATCCCGCCGCCACCTGGTCAGTTCTCCTCAGCAGGCCAGCACGAAAAAATTTTACCGGCATCCCCCGACATGTTTTCCGGGTCTCCGGCAAGTAAGGGTAGAACCCATAAGGAACGACCGGCCAGTACATCAACGACCTGTTTGATATAAATCATGAAGAGTATCAACCAGTTTACCGATGAGATCGCCGAACAGCGGTTACAGCAAAAAATGCAGGACACTGGACGTGGGCAGGAGTTTGGGGGTAAGAACGCGGAGAGTTTTGAGGTGAAAGAGAAGCGGGATATGACAAGTTTTCCGAAAATAGAGTGATCGGGGAGCGGCAGCGCCAACACCCTGAAAGCGGTGTAATTCGATGACAAGACGCAGAAAAACAAAACCCGTCCACTAGGCTCAGGCCTTATTAATTGCCAAAAAGCAGAAAATCTGGTTGGTTGTGCTCAGGGAGGACGCCATGAGCCAACTTTTCTACCTTTCTGCCGAACAACTCGAACGTATCAAGCCCTTCTTCCCACGTTCTCATGGTATTCCGCGGGTCGATAACCGGAAAGTCATCAACGGCATCATTTATGTCATCAAACATGGCCTGAGTGGCAAGATGCGCCGCGCGAGTATGGCCCGTACAAGACGCTCTACAATCGTTTTTTGCGCTGGAGCCGGATGGGCGTCTTCAACAATATTTTTACCGAATTGGCAAAAACAGCGGGGATGGCCAGGTGATGATCAATGCGACCCACCTCAAGGCGCATCGTACCGCCGCCAGTTTGCTCAAAAAAGGGCTCTTTCCCGCTGCATCGGACGTACAAAGGGCGGGCTGAACTCCAAAACCATGCCCTCTGCGACGCTCACGGCAGGCCAGGTGAGCGACTACAAAGGAGCCACCCTGCTTATGGATGCCATGGATGCTTTGCCCGAGGCCAGGGCGCTTCTGGCGGACCGTGGTTATGACGCCGGCTGGTTCCGTGATGCCCTGCGTGCCAGAGGCATTACGCCCTGCATCCCGCCCAGAAGGAGCCGGAAGAAAGCCTGCCCGTACGATCAAGATCTGTATAAACAGCGGCACAAGATTGAGATCATGTTTGGCAGGATCAAGGACTGGCGGAGAATAGCCATGCGTTATGACCGCTGCGCGCATACCTTCTTTTCAGCTCTGTGCCTCGCGGCTTCCGTCATATGCTATCTCGATTAATAAGGACTGAGCCCGGACATCCCTTCCGAAGCTGACAGAGACGGTGCAGCGGCCGTACTAAGTGACGATAAAAACAACGGGTGACAGCCCGGCCGCCTCCAATGACGACAGTCGGGGCTGAGGAAACTAAACGGATCAGTCTGTGCGCCGAAAGAAAGTCGTATTGGCGTAGGGCAAAATGGCCACTTTGGCGGCCGGAATCTGCCGGAACCAGCCATTCAGGGTCGTCTGGGCATCGCCCTTGTTAAGCAGGCATCGGGCCGTATCGGCATCCGGCAGATCGGTATGCAGCACCAGCTCATGTTCCGCAGCCGTCCGCGCAAACAGGAAAGCCTTGTGTGCCCCCATGGCGAATGCGTGCCGCCTGAAATCGCGCAACACAGCGTCATGGCTGAAAAATCGGGCCACATAGGCCGTGTAGCGCTCGTCGCCGATACCCTGCGGGCACTGGGCGAGCAGCAGTATTTTACCTCCCGGCCGGGCACAATGACGAGCCGGTTCCAGCCCCTTTTGGGCCTGGTAGAGACAGATGTCCTTGGGAGCCCCGCCACAGGAGGCTATAACGATGTCGTATCGGTCATACAGCGAAAGGCCGCAGAGCCGACGGCTTTCAGCCGCAGCTGAACGCATGACCCGGGGCGGATCGCCCACGAACAGGGCAGCGATCTCTTTTTCGGGCGTAAGGACCACGTTGATGGCCAGCTTCACGCCGGCAATCGCACCCGCCTCGTCAAGATCATCCCGCACCGGATTGCCCTCGATGTTGCCGGCAAAGGCGCCCGCTTCGCTCAACATCCGGTGATTGGCTGTAATCATGGCAGCAGAGGCGCAACCCACTGCCACGCCCTTGGCACCGCCGGTAAAGCCCACAAACTGGTGAACATCCACCATGCCCATCACGATTTTCAATTCGGCATCGGCATAGGCAGTGTTGATTTCCACCGGCGTTCCACGACTGGTCCAACCCATATGCCGCACTGCGGAGCGGCGCGCGTCGTGGCTTACTACCGAACAGCCACGTAAATCCTGGGGGAGAATGCGCGCAAGCTGTGCCTGATCCGGGGCTTCGTGCAGGCCGCCGCCGACCACGATGCGAACCTTTTCATGCGCCAGCTTGGGAAAAGCCGCAAAGAGCCGGTCCAACAGGGCGGGCAGGAGCGCTTTCAGGGGAAAGGGCCGCGTTTCGTCCGGCACTGCAATGGCGACGGAGCGTGGCTCAAGCATGGCCTCCAGCGGCGGCACGCCTTCGGGATTGTCCAGAGCACGGGCGAACAAGGCCAGGGGATCGGCCAGCGGTTGAGCGAAACGGGGGGTGAATACGTCAACGTGCAAGGAATCGGGCAGGATGATGCTCAACGCACCTGGCCCATATCTGATGCTGTACTTCATGGGAATAGCTCTCGTTACACATGCGGAGCCAAGCCGACAACGGACAAGGCTCTTCAGAACAGCAGCCCCGAAGGTGTGGGCACGCTGAGCAGTTTCACAAAAACGAGCCAAATCAGAGCTACAAAAATCAGACTGTAGAGCACGCCAACGCCCAATAAACAGGACAGGCCACGCGCTCTGTCGCCCAAGAGCAATGATGCTGTGACAACGAACAAGAAGGTGGCGCTGAAAAAGCCCAGCCACAGGATGAGCAGTGCATAGCCCATGGAAACCACAGCGATAATGGTGACCAGCTTCCAAGCCACTGGGTCGCCGTGGGGATGGGGATTCTTTTCCAGGCGGCGCAGGATCAGCCCCTTGCCCATGAACCACAATCCACCCAGCGCAATGACCGCTGCCAGGGTACGCGGGAAGATCAGACTCTTGCCCTCCAAGGTGCCCATCTGCAGGGCGAAGGCGATGCTGACGGCAAGAAAAGCGAGACCGCAGAGAAAGTCGCTGGAACTTTTACGCATGTCTTTCACCTCCTTTCATTTTGTGTTCCCGCTGGAAGCGGTGCGCGGCCTTCAGCTCCTGTTTGCGTAGTCTCTTCAGGCGCAAAAGAAAGGGGGTCGATAAGGAGAGCAGCAGAGCGGCTATGAGCACCTTATTGATGGGACCGCCAAACATGATGGCCGGCAGGCCACCGTCAACAGAATGGGCCAAATCCAGACACTTGCCCAGATTTTCCTCAATCATGGGCCCGAGAATGACGCCGAGCGCCATGGCGCCGGCATCCATGCCCACCTTGCCTCCGAAATAGCCCACAAAACCGAAGACCACCACGGTCCAGACATCCACCATGCTGTTGGCAATGGCATAGGCGCCAATGAAGGACAGCGTTACAATGCTGATCGCCACGTAAGTCAGGCGGATGGTCAGAAGCCGCGCCATGCAACGGCACAGGGCAAACCCCACAGGCACCACGAGCAGGTTGACGGCAAACTGGGAAAAGATAAAGGTATAGGCCAGCGTGCCGGTTTCTGTGAAGATTTTGAATCCCGGCTGGATGCCGTGGGCCATCAGTGCCCCCAGAATAACCGCGGCTACGGCACTACCGGGAATGCCCAGCGTGAGCAGAGGAATGAGAGCGCCGCCAATGACGGCGTTGTTGGCGCTCTCCGAAGCGGCTACGCCTTCTATGCAGCCCTTGCCGTACATCTCCGGGGTCTTTGACCAGCGCTTGCTTTCGTTGTAGGCAATGATCGAGGCAATTTCGCCGCCCGCACCGGGCAGCATGCCCACCCAGGAACCGATCAGCGAGGAGCGGAGCAGGATCGCCTTGCAACGGCCGCTCAGATGCCGGCACACCTGCATGAAGGTGCCGCTGTGCGGATTGTATTCCGCCACAAAAGTCTTGTTGGTGCCGACAAGGTACAAAACCTGTGAGAAGGAAAACAATCCAATCATACAGGGAATAACGGAAATGCCCTGCATCAACCCATAATTGCCAAAAGTGAAACGAGGCACGCCGACATTGGGGTCAAGTCCAATGGTGGCGACCAGAAGACCAATGGCGCCGGAAACAACGCCCTTGCCCATGTTGCCAGGGCTCATAACGGCAATGGTGCTCAGACCGAAGAGACAGAGCCAGAAATTCTCCGGTCCACCGAATTTCAGCGCAAAGCGGGCCAGAGGGGCCGCAAGAAAGAGCAAAAAGCACACGCCCACAATCCCACCGAAGGCGGATGCGAGCAGCGAGGTATACAGGGCGCTGTCCGCTTTGCCTTGCTGGGTCAGCGGCCAGCCATCAAAGGTGGTGGCTACGGAAGATGGCGTGCCCGGCGTGCAGATGAGAATGGCCGAATTGGCGCCACCGTAAATGGCGCCGACGTAGATGGCCCCCAGCATGACCAGGCCCTGAGCGGGCGACATGGCGAAGGTGATCGGTACCATCAGGGCCACGCCCATGGTGGCTGACAGCCCCGGCAAGGCGCCGATGACGATGCCGCCTGCAAGGCCCGCAACCATCAGAAATATGCTCAGGGGATCCGCCAAATTTAGCAGGGAGGGGAGGATGAATTCGGTCATTGGGCCCTCCTGAAGGGAAACACGCCGACTTTGTTTATATTCTTCGCCTTGGGGCTGCCACTACCTCCCAGCCCGCACCGTCGCGGTTTACTGGAGCAGATTTTCTTCCTCCAGCAATCTGCGGATCCTGGCCTCCTGTTTCAGGATGTAGGCATGGGTGGCCTCACTATCCAGATATTCCTCCGGCTGCCCGGCCTTTTTCATATCGGCCAGGTATTCGGGATCCGCACAGATCTTTCGGAAAACCTCGCGCAGAAAGGCGAGTCTGTCTGCCGGCACGTTTTTAGGCACGGCGAATACCCGGCGAATATCGGAAACAAAATCGACATGCTGCTCCTTCAGCGTCGGCACCTCAGGGAGAAAGGCATTGCGCTCTTCAGATGCCACATTGAGCACATTAAACTCGTCAATCGAACGCATGACGTCGTTGATGTTGCCAAACATCAGATCCACCTCGCCGCCGAGCAGGGCAGCGTTCTGGTCGGCAGCGCCCTTGTAAAAGACCGGACTGAATCTGGCCTCGGGAAAGAGACGCTTGAATTCAAGAAACATCATATGATGCCCGCTGAGAGGCCCGACCAGTCCCACCTTCAACTTGCCCGGATGGGCCTTGGCGTGGTCGAGAATTTCGGCGAGGCTTTTGAATCTGCTTTTCCTGAGCACCACGACGCACTGGGGATCATTGACCACCTGGGCCAAATATTCATAGCTGTCAATGTCGAAAGCGGCACGTTGCGCCAGATTCTGGAGAACCATGTGCGGTACGTTCAGCCCACCGATAGTGTAGCCGTCAGCCTTCGCCTTGGCGATTTCAGTAAAACCAATGATACCGCCCGCACCGGGTTTGTATACGAAAACCCAGGGCTGATTGACATACTTGTTCCAGTACTTTTGCATGATGCGCGCCTGCACATCGCTGGAACCGCCTGCCGTGAAGGCAATGATCATGTTGATCGGCTTTTCGGGATACGCTGCGGACGCCAGCAAAGGAGCGACCAGGATCAGCATCAGAACCACAGGGAAAAGACACCATGTTTTTGTCATTTTCATCTGAATCTCCTTGTGCTTAAGAGTTGCATTCCTTGGGTTTTGCCCGGCGGCAATGTCTGACGGGTGCCCCCATCACCACCACTTGATGCTTTCCGTGACATAATCGCGGACTTTGACGAACTCCGGATCGTCGTACTGCCGTGGATGGGGCAGTGCCACGATGACTTCCTCCTTGATGGTCGCAGGCTTGGGCGAGAGGATCAAAATCCGCTCCGCCAGATAGACCGCTTCCTCGATGTTGTGCGTAATGAAGGCCACGGTGCTGCCCAGCTCCCTCCAGATGCGCATGAGTTCGTCTTCCAGATAGTAGCGCAGCTTCACATCCAATTGACCGTAGGGTTCGTCCATAAGCAGCAGGTCCGGATTGATGGCGAAATTGCGTGCGATGACCACCCGTTGCTCCATGCTGGCCGAAAGCTGCTGCGGATAGTAGGCACGGTACCTTGTGAGGCCCACAATCTCCAGCATGCGCTCGGTCCTTCGCTCGATTTCCTCGTGCGGCAACCGTTTGACGCGCAGGCCGAAGCGGATGTTGTCCTCCACCGTGAGCCAGGGAATGGCCGAGACCTCCTGAAAGACAAAGGCAATGTTGTGCAGCCTGGGATCAGCCGGCTGGCCGTCCACATCAATGCTCCCCGTGGTGATGGGAATGAAGCGGGAGAGACAGTTCAGAAAGGTGGTCTTGCCACAGCCTGTGGGCCCAACGATGCAGAGCAATTCACCCTTGTAGATGTCAAAGTTGATGTTATCCAGTACCAGCAGATCGCCGTAGTACTTGGTCAGATTGCTGACGCGGACCTTGATTGCACGATTTTTGGCGTAGGTTCCCTTGGTTCCAGTCTGCATGCCGCCCTCCTACAGGACCAGATCGGTATCTGCGGAAATGTGTTTGCGCAAGGCCAGAAAAGCGGTTTCCGTGTAGGCGCGCGGTGCGGGAATGTCGATGGGATATTCGCTTTTCACCCGGCCAGGCAACGCGGACATGACGATCACGCGGTCGCCCAGATAGATGGCTTCCTCAATGTTGTTGGTGACAAAGCAGACCGTGCGCTTTTCCTTTTCCCAGATGCTGCGCAGTTCCTGCTCCATGGCGTAGCGAGTCTGCGCATCCAGCGCGCCGAAGGGCTCGTCCATCAGAAGAATGTCCGGGTTGTTGGCGTAGGCGCGGGCAATGCCCGCCCGCTGCTTCATGCCGCCGGAAAGCTGGGCCGGATAGGCCTTTTCGAAGCCTTTCAGACCAACCAGTTCAATGTAGCGCCGTGCCGTGTCCAGGCGCTCCCCACGGGGCACGCCGCGGACGGCGAGGCCGAAGGCCACGTTGTTTTCCACGTTTTTCCAGGGAAAAAGTGCGTAGCGCTGGAAGACCATGCCCCGGTCTGGACCTGGGCCGGCGGTCGCTTGACCGTTGATGAGAATGGCGCCCCGCGTGGGTTCAAGGAGACCGGCAACACAGTTGAGCAGCACGGTCTTGCCACTCTGTCCTGGACCCAGGATGACCAGAAATTCGTTTTCATAGACTTTGAGCGAAACCCGGTCCAGCACGTGTAGCAGATGCTTCTGGCCAGGCACGTGAAAGGCCTTGGACACGCTCTGGCATTCGATTTTTATTTTTCTGCTCATACCAGCTCTCCCCGCCACGGACAGACGAACCGTTCAAACCAGCGGAACACCATGGCCAGCAGCGAACCGACAATGCCGATCAGAATCATGCCAACCACGATCATGGCCGACTTGTTGAGATCCATGCCCTGAATGATGATGAAGCCAACACCTTCGCGTGCACCCACCATTTCGGCTGCCAGCACGCACATCCAGGCCATGGACAGGGAATTCTGCACGCCCGCGAAGATCGAGGGCATACAGGATGGTACCGCTACATTGAAGAACTGCTGCGAGCGGGTGGCGCCAAAGGACCTGGCCGCGTCGATCAGAAGGGGATCCACGTAGCGCATGCCGGTGAAGGAATTGAGCACCATGATGACGAAGGCACCCACAAAGCAGATGAAGATCTTGGAGCCTTCAGCCACGCCCAGCCACAGGATAGCGATGGGAATCCAGGCAATGGGAGGAATCGGCCGGAGCACCTCGAAGATAGGAGTCACGATTTTCTCGCAGACGCGGCTCCAGCCCATCCACAGGCCCAAGGGCAGCCCAAGCAACACTGCCAGGCCAAAGGCAATCATGACCCGGCGCAGACTGTAGCCCATGTGAGCCCAGATGCTGTTGCCGCCGATGGGGTTGTCCAGCAGATAGAGAAATTCGTTCCACACGCGCCGGGGCGAAGGCAGAAATTCAGGGTCAGCGTACAGGGAGACGAGGCCCCACAGAGCCACAAAGGTGCCGAGCGAGGCAAGAGGAACAAGCTGAGAGCCCGGGAAAATGACCTTGCCCTTCATGCCAGCCTCCTTGACGAGGCAAAACGGGCCTCGATCTTAGTCAGCATCCAGGACATCAAAGCGCCCAGAAAACCGATGGCGAGCATGCCCACGATGATAATGTCCGGCCGGGCCAGACGGCGGCCCTGCTGGATCATGAAACCCAGGCCGGTGGATGCGGCCAGCAACTCGGCCGCAACCAAGGTGGTCCAGGCGGCGTTGAGCGAAAGTTTCATGCCGGTGAAAATCATGGGAACAGCCGACGGAATACCGATCTTGCGGAACGTCTCGAAATCGGAAGCGCCATAGATCAGGGCCACCCGGATCAGAACCGGATTGGTCAGCCGGATGCCGGTGAACGAATTGATGACGCAGGGCACAAAAGCCGCCAGAAAAATGATGAAGGCCTTGGCCTTGATGCCAATGCCCAGCCACAAAATGGCTATGGGAATCCAAGCAATGGGAGGAATCGGCCGGATGGCGTCAAAGATGGGACGAACCAGAAGGTTGACTTTGGGATACCAGCCCATGAGCAAGCCCAGGGGCACGCCGATAAGCATGGCAACGATGAAACCGGAAAAAGCCAGGGTGAGACTGGCCATGGCGTGCTCGTGCAGTCGGGCGCCGTCCGGACTGGATTCCGTGATTTTTTCAAAAAAAACGGTGAGAACTTCCGAGGGTGGAACGAGTTGATAGGGGCCGATTATTTCCAGGCCGCAGATCAGCTCCCAGACGACCAGAAACATGATGAAGCTGATCACGGAAATCCAGTTTTCCCTGGCGGCCGTTGCGAAATAATTGGCCTTTTTTACTTCAAGATCAAGAATTTCATCCAGATTGGGGGGAATGGCGTCCGGCATATGACTTCCTCCTGCCTGTCTGCTCCTGAGAGCCTGCCCTGGCGCCCCAGGGATGGAGAGAAGACGCCAAGGCAATTCCGAGGCAATAAATTTTCCGGTTATGATTGCGTTTTGGCCCGCTCTACAGCCAGTTTTTTCATAAAGGACGGATCAATAAAGAAGTTCTCCCTAAGGTAACGGTCGTACTCCTTTTGCCGGATACGGCCTTGGGAGAGCATGAATTCAGCCACGCCCTGCAGCCATTTGGGCAGCTTTTCCGGGTTTTCCATAGCCTCGATCTGCTCGGAAACCGTGAACAGCGGACGATACTGAAACTCCTTCTGCACCATGTCCTTCTTCATGTCTAAGCCGCAGTATTCGTTGAAATAAGAGAGCAGCGGATCGACATACTGGTCCGGCTTGGCCTTCATGCCCTCAATCGCACGCATGTACAGATCCAGCCAGGCAACCACCAGATCGGGGTGCTGCTCCGCAAAATCCTTGCGCACGCCAATGCCGCCGATTACGGCCACCTTTGCGGCCCTGCCGGAAGAAACGCGTTTCCAGCCCCTGACCTCGGCCATGTAGCTCAAGGGCGCCCAGAGCTGCAGAATGTCGCCCTCGCCGGCAGTGAAGGCGGTCATGGCCTGGCCCTGCTCCATGTGCACGATGTTAACATCGCTGTCCCTGAGATCCAGACGTTTCAGGGTCGAGGTCAGGGCGTAATGGCCTGTGGAAATGGTGGTGACAAGGACTTTTTTGCCCTTCCAGTCTTCGGCGGATCCGTAAATATCCGGGTATTCCGGATTGACACCCTTATGCTGCAAAAGCGGTGAATCAGGCCGCACCCACAGGTCGTTGGTAAAGCCCTCCTCATTGGAAATGCCGATAAGCCTGTAACCGTAGCGTATGCTGGCCATCATGGTGGGCACAGTGCCCATGGAGCCAATATCCCACTGGTCGGCGGCCAGAGCTTCGGTTTGCGGCGCACCCGAGGAAAAAAGCATGAATTTGTTGACAAAGGGCGCGTCCTGCAGCCAGCCAGCCTTGTCGGCGTACCAGAGCGGCAGCCCGTGCAGGCAGGGCTGGGCGCTGGTGCGTACTTCGGGTTTGTCGGTCGCGGGAGCCTGGGGTATGGCGCAGAACAGGGAAAGACACAGCGCGAGCATTCCAAGAGTCGATTTTTTCATGGTCTTGCTCCTTGGCCGTTTCCGGCGCTTGTTGATATGGGAAACCGCAGCACAGGCAGCCTGCCGGCGCTCAGGGTTGCAGCACTATTTTTGCCGCCCTGATCTTGTGCCGGGCCAGCATCGCGAAGGCCCCGGGGCCATCGGCCAGGGGCTGATACTCAACCCAGCCGAGATCGCCAAAGACCTGATCGTGCAGGGCTTGGACCGTGGCCTGTATGTCCGCATAGCTGTAGGTGTAGGTGCCCAGCACGATCAGCTCGGCCAGGGTGATCTTGCGCATGTCCACTTCGCTGCTCCAGTCCTGCAGACCCATGTGCATCAGCACCCCGTTTGGCTTGAGCGCCTGGATGGCCATGTCGCGCGTGACCTTGCGACCCACCGCATCGACCACAAAGTTGTAGGAGGATTCCGCAGGGGGCGTGTCCACGGGATCTATAATACGGGCCGGCAGATGCTCGGCGGCAGAGACCCGGCGCAGAGCGTTGGTTTCTGCCAGATCCACGTGGCGGACGCCACGCGAGGTCAGGAGAAGAGCCATCAGCATGCCAATGGCACCGCCACCAATGACCAGAACCTGCTGTTCCTGTACCGGACGGTGCATGCGGGCTTCCGAGATGCTGAGGGCATGGACGACCGTTGCGGCCGGCTCGGTCAGCACCGCCACCCTGTGCGGCATGTCTTCGGGAATGGGCACCACCGAGGCGGCCGGGATCGCCATGTATTCGGCATAGGCGCCGGGTCGGTTCATCCCAATCATTGTGCGGTTTTCGCAGAGATTGTCGCGCCCGGTGCGGCAGTAGGAGCAGAAGCCGCAGGTGATCAGCGGGTCGACGGTCACTTTTTTGCCGGGTTTGTACAGTGGCGAAGCGCTTTGGTGGATGACTCCCGAGACTTCGTGTCCCATGACCAAACCGGGCATGCGCCGCGGGTCATGGCCAAAGTACGCATGCATGTCCGAACCGCAGATGCCGGATGATTCAATTTTGATGATGACTTCTCCGCTGGCGAGCACGGGATCGGGATAGTCCTCCAGAGCCATCAGTTCCGGTTTTTTGTAAACCAGTGCTTTCATGACGCCTCCTGTGTGGATGAAGGAGTTGTGCGTTCAGCGTGCCGTAAAGCCACCGTCGATCATGATGGTCTGGCCGGTAATATAGGCCGATGCATCGCTGGCCAGAAAGACCGCGCAACCGTAAAGGTCCTCAAGCTGCCCATTACGGCCGATGCAGGTTTGTGCCGCGTTTTTGTTTGCCAAGTCCGGATCGGAGAACACCGGTTCGGTCAGTGGCGTGGGAAAAAAGCCCGGGCCGATGGCATTGCAGGTAATGCCGCAGGAACTCCATTCCTGGGCAATGGCGCGGGTCAGCTGCACCACGCCGCCCTTGCCAGCGCCGTAGGGCGCACTCCTGGCAAAGGCACGATAGGATTGCAGAGAGGCAATATTGATGATGCGGCCCCACTGCCGTGTGGCCATGGCCGGCGCCAGGGTTTGGGTGAGGAAGAAGGGTGCGGCCAGATGCAGGTTCATGTGCAGAAGAAAGGCCTCAGGCCTGACGTCCATGAAGGGCTGGCGCAGATTGACGCCGGCCACGTTGCACAGGATGTCAATCCGCCTGAACTGCTCAAGGGCCTTTTTGCCACAGGCAAGCGCCTGTTCCGGGGTGGAGAGGTCGGCGGCCAGCAACTGGGCATTGATACCCGCCGTCTGCATGTCTGTACAGGCTTTGGCCAGTACTTCAGCCCGCCGGGCCACCAAAATGACACGAGCACCGGCCAGACCCAAGGCACGGGCAATGGCCTCGCCGATGCCGGAATTGCCACCGGTCACCATGGCCGTCCGGCCTGAGAGATCAAACAGTTTGGTAATGCTGTTCATGATTGCACCTCACGGAGGCCTATTCCTTGACTGGAGTGCCCAGGTCGAAACTCTGGCCCGGGGCGTATTTGGCCAGGCGCGCGTCCGCGGTGCGGGCGTGGGCCTCCATGCCTTCCAGCCGGGAGATGCGCGCCGCGACGCCGCCGATGTGCACGGCCGCATCTTTCGTCATCCGCTGCCAGGTCAGGGTCTTGACGAACTTGTGCACCGACAGGCCGCCAGAGTACTTGGCCGCGCGTCTGGTGGGCAGCACGTGGTTCGGGCCGCTGCACTTGTCGCCGTAGGCCACGGTGCTTTCCTCGCCCAGAAAGAGCGATCCGTAGGCCGTGAGCTTTTCCAGCCACCAGTCCAGATCCGCAGCTTGCACTTCCAGATGCTCGGGCGCGTATTCGTCCGATTTGGCCGCCGCCTCTTCGCGGGTGTCGCACAGGATGACTTCGCCATAGTCACGCCAGCCCCCGCTTGCCGCCTCCTTGGCCAGAGGCGGCAGTTTGTCGATGAGTTCGGGCACGCGCCGCATCACCTTGTCAGCCAGAGGTCGGCTGGTGGTGATCAGCCAAACCGGGCTTTCCACGCCGTGCTCGCCCTGGCCGACCAGATCGCAGGCCACGATTTCCGGATCAGCGGTTTCGTCGGCCAGTACAAGGATTTCCGAAGGCCCGGCAAAGACGTCTATGCCCACCTTGCCGAACAGGACGCGCTTGGCTTCGGCCACGAACTTGTTGCCAGGTCCAACCAGCACGTCGGCTTCCCTGCCGGTGAACAGGCCGTAGGCCATGCTGGCAATGGCTTGCACGCCGCCCAAGGTCATGATGATGTCCGCGCCGGCAGCTCTGAAGGCATACAGGAGATAGGGATGCATGCCCCCGCCCCGGAAGGGGCTGGAGCAGGCGACAATGCTCTTCACGCCGGCTGCCTTGGCCGTGGCCACGGTCATGTAGGCCGAGGCGATGTGCGCATAGCGGCCGGCGGGAGCGTAGCAGCCGACCACATTGACCGGGATGACACGCTGCCCCGCGGTGACACCGGGGTACAGTTCGACGCTGAAATCTTTTATGGAATCTTTTTGCGCCAGGGCAAAATCATGCACCTGTTTCACCCCAAAATCGATGTCCTTTTTGACGCCGGCAGGCACCTTCTCGATGGTTCTTCGGATTTCCGCTTCGGTCATGATGATAGCACCAGACCACTTGTCCAGCTTCAGAGCATAGCTGCGCACAGCCTCTTCGCCGTGCTGAAGAATTTCAGCCAGCATTTCATTGACCACATGCTGAGCTGTGGCGCTTTCCGTTTCCGGCGTTTTACTCGCCCTTTTCAAATAGGTGACAGCCATATCTTCCCTCAAATATGTCAGGCGCTTTCGTACAGTTTGGTCATGATAAACTCACGATGCCCCAGAACTTCCGCACAGGTGTTGCGGCCGTTGCAGGTGCGGAAAAGCATTGCCAGGAGCTTGTCGCCTGCCTGATCCAGGTTAATTTCCCTGCGCAGGATGCCGGAAACGTCCACGTCGATGTGCTCGCTCATGGTGCGCACGGT